>CBFHZM010000006.1:0-28199 GCA_965660195.1 Alphaproteobacteria bacterium
TGGATATCAATTCTTGGGGTGCAAAGACAGCTTTCTTCCGCGTTGTTCGTGACCAAGAATATGAGCAAACGTCGCAAGAATTCCAATACGTCTCGAATTTTGATGGTCCATTGAATTTCGTTGCTGGCTTGTATTTCCTTGAAACCGATGCGTATCTGGACTCGGGTCCGTTGCAAAACTTCTGGTCGCAACAAGACGCCGAAGCTACTGCGTTTTTTGGCGAGGTCACCTATAAAGTTAACGAAGATTGGGAATTGACGGGTGGTCTGCGTTATACCGAAGAGGAAAAAGATTTCGAACTTCGGCGTTACGCTACAGCTGCTGACCGTATTGCCAAAACCAATGCGACTTACACTAAGCCTGTTTCGACATATGAAGATGACAACACGTCCTATCGTTTTATCGCAAAACGTAACATAGACCTTGGTATGGTCTATGCGTCCTATGCAACAGGTTATCGCAGCGGTGGCTGGAATGCGCGTGGTGTTGACCCATCGACCGTTGGGCCATTTCAGTCAGAAGAAGTCGAAAGCTTCGAGCTTGGTCTGCGGGCCGAGCCTTCCGAAAACACAGTCATCAACCTGACCGTATTCACATCTGACTACACCGACAAGCAAGAGCAAATTGTGACGCCTGGTGCGCAGTGTGGGCAGACCCAGAGTGCGGGTTCGACGTGTACTTATGTTCGCAACGCTGGTGAGGTGAGCATTGACGGTATTGAACTGGAAACAGTTTTCCGCCCAAGCGATGCGCTGACTGTTCGCGGGTCGTTGGGGTATATCGATGCGGCTTACGACTCGTTCCCTTACACAGGCACCGCCTGTCCAACAGGTTGTGACATCGCCAATAAAGCCAAAGTGGTTTATGCACCGGATCTGAATTGGAACTTGACGGTCGAGCACCTGACGGTTTTGAGCAAAGGCGAACTGATGCTGTCTGGCTCTTATACCTACACGGATGACAGTTGGGGTCGTGCGGCTTATGAAAGCTGGAATCCTGTAACAGGTCCAGACATGATCATCGACTCTTACGAGACGCTTGATCTGTCAGCCACTTATACAACAGAAACCGAAATGGGCAGCAAAGTGAAACTGGTTGTTTACGGTACCGACGTACTTGAGGCCGGTAACCGCGTCAATCGTCTGTTTGACGCTGGTGCCTTTGCTTGGGGTGAGCTTGTACCTCGCCGCCAATTCGGTGTAACACTTGGACTAGAATTCTAAGAGTTACCTCTCAAAACTAAGGGACTGGCCAGGGCAACTTCTGATGAAAAACAGACAAGTCGTTCTGGCCAGCCGCCCAAACGGATATCCCCAGCCCACCGATTTCGCTTTGGTGGAAGCTGGGGTTTCTGCTTTAGACGAGGGACAAGTCCTCGTTAAAAATTTCTGTATATCTCTTGATGCTGGCTTCCGGAATTGGATGAACGAATCCGCCGGTGATGATGTTCTCCCTGCCATGCCGCTCGGCCAAGCCGTTATGGGACTGACCCTGTCGCGCGTGCTGCAGAGTAAAAACCCAGACTATGTTGAGGGTGATATTCTGATGGCGCGGTTTGCCTGGGAAGAATATTCCATCAGCAAGCCCGATGACTTTATCGTCAAGCTGCCACGGCATCTCGATTTTCCACATAGCTATTATATGGGCATTCTGGGCGATACGGGCATGTCGGCCTATTTCGCTCTAACAGAGATCGCGCCGCCAAAGGCTGGCGAGACGGTTTTGGTGAGCGCCGCGGGTGGCGCTGTTGGCTCGGTTGCGGGTCAAATTGCGGGTATTTTGGGCGCCCGGCGGGTCGGCATTTCGAGCTCACCGGAGAAATGCGCACGGCTTGTTTCTGAGCTTGGTTATGACGCGGCTGTCAACCGCAAGGACCCGCGGGGGCTTGCCGCCGCAATCGCCGAGGCCTGCCCCGATGGCATCGATGTGTTTATTGATAATGTCGGCGGCGAGACTTTGGAGACCGCAATTTCGCATATGAACCATCGAGGTCGGATCGCGCTGATTGGTGCGATTACACATTATAATGACCAAGCCTATGGGCCGAAGAATCTGTTTGAATTGGTCACCAAGGAAATCACCATGCGTGGATTTTTGACCCATTATCGCGAAGAGCAATATGAAGCTGTGCGGCAACAGCTTGAGGCTTGGATCAGCGAAGGCAAATTAAAGAATTACGAGCATAAGCTCATTGGTATTGAAAATGTCGGTCGGGCTTTTTGTGAAATGTTCAATGGCGACAATTTTGGTAAGACTGTAGTCGAGCTCGATTAGCTAAAAATATAGACCGTCGCGGCGGCATGGAGGGGAAGATGCGCTATCTTAGTAAGTTTTTTGTGACCGTAGCTCTAGGAACAACGCTTGTTGCCTGCGATCAATCGCCTGACAGTGCCTCGCGCGATCACGATGGACGCTTACCTCAGCAGGTTTACTGGGGCGATCTGCATCTCCACTCGCGGTTTTCGTTTGATAGTTTTTCTTTCGGCAATCGCTCGTTAACCCCCGATGATGCTTTTCGCTTCGCCAAGGGTGAGGCAGTGCAGGCTCACAATGGCGATATGGCGCAATTATCGCGGCCGCTCGATTTCTTGATGGTGTCAGATCATGCCGAATATCTCGGCGTACTCGCCAGCATTCAAGAAAAACGTGATTACATCATGGCGCTGCCGCTCGGCCAACGCTGGAGCAAGTATTTGGCTGATGGCGAGGTGCGGTCTATCGTTTCTGAATTCATGGCAACCATTCAAGGTACGGCCGGGCTAGATAGTTATCCATCGCCCGAGGTGATGAACACCATGTGGCGGCAATCGGTCGAGGCCGCCGAGCGGCATAACGTGCCGGGTACGTTCTCGGCCATTATTGGTTATGAATGGACCTCGATGATTGACGGCGACAACCTCCACCGTGTCGTGGTGTTTCGCGGTGGCGCTGAGGATACGGCGGATCTGACACCTTTTTCTTCGCTCGATAGCGTCGATCCTGAAGATCTCTGGGCCAGCCTTGAGGCCTATGAAGCCAGCCATGATAACGAGGTGCTTGCCATTCCCCACAATGGCAATCTGTCCAACGGCTTGATGTTCGCAGACAATCGGATTAACGGCCAACCACTTGATCGCGCCTACGCCGAAACCCGCATGCGGTGGGAGCCGATCTATGAAATGACACAAGTTAAGGGCGATGGTGAAACGCATCCGCTGGTCTCACCCGATGATATGTTTGCTGACTTCGAAAATTGGGACGAGACCGACATTGCGATGAACAAAAAGCCGGAGGCGTTGAAGAAAGCCATGTTTGAGCGCGAGTATGCGCGCCCTGCTTTACGAAGCGGCTTGCAACATGAGGCTGACATCGGCGTTAACCCGTTCAAATTTGGCATGATCGGTAGCACGGACTCGCATACCGCAATGGCCACCGCTGAAAGTGGTAATTATTATGGTAAGTTCGCCGACTCCGAACCGGGGCCCGATCGGCTGACCAATAAAATGGGCGGGGCATTGTGGTCTAATCGCTTCCTCGCCGCCTCGGGCTATGCCGCGATTTGGGCAACTGAAAATACGCGGGAAGCATTATTCGATGCTATGAAACGCCGCGAGGTCTATGCTTCCACCGGCCCGCGTATTCAATTACGCCTCTTTGGTGGTTTCGATTTCTCCGAAGATGATATCAACCGTCCCGATATGGTCGCACAGGCCTATGCCCGCGGTGTGCCAATGGGTGGCGATTTGCCTGCTTCAGAAAAAGCGCCTGGCTTTTTAATTGCTGCGAGTAAAGACCCCGAAAGTGCGCATCTCGACCGTATTCAGATCATCAAAGGCTGGCTGGCCGAAGACGGTACGACGCGGGAGCGGGTCTATGATGTTGCCTGGTCGGGCGATCGCCTGCCGGATGCCAAGACGGGCAGTGTCGGCCCTGTGGGTTCAACCGTGGATGTCGCAAACGCCACCTATACCAATGATATCGGTGCGGAGAGCTTGATGACCTATTGGCAAGATCCCGATTTTAATCCGAGCGAGCGTGCCTTTTATTATGCGCGGGTGTTAGAAATCCCGACACCGCGTTGGTCGACATATGATGCGGCGCGCTACAAGCAGCCCTTACCGAAGGATGTGCCACATAGCTTGCAGCAACGCGCCTACAGCTCGCCGATTTGGTACACACCGAGCGAGTAAGGCCTTTAGTCGTCCTGAGCCGCGGGTGGATTACCAGCAAAACCCGCGATCGTTGTATCAACAGGTGACCACGTGTTAGCTGATGCAGTCCAGCAGTTCGCCTGCATAGAGATCCAGCTGCTATCATCCATGGTACCAGCTTTGACAAATACAAAACCCGGGATCTCGGCAATAAAGGTGAGCATTTGGCTGCCGCAGTGTGGACAGAAGCCGCGGCGCACGGTTGATCCATCCGTGCCTTTTTTCTCATAAATTTTGTGCTCACCGTGCAGAGCGAGTGCCGTTTCCGGCAGATGCACGACGGTTGCTTTGCCCGACCCTGTGACTTTCTGGCAGTCGCGGCAATGGCAATGAAACGCGGCGCCAGCTTGCGTTTCATCGAGCTGGTAATGTAATTGGCCGCACAAGCATGATCCTGAAATCATCGACACGCTCTCCTTTATAACTCCATGTTTCGACAGTTTTTGGTCTGCGTCAAACTTTTAACGCCGTTCTAAACCTATGACTTGGACAAGGTTACAAAGCTTCGATTTTGGCAAATAATACTTACTCATAAGACGCTGGTTTTAGGCTTTGAGCTGGCTTAAGCTTGAGCGATCGTCATCTGACGCGAAGTAGAGGGAGATGTTTCATGACGGAAAAAATGACCAAAGAAGATCTGGCGCGGACGCGCATGGCCAAGGGGGTCAATTGGGTTGATCTCGTGGCAACGGACTCCAAGCCGGTTCCAGATTTCTTGAAAGAGCCGAGTTATCGTTATCGCGGCTCCGATCCTATTCCAGCTGAACGTTACACCTCGCGAGAATTCGCTGCTCTTGAACGCGAAAAAATGTGGCCGAATGTCTGGCAATTTGCCGCCCGCGAAGAGGATCTTCCTGAGGTTGGCGATTATGTCGTCTATGAAAATGCCGGCCGCACCTTTTTGATTTGTCGGCAAGATGACGGCTCGGTTCGGGCTTTCCACAATGTCTGTTTGCACCGCGGCCGCAAATTACGCACTGAGGATGGGTGCGCGGATCAGTTCCAATGCCCGTTTCACGGTTTCACCTGGAATAAGGATGGCTCGCTGGCTGAAATTCCCAATCGTTGGGATTTCGGGCATTTGTCGGATAAGAAAATGCAGCTCCCAGAAGCGCAAGTCGGAAGTTGGGCAGGGTATATTTTTATCCGTGAAAGCGAGGAAGGGCCAAGCTTGGAAGAATACCTTAGCCCCTTGCCAGAGTTTTTTAAGCGCTGGCGGCATGAAGAGTGTGGCACCGTTATCTGGGTTGGGAAAGTCGTTCCGGCCAACTGGAAGATAACAGCAGAAGCTTTTATGGAGGCCTGGCACACCGTTGTTACGCATCCACAAATCTTACCCTTTACGGGCGATGAGAACAGCGCCTATTGGACCTATGGTGATAATGTGAATGTGAACCTCGTGCCGTTTGGCGTGATGTCACCGCATGTCGACCCCAGCGACAAGAAGCAACAATGGATTGTCGATGAGTTTGTGAAATATAATGGCCGCTCAGCGGAAAATTATGACCCCGATGCCGACCCATTTAAAATTGATGTTCCTGAGGGGCAGACGGCGCGCGAGGCGCTCGGCGCGGCGATGCGCGAGGCCTATACCAATATGTTCCAATATGACCATAGCGACGCGACCGACGCCGAGCTTCTCGATGCGTTGGTCTATAATGTTTTCCCAAATTTCTCGCCGTGGGGCGGCTTTATGCCAAATATCGTCTATCGCTGGAAGCCATGGGGGGATGACCCCGATTATTGCTTGATGGAAGTGCGTATTCTCTCGCGCGTCCCGAAAGGGCAACCAATTCCGCGTAGCCCAAAAATGCACTTCTTGAGCCTCGAGCAGAAGTGGACAGAGGCGACTGAATTGGGCGCTTTGGGCGATGTGTTTGAACAAGACATGGATAATCTGCCCTATGTGCAAGAAGGTCTGAAATGCTCAAAAAATGGCGAGGTCCAGTTCGGCGACTATCAAGAAATTCGGTTGCGTCAGTTCCAACAGACGCTCGATAAATATATCAGTAAGGAGTAGGCCCGATGTCCAAGCCAGATCAACCGCCGCGCATTAACTGCATTCTTGTTGCCAGTGGCAAATATCACGATATTGATTTTGCCCGTCTTGAAATTCTAAAACTGCTCGGCGAGGATGATCGCTTTCGGGTACGGGTGTTTGAGGATTACGAAAACATCGACGCTCTCAAAGAGGCCCATTGCCTGATTTCCTATACCTGCGATGTGATCCCCTCGATCAATGCGCAGGAAGCCTTGCGCGATTGGCTGAATGAGGGTGGCCGTTGGTATGCGTTGCACGGTACCAACTCAATTTTACGTTTGCTATCGAATGGCAAGTGGGATGCGCCGCGTTGGGCGCCACTTTATGCCGAGCTCTTGGGCTCACAATTTATTTCGCATCCGCCGATCGAACCTTACACGGTGACGGTGAAGCAGCCTGATCATCCTCTGGTTAAAGGTGTTGAGGCGTTTGAGACGACGGATGAGCTTTACCATCTCGAGCAACATGGCACGCTCGATGTTTTGCTCGAGACGGAGTGCGACCAGCCCGGCACGGGGTTTGTTGAGGCCGACGACGCTCCTGGCACGCACCCTGTTTTCTATATCAAGGAGCATGGAAAGGGTGCAGTTTTGTATCTGACCTTGGGGCATTGCCGCGGGCATTACGATATGCAACCAGTGCTTGATTGGTGGCCAACCATTGAACGCTGCGCGTGGGATTTGCCGGTGTTCTATACGCTCCTAAGGCGCGGCATTAGCTGGGTGGCTAAGGAGCTGTGATCCCCGCATAAGCGTTAAAGGCGCGCTCGCCATCGGCAGGGTATTGCGTCAAAAAGACGAGCCTTTTGTGATAACGTCCAATCGGCAATTCATCGCTGACGCCCATCCCGCCATGTAGTTGAATGGCTTCATGGCCGAGAGCGATGCCGCGTTCGGCAATAGCGGCGCGGGCACCAGCAATCGCGCGGCTACGATCTGCCTTATTTTCCTGCAAGGTAATGCGCTCGAGAAGTGCGCGGCACTCGTTCAAGCCAACATATTGTGCCACCATACGGTGTTGCAGGGCTTGGAAGCTGCCCAAGGTTTTACCAAATTGCTCGCGCGTCCGTAAATATTCCAACGTGTCCTCGAACATTTTATTCATTAGGCCAACAGCTTCGGCCGCACGCAAGAGTGCACTTTCTTCGCGGATTGTGTGCCATAGATCGAGTCCGCCCACGAGCCGGTAACTCTCGGGAATGCGTACGTGATCAAACAAGGCTTGGCAGGCGACTGCCCCGTCAATCAGTCGGAAGGGTGCTAGTGTTAAACCAGCCGTATCGGCGGGGACAAAAAAGAACTCGGTTTGTGATGTGCCATTGACGCCTGTTTGCCCACTGACAACAAAGCCATCGGCGTTTAAACCAGCGACGATCAGTGATTTTTCACCGTAAAGTTCATACTGTCCATTACTGAGGCTAGCGCGCAGACCAACCCAGTCGTCATCGTCGCCCGCGCTATATTCGGTATGCGCCAGTGCCAGCCTTTTGCTGCCATCGATTAGTTTGGGAAGCCATGATTGTGCCAGTTCGGGAGCCGCACCGCGCTCAAACAAACGCCCAGCTTCGAACACGCAATCGATCATCGGTTCGACGACCGAGCCGTAGCCGAACGCCTCAAACATAATCGATAAGGTCGTGTCGTCTGCGCCGAGGCCACCATTTTCAGCACTAAAAGCGGTGCCAATAATGCCCAACTCGCCTAGCGTCGCCCAATTCTCTTGCGAAAAACCACAGCGCTCGCTTTGATATTTTGCCGCGCTATTGATCGGATATTTGTCTTGCACAAAGCGCTCGACCATAGATTTGATCATGCTCTGTTCGTCGGTGAGATCGAAAGCCACTGCCTTTTCCCTTTTTTCAGAGATATTCTAAACGCTTGAAGAAACCCAACAAAAAACTTAGTATCCATTTTACACATTTTTAGCTACCTGACGGCTCGTTAAAAGGTTAGGTGTCTTGAGAGAGGGGCGAATGAAGAATATTAGCGCTAATTTAGAGCTGATACGGATTGAGAATGCCGATAGTATTCGACGCGCCGCCGAGGCCTTTCGCGACGTCTCGCGAGCTCTCTACCCCTTCCGCATCGCTGTTTGCCACAATATCGCCTTGAATCCTGCGATGGTTGATGAAAATGGCGTTAATCTCTCGAGTGAAGTTTTCGGCTGGGATGGCAAGAATGATTGGTGGAAATCCAGCAATTTGGCCCTTATTTCTCCGATCCCGATGGCTTGTCGCTATGAGAGCGAACCTTTCTGGATCAATGCCAATGGTATTAATACGCGCTATCCAAATCACTATCTAGGCACGATAGACCTCAGCAAGTTTAAGGATAGAGCGCGCACCCATGCCGCTATTGTTGTACCAGTTCACATGCCCTTTGGTCAGATTGGCGCCGTAAGCTTTAATCCGGAAGACCCCGATAAGTCGGATTTGAGCGCTGAATATGAGGCGTTTGGTGATGAGTTAGGGATTTATGCGCGGGCTTTCATTCGCAGTTATGTGCATGTCGACCCACGCGCACAATTATTGCCCGGAAAGGCTAAGCTCAGCAAACGGGAAGTTGAGTGCTTGCGGTGGGCGGCGTTGGGGAAAACCGATGTCGAAATCAGCCTAATCATTGGCCGTAGCCGCGCCACTGTGCGGTTTCATATTCATAATGCCTCGGTCAAACTCGATGCCATCAATCGAAGCGCCGCTGTCTTCAAGGCAACGCAGCTCGGCTATATCAGCAATTACAACTAAAGCTGAAATCTCGCCACTAGGCGGATAAGATAAAAACATTACCTAGAACAATGAATAGTGCGCTTACAAAGGCTGAGAGGCTATTCTCCTCGCATGGAGTTCAGGCAATGAGTTTACATCAGATCAAAGGCGCAGACGAGGGCAAGCTTTATGCCGCGGTCGATAGTGACAGTGGGCAGATTGTTTTTCCGATCGATGATGTTGATACCAGCGGTATGAAGCTTATCGAGCTGCATAGCCGAGGCGAATTATGGTCGTTTACGGTGCAGCGCTTTCGCCCCAAGTCCCCCCCTTATGCGGGGCCTGAAGAGTTCACGCCCTTTGTCGTTGGCTATATCAAACTTGATGGGCAGCTGATGCTCGAAAGCCGTATCGTCAATATCGAGCCTGAGGCCGTTAAAATTGGGATGCAACTAGAGTTGACTTGGGTTCAGCTGGATCCATCGCGCGCGGACAGCGCCATGGTGCATGCGTTTCAACCCATTAAAGGATAAGTCACATGACAAAAGTCGGTATTATTGGCGTTGGTATTCACCCTTTCGGGCGTACGGAAGGGCGAACAGGTTTGGAGCAGGGCGCATTTGCTATTCGCCAAGCCCTGAAAGATACAGGCCTCAGATGGAGCGATATGCAATTTGCTTTTGGTGGCTCGGACGCGTCAGGTAATGCCGATACACTGGTCTCGCAACTTGGCACGACGGGGTTGCAATTTATCAATGTTAAAAATGGCTGTGCGACAGGCGGATCTGCCTTGAGCTCAGCGGCGAGCGCGATTTTCTCGGGGGAGTTTGACCTCGGGCTTGCTGTCGGCTTCGATAAACACCCACGCGGCGCCTTCGATCCCAAACCCGAAGAATGGGGCCTGCCGCAATGGTATGGCGAGCAAGGCTATATGATCACGACGCAGTTTTTTGGCGTTAAGATCCAGCGCTATATGCATGATTATGGCATTAGCGAAGTAACCTTGGGTCGGGTGGCCGAAAAAGCGTTTGAAAATGGGGCTTTGGCCGACCATGCGTGGCGCCGTGCGCCGGTGCCGCTCGACGAAATTATGAGCAGTGATCTGATCTCCGACCCATTGCGCAAATATATGTTCTGTTCGCCAGCTGAGGGTGGTGTGGCGCTGATATTAGCGTCCGAGGCGCGCGCTAAACAATTGGGCTTACCTTTCATTCGGCTAGAGGCGGCGGTTATGCGGACGCGCCCGGCCAATTCCTTCGAAGTATTCCAGCCTTTGGCCTCGCTCAATGTTGGCGGCACGGCGACGGCGATTGCCTCGCGCGATGCTTTCAATAAAGCCGGGATCGGACCTGACGATATTGACGTCGCGCAATTGCAGGATACTGAGTCAGGCGCCGAAATTATGCATATGGCCGAGAATGGTTTTTGCGAACATGGTGAGCAAGAAGCATGGCTCGCCGAAGGGCGGACCAAGCTCAATGGCCAGTTGCCAGTTAACACAGATGGCGGATGCCTCGCTTGTGGCGAACCGATCGGCGCCTCTGGTCTACGGCAAGTTTATGAGAATGTTGTGCAGCTGCGCGGCCAAGCCGGCAAGCGGCAAGTTCAAGGTGATCCAAAAACCGCTTACACCCATGTTTATGGTGCCCCTGGGGTGTCTGCAGTTACCATTTTAAGTCGCTAGGAGATAAGCATGCAGGGTTTGTTTTCAGATGCTGATTTGGCGTTTCGTGACGAGGTCCGCACCTTTTTAGATGCCGAGTTGACGCCTGACATGCGCGATGCCGCGACGCATGCGACGGGGGTTTTTATTGAGCCCGAATTTGGCTTGCCTTGGGCGGCGGCTCTGAACCGCAAAGGCTGGCTCGCGACGCATTGGCCAGTTGAAAACGGCGGTACGGGTTGGAGCCCGATCCAGCATTATATTTTTGAAAAGGAATGCGCCGAAGCCGGTGCCCCGAGCCTGGCTGTCATGGGCTTGAAGCTCTTGGGGCCGGTTTTATGCGCTTATGGCACTGACGCGCAAAAGCAACGTTTCTTGCCAGCGATTTTATCGGGTGAGCATTATTGGTGTCAGGGTTTTTCCGAACCGAATTCGGGCTCTGATCTAGCGAGCTTGAAAACCACTGCGGTACGCGATGGTGATGTGTATCGTATTAACGGAACGAAAATCTGGACGACGCATGCGCAACACGCGAATTGGATTTTCTGCCTATTGCGAACCGAGAAATCTGACCGGCCACAAAAAGGGATTAGCTTTATCTTGGTTGACATGAACCAGCCGGGCGTCACCATACGTCCGATCTTGACGTTGTCTGGCTATCATGAGGTTAATCAAATTTTCTTCGATAATGCCGAAGCGCCGGTCGCGCATCTGATCGGTGAAGAGGGCCAAGGCTGGGAAATTGCGAAGTTCTTGCTTGAGAATGAGCGCGGCGGCTCCTGTCATGCGCCGCGCTTGCTTGCTGATTTGCGGCGCATTGAGCAACGCGCTAAGGATATCACCTTTCGCGAAACGCAAGCTTTGGTCCAAGATAAAAACTGGCGGGCCAAGCTCGCAAAATTGCGGCTACGGGCGGAAGCACTCGAGGTTACAGAATTAAAGATCCTCAACGATATCAGCAAAGGACGTCCTGCTGGCCCACAGACATCTGTCATCAAATTGGTGACATCGTCGCTAAGGCAAGAGATTGACGAGTTTGATATGCAAATGTATGGGCCGGCCGGTCTGCAAATGACATCGGCAGATGTTTTGCCCGGGCAGAATATGGCATCACCCTTCTTAGCGGAAGCGGCGCGTGCCGCACCAGCGCGTTATCTCAATAGCCGCGCTTGGACGATATTTGGCGGCACCAATGAGGTGCAAGCAAATATCGTCGCGAAAACGGTTTTGAAACTTTAACTGCGCTTAGACGTTGCAAACTTCTTTGACACGCGCCGTATTGAAATAGTAGGGGCGGATTTCAGCGAGCAACTCGCCGTCGAATAAGAACAGCTCCATCAGCGTAATCGGCTCGCCGCCCGACGCGGGAACCAAATGAACCATGCAACAAACACAACCGTCGCCAACCATCATATGGCTGTGTTTAAGTTCGGCGATATTCATCATCCCCATCACTTTGGCATAAAGCTCTTCTAGAGCGCCTTTGCCGGAGTAAACGCCGCCAAAAGGCAAATCATCAGCTTCGGTGATTTTGAAATCATCGGTCATCATGCTGCGAGCAAGTTCAAAGTCGCCAGCAGCTGAAGCGGCATAAAACTTATTTACCAAGTCGGCTAAATCGGGTTTTTGTGACATAAAAATCTCCTCTCCATATATTACTAGAGTGCGTGAGAGCAGGTCCCTATGGTACTGCCCTAATGGCTAGTCTTTACAGAATAGCAAAACCTGCGAGACTGTTTAACTCATGTGATATGCTGGAACCTTGGAGGAAACTGATATGATTTTTGTTGCTGGAACAATGAATTTTGATCCTGCCTTAATCAGCGAATTTGAAGCTGATGTTGCGGCTATGGTGGACAAAGTCCGTGGTGAGGATGGCTGCCATCACTACTCGCTATTGGTCGAAGATGCCGCCGCAGGTCTCATCAATGTTATGGAAATTTGGGAAAACGACCAAGCTCTCGCCGTGCATTTCACGCAGCCTTGGATCGGCGAGTTTTTTGCCAAATATGGCGGCAAGATGCTCGCCTCGACGGTGCAAGTTTACGACATTTCTGGCGTTCGCCCGCTCCCCATGTAGGATGCGGGATCGCATAAGCGATCCCGGGCTCACCGTGATCCCCCGACGCTTTAAGCGGCGGTGATCCCACCGTCAATCGTGATTTCGGTGCCCGTTATGTAACGCGACTCGTCGGAGGCGAGAAACAAAGCGCAATTGGCGACATCTTCAGGTTCACCAATATATCCCATCGGAATTCCAGCGACGAATGTGTCGTAATTCGCTGGGTTCTCGCGAATAGCAGCGGTTTGAATATTGGTCATAATCATGCCGGGATGCAGTGTATTAACGCGGATTTTGTCTTTCGCTGTCTCGACGGCAATGGTTTTGCTAAGCAGGCGGACGCCGCCTTTAGTTGCGGCATAAGCCGAAGTTCCGGGCACGCCGACGAGGCCACAAATCGAGGACATGTTGATCACCGAGCCGCCTTCGCCGACCTCGCGCATTAAGGCGACGGCGCGATGCGTGCCGAAGAAAACGCCATGCATGTTAACGTCCATGACCTTCATATAATTCTCGGTCGATTGACCATCGATCGTACTGAGGAGAGAGATGCCTGCATTGTTGACCATAACATCAAGCCGACCATGTTCGGCTCTAATGGTCGCAAAAACTTGATCCCAATCACTTTCTTTGGCGACATCATGCTGCAAGGCTGTTGCCTTGCCACCTTTTTGAACAATCTCCTCAGCCACCTGGTTAACCCCGGGGACATCAATATCGGTTAAGTAAACAAATGCCCCTTCGGCAGCAAACCTCTCGGCAATGGCACTCCCCAAACCTGGTCGCGAGGCTGCTCCTGTTACCAAGGCTATTTTGTTTTGTAATCGACCCATTTTATTCTCCTCTTACAATATGCAGCACAGCGACATTGCTGGTCTCGTTCCTCGTCTAAAGGATAGTCGCTGTCCGCAGTTTACGGACCTTACGTTGGATGATATTTAAAAATCAAACTATGTCCACTCTGGAGATAGGCATTTGGAGGTTAGTATGACAAAAAATCGTCGCTTTATTCTTAAGAGCCGTCCGCAAGGAAATCCCAAAGCGTCGGATTTCGCGTTGCTGGAAGAAGATCTCGCCGCACCACCAGAGGGCGGGTTTATCGTACGCAATCATTTTGCCTCGTTAGATCCGGCTATTCGGGGGTGGCTCGATGATGTGCCGTCCTATTTGCCGCCAGTGGAATTGGGTGCGCCGGTAAGGGCCACTACTGTTGGGCAGGTGTACAAGTCTGCCAATCCAGATTTTGTCGAAGGACAATGGGTATTGGGGCTCAATGGTATTGAGGAATATTCAACCGTTGCCATTGATGGTTTTACCGCGCCGATCGACGCGTCGCTGGTGCCGAGCGTGACGAATTATTTATCGGTTCTGGGTGCCGTCGGGATGACGGCTTATTTTGGCTTGCTCGATGCTGGACAGCCCAAAAAGGGTGAAACGGTTTTGGTCACTGGGGCCGCTGGGGCTGTCGGCTCTTTGGTCGGACAAATTGCCAAATTGAAGGGCTGTCGGACGATTGGTGTGGCTGGCGGCGCAGAAAAATGCCGACGCCTGACCGAGCGTTATGGCTTCGATGCCGCGATCGATTATCGCGGCAAAGATCTTACGGCCCTGATTGCTGAAATGGAGGCCGCAGCCCCCAACGGCGTCGATGTTATTTTTGAGAATGTCGGCGGCGATATTCTCGATGCTGGTCTGCACGTCATTAACGAGCATGCGCGCATCGTGCTATGTGGTTTGATCAGCGAGTATAATAGTGATCATGTTGGTGCGCGCCATATTTGGCAGCTTATTGTTAAGCAAGCTAAGATCCAAGGGTTTTTGATACGCGACTATGCACCTCGCTTTGCCGAAGGGGCGGTCGAAATGGGGCAATGGATCAGCGAAGGTAAAATTGTCGCCGACGAGCATGTCGAGACTGGTATTGAAAATGCCTATGAGGCGTTCATGTTGCTATTCTCAGGTGGTAACAACGGGAAACTTATCCTCGATATTAGTCCCGCTTAATGGCGATTAAAAAAACGGCGGCCTGAGGCCGCCGTTTTCGATTACCATTGCTGTGGCGGGCTTAGAATTGCACGCGCTTGGTGTAACCGCCGTCAACAATAATGTTTGTGCCGGTGATATAGCTTGCGGCAGGGCTGGCAAGGAAGACCACAGCATTAGCTACCTCCTCGGGGGTCCCGAAACGACCCAGCGCCATTTGGCCGAGCGTGGCATTGTAAAGATCAGGCATCGCGCCTTCGATGGCTTCCCAATTACCGCCAGGGAAACGAATGGGGCCCGGTGATACGCAATTCACGCGGATGCCGTTTTTGCCGATCTCTTGTCCTAATTGTTTCGCATAAGTGATCAGGGCCGCTTTAATCGCATTATAGGCTTGCGGTACGATAAAAGTCTCGAGACCTGCCGTGCTCGCCATGACGACGACCGAAGCGCTGTCTGACTTTTCGAGGAAGGGCATCAGGGCCTCGCAGCCGAGTGCGGTTCCCTTAATATCGTAATTAACGCAAGTATCCCAATCGCCTGTCGCACCAGCACCTGAGGCGCTGACATTGGGTACAAAAATATCGCATCCACCAAGGGCTTCTGCCGTCTTGGCAAGCCAGGCTTGGTAGGCATCAAGATCGCCAATATCGAGCGCTTCGCCGATGACTTTACCGCCCGATTTTGACAATGCGGCGGCGGTTTCTGCAACTTGCTCGGCATTGCGCGAAAAGAAACCAATGTCACAGCCTTCCTGGGCAAAAATATCGAGGGCGGCACGACCAATTCCGCGGCTACCGCCCGTAAGTATTACTTTCTTTCCTTTAAGACCTAAATCCA
This sequence comes from Alphaproteobacteria bacterium, assembly GCA_965660195.1. GTDB lineage: Bacteria > Pseudomonadota > Alphaproteobacteria > RS24 > RS24 > JAYODZ01. Next base: position 15,484 of record CBFHZM010000006.1, read on the forward strand.
TATGAGATATCCTCCTATTTTCTGGCGTCAGCTTAGCGTGCTGGTGGAAAAAGTTACCTAGCAATCAAACTAGGGTGAAATGGGCATTGCGAGTGTTAAGCTTCCCGGTAAACTAGCTTAAGAAAACGTCGCGGTGTTAGCGGTAAAAAATTGGGGGGTGAGATGGCAAATTTAAAAGACAAAATAGCATTGGTGATTGGCGCCGCTGGGAAGAATAATATGGGCCAGGTGATTGCGCGCCGCTTGGCGGCCGATGGTGCAAGCGTCATTGTCGCGGGCCGTCACCAAGAGCCGCTGGAAGAAATTGCCAAGGAAATTAAGGGTGATTTCGTAACGTGCGACATTACAAAAAAATCTGACATTGACGCCATGACAGCGAAAATCGCCAAAGATCATGGCACCGTGCACATCGCCGTCAACGCAACGGGCTGGGGGCTTTTGACGCCATTTTTGAACACCACAGAAGATGAGTTGCGCCGTATGACCGATCTGCAATTCATTGGCCCTTATATGTTCTTCCAAGCGGTTATCCGTATTATGAAAGAGGGCGGCTCTTTAATTCAGATTAGTTCAGCGACGGCCAAGATTATGTTGAATGATCATGCCGCCTATATGGGTACCAAAGCAGGTTTTGATCATGTTATTCGCTGTATCGCCAATGAATTTGGTGAGCAGGGCATTCGCGCCAATACCGTGTCGCCGGGCCTCACCGATACGCCAATGACGGCAGGAGCGAAAGAGACCCCCGGTATTTTTGAAGCTTTTATCCCGTCATATCCTCTCGGTCGCATTGGCACGTCTGACGATATTGCGGCAGCGATTTCATGGATCAGTAGCGACGAGTGCTACATGACGGGCGAAAATTTCCAAGTTAATGGTGGTTTGACCTTGCGCCGCAATCCGACCAATAAGGAAATGGCGGCCAGCATTGAAGCGCATGCAAAATAGGGTCAGCCTTCTTGCTCCATCATCTCGCGGATGATGATGCGCAGTTGGTCTTTGCGAATCTTGCCCGACGCCGTTCGCGGAAAGTCCTCAACAAAAACAAATCGTTCGGGCGTTTTTTGCTTGGCCAATCCGTATTGAGCGACATGCGCTAAAAGATCTTCGGTCGTGCAAGCGGCGTCTTTAACAATCACAAAGGCGCAAATGCCCTCACCGAGACGGGCATGCGGCATGGCAACGACGGCGGCTTCGCGAACTAAATCTGACTGGTGCAAGACGTCCTCGATCTCCTTGGCACTGATATTTTCACCACCGCGAATAATGAGGTCCTTTTTCCGGCCGGAAATGACTAAGGCACCTTCGGGTGAGATAAAGCCAATGTCACCGGTTTTGAAGAAGCCGTCTTCCGAAATCGCGTCTTTGGTGTCCTCTGGATCAGCATAGCCCAGCATCATCGCAGGCCCCCGCGCCCAGATTTCGCCGTCTTGGCCTTGTGGCACGTCCCGTCCCGCATCGTCGACAATCCGGACTTCGTAATCGATGATTTCGCCATCGGTTGTGGCGGCAAGCTCGGCCTGCGCGGCGCCCTGATAGCCCAAAGTTACCAGTGGAACCTCGGAGCTGCCGAACACGCGGAAGGCAAAACTATTGGCGAGTTTGCTATTGGCGGTCCGCACGATTTCGGGTGGCACGGCGGCGCCGCCGCAGGCGAAGGAAATAAGACTTGGTAATTGCTTTCCAGTGGCAACCGCGACATTGACCATTTCTTGCAAGAAAGGTGTTGCTGCAACGGTGCCAACGACATGGTAGTCGTCGATCAGCTTGACCGCTGCCTCGGCGTTCCAGCTTTCCATCAAGATCGTACGGGTTTCGCCAATAAAGGGCAGCTCGAGGCCGTTTGAGTAGCCACTAATATGGGTAACAGGCGAAGGCATTAGAAAATGCGCGCCTTTGGCAATTTTCCAATGCGCCAAGGATGCCTCTGCCGCCCGCGCCAAGGTATTATGGCTGTGCAAGACAGCTTTCGGGCGCCCGGTGGTGCCTGATGTGTACAGAATGAGCTTAATGTCTGTTGGATTAACTTTCGGCAAAGTGCCGCTAATCTCGCGGCCGCGTTGTATCAAGGACTCGTAGCTCGTATCGGCGTTAGACCCACGGATATAAGCGACATGCTCGAGATCGGGTAATTGTGGCCGCAATTCATCCATCATGGTGACAAAGTTGAATTTATTGAAGCTCTCGCAAACGAAAAATACTTTAGCGCGGCAATCGGCAAGCATATAGCGTAGCTCAGCGTGGCGATAAATGATCACGATCGGGTTGATCAAGAAACCGCCTAAGGCCGCTGCAATATTAATGACGCAGGCCTCGGCCCAGTTGGGCGTCTGAAAGCTAATGACATCTCCGGCTTGCAAGCCCTTTTCTTGCAAGGCGAAGACCAATGCTTTGGCGTCTTCGTAGATGCGCTTATAGCTCCAGTCGCCGCCGAGATTGGGAAAGACAGAGTTGTCTGGCAGGCGGGCGGCTAAATCGGCAGCCATTTCGCCAATGGTGACATTCGACCAGCGGTCTTGATAGGCCTGCAGATGTTGTGGCGTACCCTGGATCCAGTCCCATTTTTGCTTAGCCATTTTGATTTCCCCCCTACGCACAAAATTCTAGGTCAGCATCTGTTTACGGCCGCCTCTGTTCGCAATAAACTATTCATATTTGCAGTTTGCCAAGGCGCCCTGTAGTGGTCAATTAGGGCAGCGCAAGGTTCTTTAAAGGAGAAAACCATGGGTAAAGAAGCGATTACGCATGCTGTGGGCGAGGTTCTGAAATATGCTCGCGACGGCGGAACATTTCAGTCCGATCGAATTACCGAGGTTCCTTATTCGACTTATCTCGACCCCGTTCAGTGGCAAGAGGAGATGGACCTGATTTTCTTCAAGGTTCCTTTGGCCTTGGCGGCTTCTGCTGAAATGCCCAATCCTGGCGATTACAAGGCGATGGAAGCCGTTGGTAAGCCGGTTTTGATCACCCGCGATAAAGATGGTCAAGTGCACGCCTTTTTAAATGTATGCGCCCACCGTGGTGCGCCAGTGGCGGAAGAAGGCTGCGGCCATAAGAACCGTTTTTCATGTCCCTATCATGGGTGGACCTATAGCAATGACGGTAAGCTCATGGGTGTTGCTGAAGCCGACACCTTTGGGCAGATCGATAAAGAAAATCGGGGCTTGCGGGCTTTGCCATGCGAAGAACGCAATGGCTTAATTTTCGTTATTTTGACGCCTGGCGAGAAAATGGATCTTGATGGCTTTTTCCAAGGCATGTTGGATGACTTCGGCCGCCACAATTTTAAAGATTGGGCATATCTCGGGAGCCGCGTCGTCGAGGGTGCAAATTGGAAGATCGCATTTGACGGCTATCTTGAGGGCTACCATTTCGCCGCGCTGCATCCCGAAACTATTCATCCGCGGACTTTTAACAACAAGACTCATTATGAGGCTTTCGGACCACATTTGCGGATTGCCTTCCCGCAAGTCGCGATTGAAGACAAACTCAAAGACGTTGATCCGACGACTTATGCTGAGATCGAAAATCATGGCTATGATTTCGTAAGGATCTTTTTTCCGAATGTATCGATTTTCCTGGCGCCTGAGATTACGTCCTTCTCGCAGCTTTTCCCTGGGCCGACGCCGGATAAAAATAAAACCGTGATCATGTTCTTCCGCAAAGATGCACCCAAAGATGCGGCCGATGCCGAGGGCTTAGACGCGATGATGGATTGGCTTTGCCAAGTTGTCCGTGACGAAGACTATAAAGTCGGCCAACAGATCCAACGCGGTCTCGAAAGCGGCGCTTTTGACAGTATTATCTTGGGTAAGAACGAGCGCGGTAATCAGTTCTTTCACGAATACCTTCAATGGTATTTGAACAACGACAAATCGGCGCCCAAGCCTAAGCTTTAGAATGTAATCGCTTAACCGCGTAAGGGGTCGCTTCCGTCCCAATCGATTGAAGCGGCCTTTACCATATCAAAGAAGTCTTGCATGCCAGTGCCCATTTGTAGGACTTCGACCAAGCCCTCAGCACCCCCCGTATGGGCATAAAACACAGCGCCGTCACCAGCGTCGGCGGTGAAGACAATTTTGCCACCAGTGGCGACGGTTTTCGCCTGCGCTGTTGCAATATTATCGGTCAACAAACAGACATGATGAATGCCACCCGCGCCACGATAGGGTTGGGTGCGATAGATCGACGGCACATCATTGTGTTGCTTTATCAGTTCAATTTGCATGTCGCCCCAATAACCGATCGCGAGGCCGAAATCGACTTCTGACGGTTGCTCTTCAAATTTTTTATTTTCCAAAGTGGCATGCTCAATCCAAAAAAACGGGCCTGCGCCCATGGTTTTGGTCCAGTGCGCCAGAGCGGCGTCGAAATCATCGGGCACAAAGGCCAATTGCATGATCGGGCCAATTGAACTGATAAGATTTTGTGCCATCGGATTTCCCTCAATTTTCTCAATTACAGCTTTACTGTGTCGAGGTCTGACGTGAAAATAAACCTACACATAAGGGCAGGGAGGCTACCGTTTTCGCGAGTATATGCGGTAGGCAAGGTTAATGTAGCCTCACTTACTAGGAAAAGGTATGCGGCTAAGAGATTTAAAATACATCAAGCTAATTTGTGAACACAGGAATTTTACCGTTGCTGCACGTTACGCCGGTATCTCTCAACCCGCGCTCAGTGCGGCTATAGCTAAACTCGAAGACCAATTAGGTGTGCAACTTTTCTATCGCGATCATCAACAAGTTAGACCTAGTTTTTTAGCTGACTATATTGCTACGCGCGCGGGCCGGGTGTCGAACGAGCTTGAAGATATCGAGCGCCACATTAGCATGCTCAAAAACAGGGAGAGTGGCGACGTATATTTTGGCGTCGGAAACATTATCGCCGACACATTCTTGTTTGATGCCCTGTCGGATTTTTGCGCAAGTCACGATCAAATAACCCCACGCTTTACCCTTGGATATTGGTATGATTTGCGCAAGCGTCTGCTCGATGGCGATATTTCGTTCTTTGTTACGGGTAACCATCAAGATGTGAAAGATGAAGAGATAGATCAGATCGATTTTATAGATCTCGATATTGTTTTTGTTGCGGCTCCCAACCATCAGCTATTTGCCAAGAAAGTAACTACCTGTCGCGACATTGCTTATTTTCCTGTCATTACCTACCAAACTATAGTCGCTAAACGGCTTATTCGTGAGCAGCTTGCAAACGAAGAAGACATCCGCAATTTTGAGATGAATTTTCCAGCGGGTTTGCTTGAGAGTATCTCGCTCGCGCTGCCCTTGGTGAAGAATTCACACTTTATCTTGATGGGACCGCGGGACCTTTTTGTTGACGAATTTTCCAGCGGGGCTCTTCGTGAACTAGAAATCTTGGACTTTGATCTCACCATCAAAGTCAAAATTGTTTTGCGAAAAAAGTATATTTTATCGCCGGCCGAGAAGGATATGATCTCAAGTCTCGAGCAGGCACGTGATAAGTGTCTGGACCTTCGTCGGAAAAGTGCCACCGTTAAAAAAGGGGGAATGACAAATGTTGGATAGGCCCGACCTTTTTGACGACGAGGCAAATCGGTGTCCCTATGCTGCATACGAATTCTATCGCGCGAGCGATGTGCCGATGCGGGAGCCACGTTATGAAAACCTAGTCCTGAATCGTTTCTCAGATATGGATTTCTTGCGCCAACACGAAATCGTTTCAGCGGCTTTCGGTGTCGATCCGACAGGGCCATTCCCTGAGGGCACTTATAAGGATATAGAACGTACCGAGCCGCCCCGTCACAGCGCTCTGAAAGCCTACTTGTTTAAATATTTTTCACCGTCGCAAGTGGCAAGCTGGCGTGAGCCCATTGAGGATATATTTGCTGAGCACTTTGATGCTGTCAGCCAGGCGTCGACGGTCAATGCCGATTTTGATGTCGTCGAGGATATTTGTTATCCCGGTCCGGCTGCCGTTATGTGTCAGATTATGGGATTTGCGCGCGATCGGCGAAGTGATTTTCAACGTTGGTCTTATTCTTTGGTTGGACGCTTAGGACACCATATCAGCGAGCAACAGCGGGCAGATATGAAGGAGATGGCCCGCTTCGTTAGTGAGATGGCGCAACGATGCCGCGCCGCGCCTGGCGAGGACTTGCTGTCTTATTTGACGCAAGCGAAGATCGACGGCGAACCTTTAAGCGATCAAGAAATTATTGCGAATGGAGTTTTCTTTCTCGCAGCGGGGCACGAGACAACGACAAATTTTCTTAGTAATTTAACATTCATTCTTGCCCAAGACGCGGCTCTTTACGCCCAACTGCGCGACGATCGAGGTCTCGTCCCAAATGCGCTCTTAGAAGCCCTCAGGATCGAAAGTCCGGTTCAGAATATATGCCGCACGGCGATCGATCATTATGCTTTTCGCGGCGCCGATATTATGGCTGATGAGCGTGTCATGTTCTCGCTCGGTGGCGCCAATCATGATCCTACGCAGTTTGCTGAGCCCGAAAAGTTTCGGTTGGATCGCGACAACGGAAATCGTCATTTAGCGTTCGGGCTGGGGCACCACCAATGCCTCGGTGCACGCCTCGCCTTGCTCGAGGGGGAAGTTTATTTGAACATGTTACTTGATCGTTTCAAAAGTTTGCGGGTGACGCGCCCGCCCGAACGCATGCCCGGTAATGTGATGCGCGGGTTCAAACATCTTTGGTTAGAAGGAGAAATTTAATCATGATCAGTGGTAATGTTGATTGGGCTCCCGATTATTCTGGAAAGACGATATGTGGTTTAGTCCGTGACACGGCGCGGGCGCATCCTGACAAACTTATTATGGAGCTTGACGGTGACGCCATTACCTATGGTCAGCTGTATGCGGATGCCGAAACCATAGCTCGCGCTTTACTCGCGCGTGGCATGGATGTCGGGGCGCATATTGGCATCATGCTACCTAATTCGGTTGACTATCTACGCTTATATATTGGCATCTTGGTTGCTGGTGGCGTACCGGTGACACTAAACTCGCGGTATCGTGGGGACGAGCTTCTCTATGCGCTTAATCATGCGGAAATTCAGGTGCTGTTTGTGAGTGCGTCACCTGAGACAGATTTTCTGTCCATGCTGGTGCAAAATGTCGCCGATTTAAACCTGGAGGATTCGGCGCAAAATAGCGCGTCGCTAAAATATTTGCAGCATCTTGTTGTTGTCGAAAATCCGCCTTCTGCCGAGCTCAGTTTAACCGCCTTTACCTCGATGCAGTCGTCGAGCGCGTTTCCGGATATCGATGAAGAAGACCATGCCGTTATGATGTTTACCTCTGGCACGACGGCATCGCCAAAGGCTTGCCTCGTAACCCACAGATCGTTGATTGGCAACGGCATCAATATGGTTGAGAGGTGGCAAATGAATGAAGCTGATAAGTTTTATAATCCCTTGCCATTTTTTCACATGTCAGTACTTCTGCCCCTCGTCAGCTGCATCTTATCGCGTAGCGAGTTATATGCGACACGCCATTTTAAAGCCGAAAAAGCACTCGAGGTTTTCAAGCGTGTACCAGTTACAATTGGATTTTTTGCCTTCCCAACCATTACCAATGAAATTATTTACCATCCGCAGTTTAACCAAGAGGATGTTAAGAGCTTCCGTATTATTAATAATGTCGCGCCGATTTCGACCTTGCTACAATATGAAAAGGCATTTCCAAGCGCTTCGGGCGTATCGGCTTATGGGCTCACCGAATGCGGTGGTGTGTCGTGTTTTTCTAATCCGCGTGAGCCGATTGAAAAGCGGTTGCCAACAGTTGGTCAGCCCTTTGCTGGCATCGAGATTAGAATCGCTGATGCTGAAGATCCGATGAAAGTTTTAGGGCCGGACGAAAAAGGCGAGATTCAAATTCACGGCTATAACCTGTTTAGCGGTTATTACAAGGATGAGGAGGCGACCCGCAAAACTTTGACTGAAGATGGATGGCTGCGGACCGGCGACCTAGGGCATCTCGATAATGAGGGTTATCTCTATTTTGTCGGGCGCCTCAAGGATATGCTGAAAGTTGGTGGCGAAAACGTAGCCGCGGCTGAAATTGAAAGCTTGCTCGATACCCATCCTGCGGTTGAGATGACGCAAATTGTGGCGGCGCCAGATGATCGGTTGCAAGAAGTAGCGGCGGCCTATGTCCGCTTGCATGCCAACGCCACGGCGACAGAGGAAGAGTTGATCGATTTCTGTCGTGGTAAAGTGGCTAGCTATAAAGTGCCTCGTTATGTTCGTTTTGTTGATGAATGGCCGATGTCGGGGACCAAGGTGCAGAAATTTAAGTTGCGCGCCCGCATTGCTGCAGAGCTCAAGGGTTAAGTCTTCAGCATGTTGGATTTTTCAGAATTTATCGGCCGCGAGCAGGTTCTAAGCGAGACGCTCTCGCCAGAACTCTGCTCTCGCCTAGCGGTCACTCTGGGGCACAGCGCGCCGTCTGCGCCAGCCCTTGGCGATGCCGCGCCGCTTGCGAGTTATTTGCTGATTTGTCTGCCGACCCCTGCGGAGGGAGAGCTCGGTGTCGATGGTCTGCCGATGAAGGACGCGTTTTTGCCGCCGGTTGATTTGCCGCGTCGTGTCTGGGGTGGCAGCAAGATCACCATCGGAGAGGGGTTTAAGGTTGGCCAGGAAATTGTTCGCCGCGGCCGGATTACGAATATTTATGAAAAACAAGGCCGCTCGGGTCGGATGGTTTTTGTCGAGGCTGATTTCCGCTTTGAAGCCGATGGCACCTTATGTTTGCGCGAGGAGCTACGCCAAATCTATCTTGAAGAACGCGATGGCTCAGAAGTTACGCCATCCCAACCACCTCGAGGCCCACTTGAATCTGGTGAGTTTTGCTTTTCGCCGCATCAAATGTTCCGTTTCGCGGCGATTACCTTCAACGCTCATCGGATCCATTTCGATGCCGACTATGCGCGACGGCAGGAAGGCTATCACGATCTTGTTGTGCAGGGGCCACTGATGACGATAGCTATTTTGTCGAACTTGCAAGCGACACTGCAGGCGCCCATACAGCTGATTGAATTACGCGGCTACGGCTTTGCTTATGTTAATGAGCCATTGCACATTGTAGCACCGTCTATGCACGAGCGCCATTTATGCAATCGGGCCGGCGAGACGCTAGTAACAGCGCGTGTTGAAGTTTAGAAATGCACCCGCTCGCTATAATCGCGCATCGCTCTGGCAAATAAGACAATGGCGATCGGCGCTACAATAAGCCCCATTATGGCCATCGCCGGCGCGACCGCTGCCTCATCTTTTAAAACGGTTTGCATGATAAAGGCGACGGCAGTTGGACCCACACCCATGCCAATAAGGTTGACGGTGACCACATAAAAGCCTGCGATGGTGCCGCGCATTTCATTCGGTGTTACAATTTGCAAAGCGTTGGTGATCAAGGCCAAGGGGAGGGTGACAAAGAAGCTCGCGAAGGCGACACAAAGTAAAGCCGCCGCGCCATCGTCTTGTAGGCTGCTCACGATCAAGGCCAAGCTGGCCCCCGAAGCACCAAAGATACAGATCCGTAGCGGGTAATCGCGGTAGCCGCGCGCCAATAAAAAACGGCCGGCTACGGGGCCAGAGACAACGCCGAGTGATCCAGCGAGGATTGCCGTCATGCCATAATACCGACCGGCGTCTCCCAAAGACCAGCCGAATTGGCGAGTGAACATGCTAGGCGTCCATGCTTGTAGCCCATAGAGCATAACCACCATAAAGGGGACAGCGCCGAGAAGGGCAAGATAGATGCGCGGGTTTTGTCCGAGATAGGCAAAAACTTCGCGCATCGCTGGTTGGTCGCCACTGGGTGATGCTAAGTCTTTGCGCGGCGGTTCCCGCAAAACCGTAAATAGGGCTGCTAAAAGTAATCCCGGAGCGCCAACAACTAGCAGAGTGAGCTGCCAAGCTTTAATCTCGCCGATAAGGGGTAGCGACGGCGTGCCAGCTGTTTTTGCGTAAGTCATCACCTCAGCTCCGGCAATCAGCGCTAACCCACCACCAATATAGGGCGCCATTAAAAATATGCTGACAGGAAAAGCGAGTTTTTCGCGCGGAAAATAATCGGCGAGCAATGACCAAGCAGCCGGGGTCACGCTCGATTCGCCGGCGCCGACGGCCATCCGCGCTAGAGCCAGCTGGCTATAGTTCCCAGCCAGCCCCGAGACCATGGTAGCAAGGCTCCAGACCACAATGCCGACGGCGACGACACCAAAGCGTCGCATACGATCTACCAGTCGCCCAACGGGGACCGACATAATAATATAGGGGGCAACGAAAAGCATGCCTTGGAGATAGCTAAACTCAATATCGCTGACGCCTAAATCTTGCTTAATCGGATCAACCAGTAAGTTGATGACCTGGCGATCGATAAAGGAAAATGAGTACGCAAGTGTTAATAAAAACGTTACATACCAAGCGGTACGCGGCGACGGATATTCAGATTGGTCCACCAGATGTCTCCCCCAAAACCTTTGGCCATTAGACGTAAATCACCTTTCGCTGTCTAGCCACTATAATCAATGATTATGATAACCCGCTTTGGCATACTATTTTTTTATGACGTGTTCTCAACATCAAATACCCTTGATAGCCTTTTAAGTGGAGTATTAACTCTGCTAATTTGGAGGGAAATCTAATCATGTCAAAATATGGGTTACGAAAAGCTGTTGCGGCCCTAGCGCTCTTGAGTGCGGGAACGGTTGCTGTGGCGGCGCAACAAATCGATGAGGTCGTCGTGACGTCGCAAAAGCGGTCGGCAGCAATGTCGGTACAGGATATATCGGCTGCGATTACCGCTGTCGATGCTGGCAAAATAGAGGCAACGCAGGCTGTTGATTTGTCTGACATCGGTCGTCTGGCGCCGAATGCTGCGTTGCACCCGACTGCAACATTTACGGGTGCGGCAAACTTCTTTATTCGCGGTATGGGCGTCACTGGCTCAAACCGGACACTCGATCCTGCTGTAGGCGTCATTGTTGACGGCATTTACCTCGGTTACGTGATCGGCGCGAATATGTCGACATTCGATCGCGAAGCGATCGAGGTTCTGCGTGGGCCGCAGGGTACCTTGCAAGGCCGGAATGTTACCGGCGGTGCGGTTATTCTAAGAACGCGGCGTCCTGACGGCGAGTATAGAGTAAAAACCGACCTGACCTTTGGTGATTACAATCGTTTTGATGCTGCGGTCAGTGTCGAAGGCACAATTGCCGATGGCGTGGCGGCTAAGCTCGCGGTTCAAAGTCAACAACGCGATGGCTTCTGGGAAGATGATAATGGTGGCACTATCAATACTGCCCTTGTCCCCGCCGGTGCAACATATGACCCAATTGGTACAGGGCTCAGTGGTGATAAACCGGATGTTGATCGGCTGACCATTCGTCCAATGTTGTATTTCACACCAAACGCTGATCTGGATATTTCGGTTATTGCTGAATTTTTCCGCGATAAATCGGGGTCCTCAAACACTCGTTTCCTTAACCCAGCTAATCCTGTAGGATCTGGAAAACGGGCCAGTGAATGGGGCTATGTAGCGCCAAGCGATCCCTATAAAATCAACCACAACTTGTTTGGCTATGGTGATCTTGAAGTTGATAGCCTGACCACGGAAATTAACTATCGTGGCTGGGGTGGGGTACTGACCGCCATTGCGGGTATTCGTGATCTCACTTACGATTCGAGCACAGACTTTGATGGATCACCGTTCATTATTTTTGAATATCCCGACAATCACGAGGAGCAAGAGCAAACGACGATCGAGATTCGTTATGCGAATTCGCCGAGTGAAAAGCTGTCTTACGTTTTTGGTGTGAATTACTTTGACCAAGAATATTTTGTTGGTGAACGCCGTCGGATTGCTGGCGCGACCGGCACGTATTCTGACACGAAACAGGTAACCGAGATCGAGCATACGAGCTTAAGTGTCTTCGGTGAACTTGATTATTTCATGACAGAGCAATTGAAGCTGACGGCGGGTTTGCGTTGGACCGATGAAGAGAAAGACGCAGATTTCAGTGGTCACGGTGCCACCAGCGGTGGTTGTGATAACAATTTTGTTTGTACAGGACCGCAAGCGCATATCAAAGGTAATTTGAGCAATGACGACATAACACCGAAAGTTGCTTTGACTTATTATTTCTCTGACGATGTCAGCAGTTATGTGAGTTACACACGCGGGTTCCGAAGTGGTGCCTTTAACAGTCGTGCAACAACCGTGTTCCAATTTAAAAACCCGGCCGATCCCGAAACCGTGGACAGCTACGAAGTTGGTTTTAAATCTATGTTGTTAGATAAGCGGTTGATGCTCAATGCAGCCTTCTTCCAAGCCGACTATACCGACATGCAAGTTGCCGAATCGGTAGCCTGCACCGCCGGAACCGATGGGTGCCCAGCAAGCGGCAATATTTCTAACTTGCAAAATGCCGGTGAAGCCAGCATTGAGGGGATTGAAATCGAGCTTGCGTTCCAGGCGACCGACGGGCTGCTATTGGAAGCTTCTTATGGGACGACGGATGCGGAGTATGAAAAATTCCCCGGTCTGACGCCTGCGCAGGTTGCTGATAAACAATTCGAGCGCGTACCCGATTATAACTATGCTCTGGCGGCAACCTATTCTGCCGACATGAGCGGCGGCGCTGCGCTCGATACACGAGTGTCATACAATTATCGCGACGATTATTGTAACGATGCCACCTGTAATGATATTAT
>CBFHZM010000006.1:28209-43788 GCA_965660195.1 Alphaproteobacteria bacterium
ATGGTTTGCTTGATGCGTCAATTACTTATCGGGCACCCGATGATAAGTATCGGGTCATCCTCTTCGGTCAAAATATAAACGACGAGGACTATGTCGACTTCGGTCTTATTCCGGGTATCCACTCGGTAACTTGGGGGGGCGCGCCGCGGACTTATGGTCTTCGGATCGTTTACGAATTGAACTAGCCCCCCACCTCCTAGAGCCAGCAGCCTTTTCCTGGGCTGCTGGTTCACTTTGGTTATGACGATGATGAAATTGCCACGTGTTCTGACCGCCGTGTGTTGCGTAGTGCTATGGGCCACATCGACACTCGCAATAGATCAACCCGACCGTCCGCTGTGGGGTGATCTGCATGTCCATAGTAATTTTTCTTTCGATAGCTATTCTTTCGGTAACACCAATCTATCGCCTGAGGATGCCTATCGCTTTGCCAAAGGTGAGACGGTAACCGCCCATAACGGCATGGCCGCGCGATTACAGACACCGCTTGATTTTTTGTTGGTCGCTGATCACGCAGAATATCTTGGTGTGTTTCTAGGGATCGAAAGTGGCGATGGGTTACTGGCAGGCTCGCCGATTGGACAACGCTGGAGCAATTACTTTGCCGCTGGCACGCAAGCGCCGATTTCGCGTGAATATGTTAAAATAATCGAACGGCAGGCCCCGATGGAGAACCTGCCCAGCGGATTTCAGCAGAATGCTTGGGCGCGGCTTACTGATCTCGCCGAACGCCACAATCAACCTGGTAAATTTACGACGCTGCTCGGCTATGAATGGACCAGCATGGTCAAAGGCAATAATTTACATCGCGTTGTCGTGTTTCGTGATGGTGCCGAAAAGGTTCAAAAGCTAAAACCATTTTCAGCGCTCGATGGTTTTGATCCAGAGGATTTATGGCATCATTTGTCGCGTTATGAGGATCAAACGGGCGGGAAAGCCCTGGCTATCCCGCATAATGGAAATGTCTCTAACGGCCTGATGTTCGCACAAACGCGGCTGGACGGTACAGCTCTCGATGCCGATTACATCGCCCGGCGCAAAAGGTTTGAGCGCCTATATGAGGTAACGCAAGTGAAAGGCGACGCGGAAACCCATCCAGCTTTATCGCCGCAAGATGAATTTGCCGATTTTGAGACCTGGGATCAGGGTAATCTTAGGATGCTCCCGAAACACCCAGATATGTTGGCAGCCGAATATGCTCGGCCAGCGCTGAAAGCAGGGCTCGGCTTGCAAGCAAAATATGGTCAGAACCCATTTCAGTTTGGGCTCGTCGGTAGCACCGATACGCATACGGCACTGAGCACCGCAGACGACAATAATTTCTTTGGAAAGTTCCTCGACTCGGAGCCCAGTCCAGAGCGAACCGCGACAGCCCTCGGTGGGCGTCTATGGGAAAACTGGCGCTTAAGTGCCTCCGGTTACACGGCGGTTTGGGCGAAAGAAAATTCGCGCGCCGCTATTTTCGATGCGCTCTACCGCCGTGAAGTTTATGCCAGCTCTGGCCCCCGGATCAATTTGCGGTTTTTTGCCGGTTGGCAACTCTCAGCCGAAGACCTCAAAGCAGGATTGGTCGAGGCTGGTTATAAAAAAGGTGTTCCCATGGGCGGCGAGCTGTTTGCGCAGGCGCTCGAGGGTAAACCTGCAACGGATAAACTCGGATTTCTGATTGGCGCGATGAAAGATCCAGTGGGAAAAAATCTGTCGCGCGTTCAAATCATTAAAGGCTGGCGGGACGAGGCAGGGAATTTGCATGAGCAGATTACCGATCTTATTCCTGAGAGTTCGGGCGGTGTTCCTGAGGCACAAATTTTCTGGCAGGATCCAAACTTCGACGCCCGCCAAAGCGCCTTCTATTATATTCGTGTTCTCGAAGAGGAGAGCGATAGATGGACGGCGCATGACGCCCGAAATTTTTCCATAAGCCTTAGAAACGATATTGTCACGAAAACACGAGAACGTGTTTATTCGTCACCAATTTGGATCCATCCTATAGGAGTAAATCATGAGTAGCGCCTTGAAAATAAAGTCGCCATCATAACAGGTGCTGCTTCAGGCCTTGGTGCCGCTTGCGCTCATCGCTTTGCCGCCGAAGGCGCGCGCGTGGTCTGCGCTGATATAAAGTACGATGCCGTACAAGCCGTGGCCGACGGTATTGGTGAAAAAGGCGGTACCGCGCTCGCGTGTCAACTCGATGTTTGTGACGAGGCAAGCAATCTTGATGTCGTTGCGCGCGCTATAGATGCTTATGGTCGTGTCGATACTTTGTTTGCTAATGCCGGCACAACCAGCGTTGGTCAAGCGCATGAAATTGATAAAGCTGAATGGGACCGCGTTATTGGTATTAATTTGACAGGCGTGTGGTTGGGGTGCAAGGCGGTATTACCCGAGATGTTAGCGCGAGGCGGCGGCAGCATTATCCTGCAAAGTTCAATAACGGGATTTACGGGCTTTCCATCGATCCTCGCTTATTCAGCAACCAAGGGCGCTCTCATCGCTATGGCTAAGCAAATGACTGCGGACTATGCCGTAAATAACATCAGAATTAATGCGGTAGCTCCAGGGACTATTCTAACGCCCCTGGTGACCGAAACTTATCGCTCTCGGGTGGCGCGCAATAATAACGGTCAGTCTTTGGACGATGCTTTGCACGAAACCGCGTTGCGTTATCCGATGAAGCGGTTAGGTGATGTTGAAGATATAGCGGCGCTCGGTGTTTATCTTGCCTCTGCAGAGGCAAAATGGGTCTCGGGCGCTGTCTTTCCCGTCGATGGGGGCTATTCCGCTTGTTAGCCCCCGATCAGGGTAGCCACATCGTGAACGCGTTGCGTGTTGAAATAAAACGGCTTGATTTCGCAGACCTTGCCATCGCGGAAGAAAAAGACTTCGGCGATTTCGATTTTTTGATCGGGGGCTTGTTTCGGTGTCAATGTTACCAGTGAGCAGGCACAGTTTTCGCCATACATGAGGTTGTCATAACTCAGTGTCACCCCGCCAAGCGTGGCGAAGACTTTCTTAGCTAATTCTCCAAGTGCATTTTTACCAACATGGATGCCGCCAAAAGGCAGGTCATCGGCTTCGGTGACTCGAAAATCATCCGTCATGTTAGCCTGAATTTCCTGAATTTCCTCGGGCGTCCGGCCGTGATACAGCAATTTGATTAGGCGTTCATAGTCTTCTCTCATGCACAACTACCTTTAAGCTTTAGAGAACAAAGAAATCAGTTTCTGGTCATCGGCCTCAATAAGTTTGCCGACCCATTCATGAAAAGCTTGCCCGCCGCCTTCATTACGACCAAACCAGACATGATCTAGAATGCCCGCTTGCAGCGCGCGCTGTTGCCGACGTCCGGTATAGTAATCCTCATCGCGTACGACAATCTCGAGCGTATCGAATTGCTTGTTAGCACCATCACGCTCGGCATCATTGCTTGGCTCTTTTTCCATGACGTAATATTGATGCGTGATGCTTTCGGTGACGTCATCACCGGGAAATAATTGTGAAATCATCGCGCCGCGTGTATTGCCGCCATAAAAAGTAGCGATTGAAATATGTGGGAATATTGTCCAAATCCCCTCGAGCAAAGCCGTATCGGGCCATTCTGTCGGGTCCATTGCGGACATATCAATTTTACGACCATCGGGTAACTTATGAATTTTGAGAGGCTGGCAGGCACGTTGGTGCGGCCCCCAAGCAAAATAATTGGCCCGCGAATAAAAGTGCGCCCCAAAGGTCTTGGCATGCAAAACAGGCAAATGATACAGATCGAGATAGCCGTCATAGGCGGTTTTCCAGTTCGGACCTTCAATGCTGCGGGTGCGGAATAAGTACCAATCCTTGAAGCCGAACTGATCTAAGATTTCGTCATAGCCGCAGAGAAAATCATCAAGCTTCAGTTCACTTTTTGGGTTGAGGATCGCAAAAATCATCCCCGCCCGCTCTTCGGTGGGGAATGATTTCAGGCACAAGCTCGCCTTGTCGACTGTGCCATAATCATTGGCATTGGCGATGCCCATCAGCGCTCCATCATTGCGGAATGTCCAGCCATGATAGTTGCAGGTAAAT
Organism: Alphaproteobacteria bacterium; assembly: GCA_965660195.1. Lineage (GTDB taxonomy): Bacteria > Pseudomonadota > Alphaproteobacteria > RS24 > RS24 > JAYODZ01. The sequence goes on from CBFHZM010000006.1 coordinate 32,272, forward strand.
CGTTTGGCATTTCCCGACCCATCGGCGATTGGGTTGCCGCGATGGGTACAGGAATTCAAAAAGGCTCTCGCCGAGCCATCGGCTTGACGGGTGACGAGAACTGGAATGCCGACAACTTCCATGGCTTTGTAATCCCCTGGGTTGGGGAGTTCGCAACTGGGGGCTAGCATAAGGGGAAGGCGGTGGAAAATTTGCCGCCGTTCGCGCTGAAACAGCGCCTCGTCTGTATAAGCGCTTGCGGGCACCGCTTTTTGCTCATCCACCAGCGCCATTGTGTCGTTGACGCCGTGTTGCACCAGCTCTTTTGCCATTTCGATAAGTTTATCGTGCGACATGATCTACCTCTTACGCCGATTGTAACATAGAGATTTCGCCTGTTTTCCTATTAAATCCATGAGGTTGAGAAAAAACATGCGCAGCAATGATTTTCTTCATTTTTGACCTATGTTAGGTATGGAGTGAAGAGTTTAATTGTCAGAAATTGTTGGGGATTTAGATGCAGAGTTTTGTTTCCGAGACAGTCAACTACCCCGATCAGGCAGATAGCTTGCGGGCTGATATTCGAGCTTTGATCGCGCGTTTCTCCAACCAATGGACGCCGCGTGAGCGGGTCAATTGTTGGACTAATTTCAATCCGGAATTTTCGCGCGCCCTTGGCGAGGCTGGTTTTATCGGCATGATCTGGCCTAAGCAATTTGGCGGGCACGAACGCTCAGTCCTCGAGCGTTATATTGTGCAAGAAGAGTTACTTGCGGCGGGTGCGCCGATCGGGGCACATTGGATTGCCGATCGCCAAAGCGGTACATTGATTTTGCGTTATGGCAATGACGAATTACGAAACTATTGGCTGCCCCGCATCGCGCGCGGAGAAGCTTTTGCCTGTATCGGCTTGAGCGAACCTAATGCTGGATCGGACCTTGCTAGCGTGCGCACCAATGCGCGGCGCGATGGCGATGACTGGGTGATTAACGGCCAAAAAATTTGGACGACCGGGGCGCATATGGCGCATTTTATGATTGCGTTGGTCCGGACCGAGGCTGGATCGGAACGCCATCAAGGCTTGTCGCAATTTGTCATTCCAATGGACGCGGAAGGGGTTACGACGCGACCAATTACGGATTTATCGAATGGCAAGGATTTCAATGAAGTGTTCTTCGACAATGTCCGCGTGCCAGCGCATGCCTTGTTAGGAGCAGAGGGTAATGGTTGGGAGCAAGTGACAGCCGAGCTTGCGATTGAGCGGTCAGGACCGGAGCGTTATTTGTCGAGCTATCCGCTGTATGCCGCTTTGATTGACGAGGCCCGGACCATTCCGAGCCTGAAACAATTGGTTGGGCAACTGACAGCGCAATTGTGGACATTACGGCAAATGTCACTCTCTGTGATCGTCAAGCTTGGGCGCGGCGAGGATCCGGGGCTTGAGGCCGCCATGGTCAAAGATCTCGGCAATAGTTTCGAGCAAGACATTCCGGCCTTGGTGCAAGGGGCGATGGACACACCCCTGTCAAATAATCGTCCTGTCGCGGAAATGTTGTCTTATTTGTTGCAATTAGCGCCCTCATTCTCTTTGCGTGGCGGCACGCGGGAAGTGTTGCGCGGTATCATCGCACGCGGGTTAGGCCTACGATGAGCGATCATTTGCTACTTGATATGGCGGATAAATTATTCGCCGAAGCGCCTGATTGGTCGGCGGTTGCTGAGCTTGGTCTGCCGGACTTGCTGGTTCCAGAATCCGCTGGCGGTTTTGGCGGCACATGGCGGGACGCGCATGGCGTTATGCGTTTGGCCGGTTTTCATGCGCTGGACTTGCCATTGGCGGAGACGATATTGGCTGGCGCGATCTTGCAACGTCCAACCGAGGGTCGGGTCGCGATTGCCGATAATTGTGCCGGCGAAGTAAGCGGCACGAAATTTTCTGGACGTCTCGAGGCTGTTGCTGGCGGCCATCAGGCCGATCAAGTTCTGACCCAACTCAACGGTAAAATAATTTTACTCGATGGTAAGGATATTACGACCAGTGAGAAAAATATCTTGTTGGGTGAAGAGGGGGCAACGCTCGAATTCGCGTCGGCACCTTTTGAGGAGATCGCGTGGAATGGCGATCTCTTGCAGATAGGCGCGATTATGCGCACGGCGCAAATGGCGGGCGCCTTTGATGCTGCTCTGCAGATGAGCGTTGGCTATGCCAATGATCGCGAACAGTTTGGCCGCAAGCTTGGTAAATTTCAGGCCGTGCAGCAAGAGCTTGCTGTCTTTGCGCTCGAGGCGGCAGCGGCTAATTGCGCGTCGATTGCAGCCTTTCGCGCCGTCGCGCAAGGGGATTATGGGTTCGAGGCAGCCAATGCAAAATTGCGCTGTAATATGGCCGCGGCCAAAGCGACGCGGATTGCCCATCAGGTACACGGCGCCATCGGCTTTACCAAAGAATATGATTTACAACAATTCACCCGCCGAATCTGGGGGTGGCGTTCTTCATTTGGCAGTGAGGCGCATTGGGCGGATTACTTAGGGGACCTGCTAACGCAAGTTGGCGGCGATACGCTCTGGTCTTATATGGTCGAGCGCGACCAAGCGGCGTCAACGCCAGCGCATTAAGGTACGACAAAAGTAACGCTGCGTTTCGTTCTTAGAGGTGCAAGATCCGACCATAAGCGTCGAGCGTTGCTTCATGCATCGCTTCCGATAGGGTCGGATGTGGGAAAACCGTTTCCATGAGTTCAGCTTCAGTGGTTTCGAGCCCCATGGCAACGGCATAGCCTTGGATCAGTTCAGTTACTTCTGCGCCGATCATATGCGCGCCGAGCAACTCACCGGTCGTGGCATCAAACACGGTTTTAACAAAGCCATCGGCCTCGCCCATAGCAAGTGCTTTACCATTAGCCTGGAACGGAAATTTACCGACCTTGACGTCAAACCCTTGCTCTTTCGCTTTCGCTTCCGTTAAGCCGATCGAAGCTATTTGCGGCTGGCAATAAGTGCAGGCTGGAATTTTCGACGCATCCATGACGTGCGGCGTTTGCCCAGCAATTTTCTCGACACAAATAATGCCCTCATGTGATGCCTTATGTGCCAACCATGGCGGCGCTGTAACATCGCCAATGGCATAAAGGCCCTTAATATTGGTGGCACCATAACCATCGGTTTTTATGTGACCTTTTTCCAGTGTCACGCCCAAGGCTTCGAGCCCCATATTCTCGGTATTGGCTTGCACGCCGGCGGCCAAGAGGACGCGCCCAACAGTGAGTGTCTCTCTCTTATCACCGCTGGTGAGCGTTAAATTTGCACCATCTCCAGATACGGCGCAGGCCGAAACGCTGCTTCCCAATTTGAAGTTAATGCCGCGTTTTTTGAAGCTCTTCAGCGCGTGGTCGGAAATATCTTTATCTTCTTGCGGCAAGATCCGATCGAGAATTTCGATCACTGTGACCTCGACACCGAAGCTGGCATAAAAGCTGGCAAACTCCATACCGATGGCGCCTGACCCGACAATCGCCATGGTCGCAGGTAGATCCTCAGGGATCATCGCCTCGCGCGACGTGATAATGATTTTACCGTCTGGAACCAGACCAGCTTGCTCGAGCGCGCGGGGTCGCGCACCTGTCGCGAGGAGTACATTTTTGGGTTTGTAGTAAGTGCCGTCGACATCGACGATGGGCGCAGAGGCACCGGCTTGCAGTTTGGCATAGCCTTGGATGACGGTAATCTTATTCTTTTTCATTAAGAATGCGACGCCCTTTGAGAGCTGCTCGGCGATGCCGCGCGAGCGTTTAACGATCGCGGCAAGGTCAAAACCGGGATTAGCCGTAAGGCCGTAATCGGCAGCGTGTTGCATATGGGAATAAACTTCGGCCGAGCGCAACATAGCTTTGGTAGGAATGCAGCCCCAATTCAGGCAAACGCCGCCGAGCTCGCTTTTCTCGACAATCGCGACATTCAAACCGAGCTGTGCGGCGCGAATGGCAGCGACATAGCCCCCCGGTCCAGAACCAATTACCATCAGGTCAAAGCGCGCGTCGTCTGCCATGCGAAATCTCCTTTAGCGAAACTATAGCGCACTTAAGCCTTTTTTTTATAGAAAAGCATCCTGTGAATTGATTGAGGTTATCTCAAGATTAAATCTGCGGCGGTGAAGGTGTTATTTAGCGGGGGAATGCGCTTGAGTGCATGCCGCCAATGGGTTACAGACATATGACTGTGAAGGGCGAAATAATGTCTTACTATACGCCACTGAGTGATGATTTAAAACGCATCAGAATTGGGTCCGGTCGAGGTATTCGCGCGGCGGCCGAGGCATATCGCGATATTGTGATGAATTTATGCGAAATGCGCGTGGCCGCGTCGCATAATATTGCGACCAATGTGCCGATGATGGACGAGCAAGGGCAAAAACTGGCTCAATCGGTTTTTGGCTGGAGCGAGAAGGCGACCTGGAACTCGCCAAACATCGCGCTGGAGTCACCGATCGGCGTCATGGTGCGCTATAGCGGTGAGCCTTTTTGGGTCAATAAAAACGGCATGCATGCGCAATTTTCCAATAGTTTTACGCGCTCATTTGATGTTACGCGGTTTGAACAAAGGGCGCGTACCAAAGCGGCCTTGGTTGTGCCCGTGCATATGCCTTTTAGTGTCATCGGGGCGGTCAGCTATACGCCGGTCGACGATAAACAGACGGATTTATCCTTCGAATATGCCGAATATGGAGACATTCTCGGCATTTTTGCGCGGGCCTTTGTCCGTAGCTACGTGCTGAACCAGCCCGCTAGCCAACTCGTGCCGAATGAACCTAAGCTGACCCGTCGTGAGGTTCAGTGCCTAAGGTGGGCGGCGATGGGCAAGACTGATGTCGAAATCGGGATGATCATTGGTCGCAGCCAAGCAACGGTGCGCTTTCATGTCCGGAATGCAGGCGTTAAATTAGACGCGGTCAACCGCTCGCAAGCGGTTTTTAAAGCCACGCAACTTGGTTATATTACTAGAGATATCTAGGCAATTGAGCGCGTTTTTGCTTACCTAATCATTTGGTGAGTTACGATTTTTTCGGCTGTAGTTACAGTCGCAGTTCATGACTTTTCTAGCCATGCCGTGGGGAGACCTTTATGCAAATTAGTAAAGATACACTGCAACAAGCCTATCGTCAGATGTGCACGATACGCATGTTTGAAGAACATTTACATGATGAAATCATGACCGGGGAAATCGCAGGGTTTACCCATTTATACGCCGGCCAAGAAGCCGTTGCGACCGGCGTCTGTATGCATTTGAATAATGAAGATACAATCGCCTCAACGCACCGTGGCCATGGTCACTGTATCGCCAAAGGTTGCGACGTGACCGGCATGATGAAAGAAATCTATGGTCGCGCCGATGGCTTGTGCAAAGGCAAAGGCGGCTCGATGCATATTGCCGATATGGAAAAAGGTATGTTGGGCGCCAATGGTATTGTTGGTGGCGGGCCTCCGATCGTTGTTGGGGCCGCCTTAGCCGCCAAGCTGGATGGCAGAGGGCGTGTCTCGATTGCATTTTCGGGCGATGGGGCGTGTAACCAAGGGACAACTTTTGAAGCTATGAATATGGCCGTTGTTACCAAAGCGCCAGCGATTTTCGTTTTTGAAAATAACCATTATTCAGAACATACCGGCTATAAGTACGCTGTCGGGACGAAAAAGGATATTGCCAGCCGCGCTGAAGCGTTTGGCATGAAAGTCTGGCGCGGCGATGGCTGTGACTTTTTCAGTGTATATGAGACCATGGCCGAGTTGCTCGATTATGTCCGTTCGGGCAAAGGACCAGCTGCGGTTGAGTTTGATACTGAGCGCTTCTTTGGCCACTTTGAAGGCGATCCACAAAACTATCGTGCCGAGGGCGAAGTGAAACGCCTGCGTGAAGAACGCGATGCGTTGAAAAACTTCCGCCAGGCCGTTACCAAAGCCAAGAAAATGACGAATAAAGATCTTGATGCGATTGAACAAGAGGTTACCAGTCTGATCGAGCAAGCTGTTGAGGCGTCGCGTAATGCGCCGCGGCCCAAGGCTGAAGATGTGTTAACCGATGTTTACATTAATTACCTATAGGGGACGATCATGGCTGTAATGCTACTTCGCGAGGCGATTTTACAAACGATTTTGGCCGAAATGGAGCGCGACGCTAATGTTGTTGTCCTGGGGGAAGATCTCGTCGGCGGTATGGGAACTGCTGGTGGCCCTGAGGCCATTGGCGGGATCTGGGGCACTTCGGCGGGCTTGTGGGAAAAGTTTGGCTCGGATCGCGTCATCGATACCCCAATTTCGGAAAGCGCGATTGTTGGCGCTGCCGGTGGTTTGGCCCTTGCGGGCAAGCGCCCTGTTGCTGAGATCATGTTCGCTGACTTTTTGGGCGTCTGTATGGACCAATTGTGGAACCAGATGGCTAAATTCCGGTACATGTTTGGTGGCAAGACCATTTGCCCTGCGGTTGTTCGGATGCCGTATGGTGCCGGTCTAAACGCGGCGGCGCAGCATAGCCAAGCACCCTTGGGTATCGTAACATCCATGCCGGGCATTAAGGTTGCGGTACCAGCCACACCGGCTTGCGCGAAAGGTCTTTTGACAACCGCCATTCGTGATGATGACCCGGTCGTGTTTTTCGAGCACAAGGCACTTTATGCTGAAAAAGGCGAGGTCCCCGACGGAGATTATGCCATCCCATTCGGCCACGCTCGTTTGGCGCGGGCAGGAGAGGATGTCACCATCGTCGCCGCTGGCCTGATGGTTAAGTTCTCAGAAAAAGCCGCAGATTCGCTTGCTGGCGAAGGCATCGGATGTGACGTGATTGACTTGCGGACGACCAGTCCGATCGATGAAGAATCGATTTTAGACTCGGTTGAAAATACAGGCCGTCTCGTCGTTGTTGACGAGGCACCGCCGCGCTGTAGTCTGGCTACAGACATCGTGTCTATGGTCATGAGTAAGGCCTATGCAAGCCTGAAAGCTCCGCCGGAAATCGTTTCGGCGCCGCACACACCAGTGCCGTTTGCGCGAGAGTTGGAGCGGGCTTATTTGCCGTCACCCGACAAAATCGCAGATGCGGTGAAGAAGGTCTTGGCCTGGAAATAACGGAGAGATTCGATGAGCAAAATCCGGGCTTTTACGATGCCCAAATGGGGCATCGAGATGCAAGAGGGGCGACTGGCTGAATGGCTTGTCAATGAAGGCGACACTTTCGAACAAGGTGATCTCCTGGCTCTGATTGAAACCGATAAAATATCAAACGAGGTCGAGGCGGAATTTGATAGCGTTCTGCGTTTGGTTACCTGCGAGACGGGGGAAACCTATCCCGTAGGTGCTTTGCTCGCTGTTTTCGCCGATGCATCGGTGAGCGATGCAGACGTGAAGGCTTTTGCCGATAGTTTTGTTGCCGCCGATACGTCAACTGCGGTTGGCGAGGGGTCTGGAACGGCTAAAAAGCCTGAGCCAGTTGCGGCGCCAGCACCAGTTGCGCCCGCAGCGGCGCCTGCTGAACTTGATGCAGAACGCGCTCCACCACCACCCTCAGATAATCTAAATATCAGCCCGAAAGCGCGAGAATTTTCCATTGCCAATCGGGTCGACACGACACAGGTGACCGGTACGGGTCGCGGCGGTCGGATCACCTATCAAGATGTTTATCAAGCCAATCGTCCTGCGGCCAATCCGGTTTTACGGGGCGCGCTTGAGACCCCATCGCGAGAAGAGGGGGTTTTTGCATCGCCACTAGCGAAGCGGATTGCTTTGCAAAATGGTATTGATCTGGCGGGTGTAACAGGAACAGGCGCGCGTGGCCGGATCAGCAAGGCTGACGTGCTGGCGCTATTGAAGCCTGCAACCCAAGCGGCTGCCGTTGTCGATCTTTCGAATGTCGATAATACGCCGACGATCGTGGAAATGGATCGGGTGCGTAAAGTTATCGCGAAACGTCTAACGCAGTCGAAAAGCTCTGTACCGCATTTCTATTTGCGCAACAGTATTTCGGTCGATGCCCTGCTGGAGTTCCGCAAAACAGCGAATTTGGTGCTTGGCGTTAAAGCGTCGATCAATGATTATTTGATTAAAGCAATTGCTGTCGCCTTAATGCGTCACCCCGATATCAATATTCAAGTGCATGATGATCATATCCATTATTTCCCGCACGCCGATATTGGTGTTGCCATGGCGTCGGAGAATGGGCTGATGTCGCCAGTTGTTCGTAATGTCGACCTGATGCGTGTTGATGATATCGCGCATCATACGAAAGCCCTGCTCGAGAAATGCAACTCGGGCAAGCTCGCCTATCAAGATCTTGAGGGTGGGACGATTACGATATCAAATCTTGGTATGATGGGAATTGATAATTTCGATGCCATTATCACGCCGCCGCAAGGCTCTATCATTGCGATTGGTGGCGTCCGTCGCGTCGTGGTCGAGGGCGAGAATGGTGAGGCTTATTTTGAAAGCCAGATCGCGATCTCGATGTCGTGCGACCACCGTGCCATCGATGGTGCCGCGGGTGCTAAGTTTATGGCTTCATTGCGTGAAATTATCGAGGCGCCCGAGCAACTTTTTGCTTAACCATGCGCCGCTATGACGACCTTGAAATCGGCGAGCGTCAGGCTTCACGCCTGATGCGCGTCGATCGGTCGGACATGATTGCTTTTGCTAAAACCTATGACCCGCAATGGTTTCACGCCGATGAGACGGCGGCAAAAGAATCCATTTTTGGCGAAGTGACAGCGAGTGGCATTTATGGACTGGCCTTGTGGCGCCGCTTAGATCACGAGATATGCGGTGACATCGATTTCATCTGCGGTGTTGCCTGGCAAAATGTTCAATGGTTCAAAGCTTTGAAAGCCGACATGCAGATCCGCGCCACGAGTGAGCTGATCAGCAAGCGCGCTTCGAGCTCTGATCCCACGCGTGGAATTGTTACCTTCATCAGCGGCATCGAAGACGATCAAGGCGATCCGTTAATCCGCTTCGAGAATATTACCCTTGTGAAACGGGCTTAAATAACCCCGCGCGATTGCAAATCTAGCAGCGAAGCGGCGTCGAGGCCAATCTCAGCATAGATATCTTGATTATGTGCCCCCAGGGCAGGCGGGGCCGTCGGCGCCGTAATCGCCATATCGGAAAAGCTGATTGGCAAGCCGATCACGGGCGCATGTTGGCCTGTTTGGTTGGTAACTGGCACATCGGTAAATAAACCCATGGCGTGGGCTTGCGGGTTGTCGAGAGCCTGCTGTATTGACAGGACGGCGCCAGCTGGAACACCGCCGCTTTCTAGCGCTTCGAGAGCCTCGGCGGTTGTTTTCGTAGCGCACCACGTGGCCATGATCTCGCAAAGAGTATCGCGCTCATCGCCGCGCATTTGGTCAGACTGAAACCGCGGATCGGAGGCCAGTTCGGGTCGGCCGACCATCTCAGCCCAGCGCTTGAAGAGATTATTGCCAACTGTGTGCACTAAGACATGGCCATCGCTGGTTGCAAAGACATCTGAGGGCGCAGAGGTTTGCACGCGGTTTCCCGTCCCCACCCGATTGATCTGCGTCACCGATTGTTCAATCAAATGGGCGTTCATAACCGCCAGTGCGGATCCCAAAAGTGACGCCTGAATATGTTGCCCACGGCCGGTCCTTTGTCGCTCCATCAAAGCGGCCAGAGTGGCAAAAGCCGATAAACAGGCAGTGCTGTAATCAACATATGGGGCGCCCGCCTTTACGGGCTGCGCTGGCGTACCGGTGAGGTACATGGCGCCGGACATGGCTTGGCCAACGCCATCAAAGCCCCCCTTATTGCTATCTGGCCCGGTGTGACCAAAGCCGGTTTGCGTTACCAAGATTATTTCGGGGTGTTTCGCTGCGAGGGTCTCCCAATCAAGGCCAATTTTTTGCAATGCGCGTGGTGGTAAATTAGCGACGATAACATCGGCTGTGGCGACGAGCTTCGCAAGAATCTCGAGGCCCTCGGCCTGCCCAAAATTGAGTGTGACCGATTTTTTTCCATATGCCGTTTGATAAAATAATCCACCTTCCATCGGTGTGCCGTCATCATGGAATGCCAGCGGCGAGATGAAACGATCTTCCCCGCCCTCAGGCCGCTCTATCCGGATTACTTCCGCCCCTAGGCTATGCAAAAGCGATGCGCAATAAGGGCCGGCGACATAGCGTCCGATGTCGAGAACACGAATATTGTTGAGTACGGGCGACATAGGTTATTCTCCTCGAATGACAATGGGGTCGCGATTTTGACCTAGTAAAAACAGCAGTAAAGCAATATAGGCGAGAGAGGTAGTTTGTAATAGCCGATGCAGGCGTAGAACTGTTAAATCCGACAGGAAAAGGTATTAAGATCGCATGTCGTCATACGGAATTACAGAATTTGCCGCTTATCTGCCGATGAAGGGGTTGCAGCGCGCCAGCATATTTGAAGCTGTCGGCTGGGCCCAAGGCGGGTTGAAAGCATATGCGCGCGGTACCCGCAGTTACGCTGAATGGGACGAGGACGCCATCACCATGGCGGTCGCGGCCTGCCGTAATTTAGCCAGCGATAGCATGAGCTTTGCGGCGCAAGGACAGTTCTGCTTTGCTTCGACCACGGCACCATTTCTTGATCGGCAAAACGCGACGGTTATTGCGACGGCGCTTAATTTACCGGCGGGTGTGCATGGCTATGACGTGGCGGGCGGTCAGCGGGCTGCGCTAGCTCCGCTTATGACCGCTTGCCGTCAGGGTGCGGGTGATATCATGCTTGCGGCGGCCGATAAACGCCCCTGCAAGCCCGCCAGTGTCATGGAGATGCTGTCGGGAGATGGAGCTGTGGCCCTGCGGCTTGGTGCTGGAGATTGTCTTGTCGAGCTAGTAGATTGTGAAGCCGTGCATGCCGATATGGTCGACCACTACCGCACCAGTGCAACCGGCGCTGACTATGTGTTCGAGGACCGTTGGGTGCGCGATGAGGGTGTTAGTAAGCTCGTGCCGCAGGCGGTTTTGCCTTTGCTCGCACGGCATGGGCTTAAGGGCGCTGATTTATCTCACTTTATTTTGGCGACGCCAAATACCAGTCATGCCCGCGCTTTAGTCAAAGCTTTGGGCTTGAACAAAGACGCTTTGGCCGACCCCTTGTTCGATAATATTGGACATGTCGGCGCGGCGCATCCATTGCTGATGCTAGTCAATATCCTCGAAACCAAAGCCGAGGCTGGGCAGTGGATAATGTTGACGGGCTTTGGGCAAGGCGTTGACGCCGTCTTGCTGCGCGTTGGTCAAAAATTATCCGCCTATAAGCCGCGTCGCTCATTGGCCCAACAGACTGCTGATATCAAACCCGAGAGTAATTACCTCAAGTATCTTTCGGCTGCAGGCGGTATTGATCTCGATTGGGGGATGCGGGCGGAACGTGATAATCGAACCGCACAGACCGTCGCTTATAATAAATCTCAAGACCTGTATGGTTTTGTTGGTGGCGCGTGCAGTGCTTGTGGTACGGCGCAATACCCTAAATCGCGGCGCTGTGTGAACCCGAATTGCGG
>CBFHZM010000007.1:0-39718 GCA_965660195.1 Alphaproteobacteria bacterium
TGGTTTTGCTGTCGCTTTGGTTTTGGCAGGACTTTTTGAGGTTGCCATGGTTCAGGTCTCCACTCTTATCGATCCGCTTTCTCTGTTCGACCCTAGGTTTAGTCAATACCGGTCTCGCCGCTATTTACGCCGCACTATTCTTGGTCAGAGCAGATAATCGCGCAAAAAAAAACGCCGCTGTACGGGTTACCCAGACGACACGGTATTATAACAGATTTTTCATAATTTTCAATGCGGGCAGGTTTAGTCGCCTTCGCCAGGGTTTTCGCTGAAGTGATCGGCAAATTTATTCTCGACCGAAACAAAAGCATCGGCATCGGCCGGCGCATCCTTCTTCATTGTAATATTGGGCCAAATCTCAGCATATTTTGTATTAATCTCGAGCCATTTCTCGAGGCCGCTTTCGGTATCCGCTTTAATAGCCTCGGCTGGGCATTCGGGCTCGCAAACGCCGCAATCAATGCATTCATCGGGGTGGATAACCAACATGTTCTCACCCTCATAAAAACAGTCGACCGGACAGACTTCAACACAATCCGTGTATTTGCATTTGATGCATGCTTCGGTAACGATATAGGTCATTTGGTTTCCTTACCCTTTAACTTTCCGCTTGTGACCGTGCCGCCTGACGGGCCATCGCACTGTCTTTTGGTGACAGATATATAAGGCCAGCGATGCGTTGGAGCAAGCTCGCTTCGAAATCTGTGACCTCACCATCGGCATCGACAACGCTCCATAGACATTCCATCAGATGCATTTTGTGATCATGGTCGAAATATTGATTAATTTGGCGTGTCCAACTGTGTAGGTCGTTACTGTCTTCAGCCTTTTGCCGCGCCAAAACAACTAGCTCATCTGCCTCGTCGGCGGCAAGGCCAAAGGCGCTTTGTCCGAGGCGTCGAAGCAAGGCTTGCTCGCTGGCGGCTTCATCGCCGTCAATTTGGCTGGCATAGGCGAGCAGCACAGCAGCTGCAAGATGGCTCGCATCAGGGTTAAATTGCGGTGTTGCCGACGGCTCTCGCGGCGCAAAAATCTCTTTAAATCTTTTCAACATGGATCGTCCTTAGAAAATTCGGCTGCAAAAGGCAAGTCCGAAGCTGTCAGCTTGTTATAAGCGCGGCGGTCTTTTTTCGATGGGCGGCCTTTGCCACTTCGCGTGACAGGCGCACCGGCGCTGGTTTTCAAATTGACGGCCGGCTCAATCTCTTGGTACAGAGACTGAGCCTCACTGGCTGGTCCGCGTCGATCGCTCAAGGCGATGATCCGCACCATATGCAAACGGTCATGCACGGCGAAGCTAAGATCGTCGCCGACGCGGATATTAGCGGTCCCCTTATGTTGTTTTTCTCCGTTTAAGCGAACCTTGCCGCCCTCCACGAGTTTTTGCGCCAGAGTGCGGGTTTTAACAAAGCGGGCATGCCACAGCCATTTATCTAAACGCATCGTCGGAAGGGGCTGGTCGTTCATTTTTTCGTTCGCCGTTGACCGATTTTGATCTCCGCGAGAACGGCAAAGGGGCTGTCGGGATTGACGGGACGCTGTGGTGAGCGGGCGCGGTGTTTTGACTTCGGCGCTGCCTTTTTTTGCGATTTGCTCTCCGCGAATTTACGTTTTGTCTTCCCCGCGGGTCTAGGCTTACGTGACCGCTGCCAAATTTTCGCTCGCGGATCCTCTGCCTCAGTGGCCTCATATCCCAATTCGGTTAAAATGGCGTCCATATCGGCAAGGCCGCAGCCGAGGATCGACAGCATGGCGTCAGAAATTTGAAATCCTGCTGGATTTGAACTGGAGTTTATAGCCTCGGCTTCTTGATTTGGAGCTTCTTCCACGGAAGTCGTTTCGGTGTCAGACGCGGCGGTGCTGGCATCACGAATGAGATCGGCTAGACGCTCAAGCATATCAAACCGGATGACGCGGCTTTTGAAGGGATGAAACCCGTAAGCGCGATACAGGCGATGTGGAATATCATTGGTCTTGCGAGCTGATGTAATGCCGGGGCGGGGCAAGAAATGCAGATCAGCGCGCGGGTCGCGGCCCGCAGTGAGGCTGGCCGCCATTGCATTATGCTGGGCTGCTGCCGGGCGCAAAAGGTCTGGTAGAAAGACATTAAAGGCCCCAAAGCGAACGCCGCATTGTCGTAGGCCTGCACGGCTTGATTGCTGTAATTGTTTGAGCAAAGGGGCAATTTCGTGCCGCGGCAAGCTGCCACCCGCTTCCAGGAGCTGGAAGGCAAGCCCGCGTGCAGGTCCATCCAGCGCGTCGACATCAACCAACCGCGCCAATGGTGCAAGCTTTTGGCGTAAGAGATCGCGCACCCATTTTTGCAATCGCGTATCAACCATTTGACGCGCTGGTCCGTTCAAAGTTTCATCGGCCCGCAAGACTACTGACGGATTGAACAAACCTTCTGGGCTTGGGATATCGATGGCGAAGCTGACATGCCCGAGTGCAATGCCTTGCCATAAAATTACGCCACCTTGATCGAGCGCAAAGCAGTTGTCTTCAGCTGCATGGATGAGATGGGCACGGTTGCGGATCTCTTGTGCGACCAAATGTTCAACGGCTCGACGGGCCGCGCCTGTAGCCGCGCCTGTAAGACGCGGGTCGCGTTGCACGACGAGGCCATCAAGGCGGCCGGCATATTCGCCTTCAATGGTAATATCACCATTCTCATCGAGCGTTGCCGTGACTTCCTCGCGCCCCTGCAAGCGCCGTAACAGCGCCGCCGATTTGCGATCGACGAATTGTTGTGTGAGCTTGGCATGCAAAGCGTCAGATAATTTATCTTCGACCTCGCGGCTTTGATCTTGCCAATGACGCGGATCAGCAAGCCAACTATTTTTATGGGCGACATAATTCCAAGTGCGGATATGCGCGATCCGCGTCGCAAGCGTGTCGAGATCGCCTTCGATATTATCGCATTGGGCAATCCGGCTGGCGATCCAATCTGGATCTATCTGACCGTTGCCACGGCTTAGAAAGGCAAATATATCGCCAATTAGGGTCGCGTGCTCGCCCGTCATGGTTTTTCGAAAATCTGGAATTTGCGCCACATCCCATAACCGCTCGACATCGGCGCGCGCATTCAGGAGATCCATAACATCCGGCACGCGGCGTAAAAAAGTAAGTGCAGCGTGATCGTCAGCGACAGGGCCCTTACTCAAGCCGGCCATGGGGGTTGGTGCCTCGAGCGATATGATCAAGCTGTCGATTGAGGTGAAGTCGAGGTCGGCGTTGCGCCAGATCATATGTTTGACCGGCTCAAAATCATGGTTCTCAATACGGGCAATAATTTCTTCGTCGAAAGCTTCGGCTTCGCCAGTGACACCGAAACTGCCATCGCTTGTATGGCGTCCGGCGCGTCCGGCGATCTGCGCCAGTTCAGCAGCACTCAGAGCGCGATGCTGGCGGCCGTCAAATTTTCGCGTTTGGGCAAAAACGACATGATCAATATCCATGTTCAAGCCCATGCCGATGGCGTCCGTAGCCACCAGAAAATCGACTTCCCCTGACTGATACAAAGCCACTTGCGCATTACGTGTGCGCGGGCTGAGGGCTCCCATGACGACGGCAGCACCGCCTTTTTGCTGCCGAATCATCTCTGCGATGGCGTAGACATTTTGTGCTGAAAAAGCAGCGATTGCGGATCGGCGCGGCAGACGCGATAATTTTTTATGGCCGCCCCATCTTAAGGCCGAAAAGCGACTGCGCGTGTCAAACCGTGCCCGCGGTAGCAAAAGACTGAGGATCGGGCGCATTGTCTCGGCGCCCAGTAGCATTGTCTCTTGCGTGCCACGCGCATGTAAGATGCGATCAGTGAAAATATGCCCGCGTTCGAGATCGGTTGCCAATTGCACTTCGTCAACGGCAAGAAAATCAACTGGCTTGGAGACCGGCATTGCTTCCACTGTGCAGATATAATAGCGCGGCTTCGGCGGTACGATTTTCTCTTCGCCCGTAATTAAGGCCAAATCAGCGGCATTTACTTTGCCGAAATGGCCGGCGATCAAACGGTCATAGACCTCGCGGGCGAGCAAGCGTAGGGGCAGGCCGATCATACCCGTCGGGTAGGCCAGCATGCGTTCCAGCGCGAGATGCGTTTTTCCCGTATTGGTTGGCCCGAGAACGATACTAACGTCATTTGACCATTGCTGTTGCGGCTGAGGTGCTTGCATGGGGGGTAATTTGGGTGTTCAAGCCGTAGAAGGCAAGCGCGATTCGATGCCACGCGATCGATTTTAGAACATGGCAAGAACAGATAATGTACGAATCACTTACATAGTATTATTTCACCGTTCGTTCTCCACAATATATTGTGGCTCGGTGCCGCCGCCGCGTGTTTTTGCCTGCAACGCCCCAGTGGACAATCGGCATATAGGCAAACCCACTGCCTATGTTACTGTAGTGTCAGAATGGAGATCAGCATGAATTTTGAAATTCCGGAAGATATTCGCGCCTATTTGGCTGTTTTAGATGATTTTATTGAAAAAGAGATCAAACCTCTGGAACAGGAGAACGATAATATTCGTTTCTTCGATCATCGGCGTGAGCATGCGCGGACGGATTGGGATAATGATGGCCTGCCGCGGGAGGAATGGGAGGAATTACTGGGCGAAATGCGTCGGCGTGCCGATGCAGCTGGGCATTTGCGGTTTGGCTTACCGCGAGAATTTGGTGGGCAGGATGGATCGAATTTAGCCATGGCTGTTATTCGCGAGCATCTCGCTGCCAAAGGCCTCGGGTTGCACAATGACCTACAAAATGAGAGCTCGATCGTTGGTAATATGCCGCAAGTGTTGATGTTTCGCGATTTCGGCACCGAAGCGCAACAGCAGGAATTCATCAATGGCATGCTTGCGGGTACTCACCGTGTGGCCTTTGGCCTGACCGAGCCGGAGCATGGCTCAGATGCAACCTGGATGGACACGAAAGCCGTTCCAGAGGCGCGCGATGGTGTTGATGGCTGGCTGATTAATGGCGAGAAAATGTGGAATACGGGTCTGCATGTGGCCAATTACGACATGATTTTTGCCCGCACATCGGGTGATCGCGGCGATGCGCGGGGTATCAGTTGCTTTTTGGTCCCGACCGATACGCCAGGCTTTAAAGTCGAGGAATATCTATGGACTTTCAATATGCCGACGGATCATCCGCGCGTGTCCCTCAAGGATGTGTGGGTGCCGAATGAGGCATTGTTCGGGCCACTTGATAGCGGCCTTGTCTTGGCGCAGCATTTTGTCCATGAGAATCGTATTCGCCAAGCCGCTTCTGGGGTTGGCGCGGCGCAATATTGTATTAATGAAAGCGTGGCTTATGCCAAGCATCGCAAGCCTTTCGGCAAGCCTTTGGCAAGCAACCAGGCGATTCAATTTCCATTGGTTGAGCTACACACCGAGTGTGAAATGATCCGCAATCTGGTCTACAAGACGGCGGCACAAATGGATCAGATGAGCAAGCCCGAAGTGGCCAAAAAACTCTCTGATAAAGTGTCGATGTGTAACTATCGCGCTAATCGACTGGTGTGCGAGGCAGCCGACCAGGCGATGCAGGTTCATGGTGGTATCGGCTATTCGCGGCATAAGCCTTTTGAGCATATCTATCGCCACCATCGGCGCTATCGGATTACAGAAGGGGCTGAGGAGATTCAGATCCGCAAGGTCGCGGGCGTCCTATTCGGCTTTATCAGCCAATAGGCCGGTCAGGCCAGATTTCTGGCCTTGACGACCCCGTTAGGCCTGACTATAAAGCACCCTGCACTGGGCGGAGGCGCTAGCTTTCCGTCTCGTAATAAGATTTCAAAAGCAGGAATTTAGGGAGACCAACATGTCCCGCGTATGTGAACTGACCGGTAAATCGGTAATGAGCGGAAATAATGTGAGCCACGCGGTCAATAAGACGCGCCGTCGGTTTCTGCCTAATTTGCAGCAAGTGAGCCTGCCAAGCGAAACGCTCGGTCGCTCTGTACGTCTGCGCGTCAGCGCCGCAGCTCTGCGTTCCGTCGAGCATGTCGGCGGTATCGATAAATTCTTGCTCAAAGCGAAAGACGCGGTTCTGTCGAACCGCGCAATCCGCGTCAAAAAAGAAATTACTTCTAAATCTGCTTAGAGCAGATTTTCTTCACCGCCCTGTTGAAGGTCGAACCGGTGCTGATGATGCTCTGCGCCCGCGGGTTGCCTGCGTCAGCGCGCCTGTTCCGCCAGCGATGGCACTACGGTTTGTCTGTCCCATTGCTTCATCAAAAAGCTCCGCCAGTTTATCAGTCATGGCGCCGCCAAGTTGCTCCGCATCGACAATCGTAACGGCGCGGCGATAATAGCGCGTCACATCGTGCCCAATACCAATGGCGATCAACTCTACTGGCGAGCGTGTTTCGATATCCTCAATGACATTGCGCAAATGTTTTTCCAAATAATTGCCTGTATTAATCGACAAGGTACTGTCATCAACCGGCGCACCATCAGAGATTACCATCAGGATGCGACGCTGTTCGGGTCGTGCCAAAAGACGGTTATGGGCCCAGATCAGCGCTTCGCCATCAATATTTTCCTTCAATAAGCCCTCGCGCATCATCAAACCAAGATTGCGACGAGCTCGACGCCACGGCATGTCGGCGCTTTTGTATATAATATGGCGCAAATCATTTAGTCGTCCGGGATGGGCTGGCTTGCCTGAGGCCATCCATAATTCACGCGACTGACCACCCTTCCACGCCCGCGTGGTAAAGCCCAGAATCTCAGTTTTGACATTACAGCGCTCGAGAGTGCGGGCTAAAATATCAGCGCTCATGGCCGCAACAGTGATCGGGCGTCCCCGCATTGAACCAGAATTATCGAGCAAAATGGTAACCACCGTGTCGCGGAATTTCATGTCCTGCTCTTGTTTATAGGACAGTGGTTGGGTCGGATCGATGACGATGCGCGACAGACGCGCTGGGTCTAAATACCCTTCCTCGAGATCAAAATCCCAAGAGCGGTTTTGCTTGGCCTGCAGGCGACGTTGTAAGCGATTGGCAAGCCGCGCAACAACGCCTTGTAGGTTTTGCAATTGTTGATCAAGATAGCTGCGCAGGCGGGTCAATTCTTCGACATCGCAAAGCTCTTCTGCCTCGATGACTTCATCAAATTGCGGCGTAAATATGCGATAATTGGATTTATCGGGATCGATTTTACCTTCGGGCATGTTGGTCTGCGTGGTTTCACCGCCTTCATCCCCTTCCATGTCACCGTCGGTCTGATCGGATTCGAGTTGCAGGGTCTCGTCGTCGCCCAGCTCGCTATCGCCGTCGCCGAATTCAGTATCTTCGGACTGGCCACCTTCTTGTTGGCTGGCTTCTCCAGCCTCGCCATCGCTGAGGTCGTCGCCATCATTTTCACCGTCGCCATCCTCACCATCTTGTTCGTCTTGCGAGCCCTCTTCGAGAAGCCCGAGATCGACGAGAATGTCGCGCGAGATTTTGCTGAATTCAGTTTGGTCCTGTATCACATCCGACAAGCGCTTGATGTTCTTGCCAGCTTGGTCTTGGATCACATCACGCCAGCTGGCAACGGCGGCCTGCGCAGCTTCGGGGATTGGCCGTCCCGTCAACTGCGCTCGAATGATAAAGCCAAGAGCTTCAGAAAGGGGCACATCATCGCGGGTTGTCTCGTCGTTCCAGCCCAGTCGCTTGACGCGATCATTATGCATAGCATCAATATTTTCGCCGATCCCTCGCATATCGCAGCTGCCCAGGGCCTCATAGCGCGCCGTCTCAGCGGCTTGAAAAGTCGCGCGCGCTGCCGGATCGGAGGGAGATAAAGTGGCAGAGATGGCATTGTCGTGATGAGCGAGACGCAAGGCTAGTGTATCGCTTTGACCGCGAATGATCATGCGGTCGGCCTCTGGCAAGTCGCGCGCCGGTTGTCCGATGCGGGCTTTGAGACCCATCAGAGACGGGGTTTCAGCTCCAAAGGCAACCGAGAGCTCGGGCTCTTCCGCAATCGAACGCATCGTCTGGGTGACGGCACGTTTAAAGCGGTCGATGTCTTGCTCAGCCATTATGACCTCAAGATGCGAGGACGCTGACAGCGCTTTTGGGCAGTTCATGACCCATGCAGCGCTGGTAAAACTCGGCTACGGTTGGGCGTTCTAGTTCGTCGCATTTATTCAAAAAGGTGACCTGGAAAGCAAAAGCTTCGTCACCAAAGATTGTTGCATTTTCCGCCCAAGTGAGCACCGTTCGTGGGCTCATCACAGTCGAAATATCACCATTGATAAACGCCGCCCGCGTCAGATCGGCAACCCGCACCATGGCCGCGATTTTTTCGCGCCCAGCGGCGCCTTCGTAGCCTTTAGCTTTGGCGTGGACAATATTCGTCTCTTCGTCATGCGATAAATAATTCAAGGTCGTGACAATGTTCCAGCGATCCATTTGGCCTTGGTTAATTTGTTGCGTGCCGTGATATAGCCCAGAAGTATCCCCGAGGCCGATCGTGTTTGTTGTTGCAAAAAGGCGGAAATACGGATGTGGGCGGATCACTTTGCTTTGATCGAGCAGCGTGAGTTTGCCTGCAACCTCGAGCACGCGCTGGATCACGAACATCACATCGGGACGGCCGGCATCATACTCATCGAATACCAATGCCACGGGGTTTTGCAGCGCCCAGGGTAGAATGCCCTCTTGGAATTCGGTTACTTGTTTGCCGTCCTTCAAGACAATGGCGTCCTTGCCGACTAAATCGATCCGACTAACATGGCTGTCGAGATTAACCCGCACGCATGGCCAGTTGAGGCGGGCCGCGACTTGTTCGATATGTGTCGACTTCCCAGTGCCGTGATAGCCCTGCACCATGACACGCCGATTGTGGGCAAAGCCCGCCAGTAGCGCCATGGTTGTTTGCTTGTCGAACAGATAATCCTCGTCGAGATCGGGAACATACTCGCTTTTTTGCGAAAAGGCAGGAACCTGCACATCAATATCAACACCAAATAGTTCGCGCGCGGATACGGTAATATCCGGTTGTGCTTGCATGGCCGCGTCGGCGACCTTTTGGTTTTCTTTGGTCATGAACAAATTCTCCACTGCGATTGGATACGATGTGATACTTAGGCCGAAGTGTTAGCAAATAAAGGCGTTTAGCAAAAGCCCGAAGCTTTCAAGTAATTATAGGCTTGGATAACGCGATTAAGTTCGTCCTCATAGCGCCGCTCGCCGCCATTCATATCGGGGTGATAGCGCTTCAGCAAGAGCTTGTAGCTCTGGCGCACAGCTCTCGGATCGGCCGTTTCGTCGAGATCGAGAAGCTCGAGGGCCCGTTTTTGTCCTGGCGAGACATATTTACCACGCGGCGCTGTCTCGGCGGCCTGTTTTTGAAATGTCGGATCCATAATCTCCAACGGGTCATGAAATTGCCAATCGAGCTGCGCCTTGCCGCGGGCGCGGCGGGTTCCTAACGCCCAAGTGGGGCGGTGTCCCGTGGTCGTGCCTCGTCGATAGGCATCGGCGTCTTCATCGCTCATGCCCTCGAAGAAGTTGTAATTACGGTTGTGCTCGGTGATGTGTTGCTTGCAAAAGAATCTTTTTTCGCGCGACCGCGGGCTTGCTGGCGCAGGAAAATCAGCTTTCTTCTCGCAATCAGGCCAGGCGCACGGGATTATTTCCTCATGCACAATCTCCGCTGGTTTATAAATGCGGATCATGTCGAAATATTTAGAATTTAACTTCATCACCCTATGGTGCCATTAATTGGAGCTTACTTCTACTCAAACATCTAAGCTCCGGATCTGTGACACTTCGTCTTTATGACGGTGCAATGTTTTTAACTGGTACTGTTTTTTCGTTCAGCGCGCGTTATAAGACATTGATAGATCAATCGGAGTTTCGAAGATGCAGGTTGCACAGCGCATGGAGGCAAAATTGCGGGCGGGATTAGCGCCGGAGCTTGTCGATATTATCGACGAATCGCACAAGCACGCAGGACATCGAGGTGCGCGGCCCGAAGGCGAGACGCATTACCGCCTTTTGATTGTTGCTACTGCCTTTGCTGGGCAATCGCGTGTGGCGCGGCAACGTTTGGTGTTCGACCTCTTGGCTGAAGAACTTGCTGGTCCAGTCCATGCGCTTGCTCTGCGCACGCTAACGCCCGAGGAACATGCCGCCGCATCCGATTAATGGTCGGCAGTAATATCTTCGGTGATGCGCAAAGTCGTAATCTGATTTCTTTGCCGCGCTATCACCCGAAACCGTAGATTATAAAAATCGAAGACTTGGCCAATTTCAGGTATCGCGCGCGCTTCGTGAATGACTAACCCGGCAATGGTGGTGGCCTCATTGTCGGGCAGGGTCCAACCCATATCACGATTTATGTCGCGGATTGTCATTGAGCCATGCACTTCGACGGTGCGCGCGTTGATGCGTTTGACGAGTTTTTCTGGTTCGTCATGCTCATCTTGAATATGACCGACAATTTCTTCGAGAATATCTTCCATCGAAATGAGCCCCATCAAATCGCCATACTCATCGATCACCAACGCGATATGGGCTTTGCGTGCGCGGAAGGCTGCCAATTGCTCTGACAGGGGTGTTGTTTCTGGGACAAACCATGGCGGTGTCATAAGGCTTTCAATGTCGACGCCCTGCGCACCTTGCGGATGCGACGCCAGCGCCCGCAACACATCCTTGGCATGCAACATCCCGACAATATTCTCTGGGTGGTTGCGCCATAAGGGAATGCGGGTGAAGGGGCTCTCTAAAACATTTTGAATAATCTCGGTGCTGGATGTTCCAGCATCGATCATATACATGCTTTTGCGATGGACCATGACCTCTTCGATCGCGATATTGGCGAGGTCGAGAATTCCGCCTAGCATATCACGGTCGCGTTTGACGACCCCGCCTTCGCGATGGTGGAGGTCAATGGCACCCCGAATTTCATCATGCGGCGCAAGCAAGAAATCTTCATCTATGCCGCGAAACCCTGCCAGCCGCAGTGCAAACCGCGAAATGACTTGCAGCAGACGCGTCAGCGGCCATAAAAGCCACACCAATACGCGTAAAGGACCAGCGAGCCGCAAAGCGGTTATGTCTGGCGTTAAGATCGCATAGGTTTTCGGCAAGACCTCTGCAAAGATCACGACAACGATCGTCATCACCAAAGTGGCGTAAACCAGACCGTTTTCGCCCATTATGCGGAGAAACAGGTCGGTCGCCAGAACTGAGGCTAGAATATTAACCAGATTATTACATACTAGAATTGCGCTGATCAGATGTTCTTTGCGGTCGAGCAAAAAATTGACCCAGCGGGCACGGCGCGAACCTTCTTGCTCGAGCCGGCTCATACGGATACGCGAGCTCGCGGTCAGAGCGGTCTCCGAGCCCGACAAGATGGCCGAGCAAATAATAAGGAAAAAAATGATACCGCTCGTAAACAGAATATCTTGGTTGATAAACTCAAGCATCAGGCTTCGGCACCCTCGCGTATTAGGAATGATTTGAGGGCGTCTGGCGCCACATCGCGGCTGATGAAACTTCCACCCAAACCGCGCATCAGGATAAAGCGCATGGTTCCAGCATCGACCTTTTTATCTTGTTGCATCACGGCGATCAGCGCATCGGCAGAGAAGTGACCGAGATCCTTCATGTCTGTGGGCAGCTTGCTGGCAGTCAAATGGGTCGTCAGGCGATCCACGTCAGTAGCACTACACAGACCCATATCGCGCGACAGTTTTGCTGCCAAGACCATCCCCAGCGCCACCGCTTCGCCATGCAAGAGTTTGTCGCCATATCCGGTCAGCGCCTCAAAGGCGTGGCCGAATGTATGGCCCAAATTCAAGAGTGCGCGATCGCCTTGCTCGGTTTCATCGCGGGCAACAATCTCAGCTTTCATCTCGCAACTGCGCTTGACGGCATGGGTTAAGGCCGCAGGGTCGCAGTCCAATACATCGCGGCCATGTGCCTCGAGCCAGCTAAAAAATGCCGCATCACCAAGCGCAGCATATTTGACCACCTCGGCATAACCCGCCGCAAGATCACGGGCTGGGAGGCTCGCAAGAACTGACTGGTCTGCCAAAACCAGATCGGGTTGGTGAAAGGCGCCGATCAAGTTCTTACCGTGGTCGACATTAATGCCTGTTTTGCCCCCAACACTCGAGTCGACTTGCGCCAACAACGTCGTTGGGATTTGGACAAAGCGCGTGCCGCGTCGCAAAATTGCCGCTGCAAAGCCTGTTAAATCGCCGATCACGCCGCCGCCCAGAGCGATAATAATGTCTTGCCGCTCAATTTTCTCGCTGAGCAACCAGTTGCAAAGTTCACGCAGTTGATCAAAGGATTTGGTTGCTTCGCCAGCTGGCAGGCGCTTGCTGCTGCTGACAATGCCACTGGCGGCGAGCCCGGCCTCGAGTGTCGCCAAATGCAGATCGCCGACAATTTCGTCGGTTACAATGGCGCACCGCGGCCGCCGCAATAAGGGGGAAATGATGTCACCCGATCGCGATAAAAGCTCTGAGCCGATAAGAATATCATAGCTCCGCGCTCCGAGGGATACGGTGATGGTTTCGGTCAAGGTCGAGCTGTCTGACATAGTTATTTCGACTTACGCAAACTTCGCTTCGTTGTCTAGGCCTTGTATTTCTTGCAGTCGGATGACGATTTTCTCTACCACCGCGTCATGGTCATCGTGATCGCTGTCGATGATTATATCAGCCTCGCCATAGGCCGGCCCACGCTCCTCGAGCAGGCGGCTCAAAGTCGTTCGAATATCAGTGTCGGCCAGAAGCGGGCGCTTTTCGGGCTTGCGTTTGACGCGGCGCACCAGTTCGTCAAGCGGTACACGCAACCAAATCGACAAAGCGCGCGATTTGATGAGGCGCCGTGTGTCTGGATTAGCGAAAGCGCCGCCACCGGTTGCAAGGACGCAGGGTTTACGTTTCAGCAATCGGGCGATGACGCGGCTCTCGCGATCGCGAAAGAAAGCCTCGCCATGGGCAGCAAAAATTTCTTCAATACTCATATCCGCCGCAGCCTCAATTTCTGTGTCGGCATCAACAAAACCGATGTCGAGCTGGCGTGCCAGGCGCACCCCGATCGAGGATTTGCCAGCGCCCATCATGCCGACAAGGACGATCGGCTTGACGATCTTCAGCGTGACGGGTGGTGTTTCCCGATGTTCATCGGAAGGCGCCTCGGTTCGGTTTTTCTTCGTGTTGCCTGTCATGAATGCCTTTGACCTTACTCTCGACGCAGGCCAAAATAGGGAACATTCGGTATGTCTCTATCTCGCCTTATTTACGCAGAATAATAGACGTGTCGTGATTTGGACAGTCGGAGAGAGGAAAAAACATGATTGCGCGACCCTATCTTATTGGAATGGTTGTTTTCTTTATATCTATTTTGGCCATTTTCTTTCTCGCGAATGGTGTGACGCCAGAGCCTGAAACTGTGGTAGATGTGATCGATCTCGGCAAACGCTGATACTAGGACGAGGCCCGTGCCGAACAAAATGCGTTTTATTGGGCTTGCGGCCCTGGTGACTCAGCTTCTTAGCGGGGGGGTGATGTCGGCCGATGCGCAAGAGGCGCGCCCGATCGTGATTGTGCCACCGACCTTGCTCGACCAGATCGATGACAAAAGGCGTGACAGCGCAGGTTGGAACGATCGTGCGCCCTTACCATTGAAGGCGGCGCCGGAAAACCGAATCCGTGTCGATCGGCTTGGCGGGTTGGAAAATAGCGCCGTGGGTTTGGAGCCGGGCTATGGTCCGGAAATCTGGCGCCGATCACGCGCCGCCTACACCATTCCGCAATTAAGCCGCTTGCCGGTAGCAAGCCCCATTCGCATTCTCAAACAGATGGAGATCTCGGTCTTGCGGGGGCAGGCGCGGGGGCCGGCTGGAGATCTCGAACAGAAAACCTGGTTCGCGGCCCGCCTAGATCGTTTGCTCGATCTTGGCAATACGCAATCAGTGGTCGATTTGATGCAGGTGACGGGCGCTATTGGGCGTGATAGTGGCGCCGCCCAGGCCTATATTTCCGCCTTTTTACTCAGCGGTGATCTGGTGCGAGCATGTGAAATTCGTTCAACCGCCTTGTTACCCAAAGATAGCTTGTTTACCACTGAGTATGGAATTTTATGTGATCTCCTTAGCGGTAATCGTTCTGCTGCGGCGCTCGCGATTGACCTCAATGCAGAGCAACTCGAGGCGGATCCCTTCTTCCGTGAGCTCGCTTATCTTTACGCGATTGATGCGCCAGCACCTGCTGTGACGCCGCCAGTCCATATATCGCCGACACAATTCGCCCTGATGATACTAACGGGCTTTGCTTTGCCGCCCGATATCAACATTTATGCCGCCGCGAGCTATCCGTTTTTAGCCAACAATCCAGCTAGTACAGCGCCGTTACGCTTACAAGCTGCGGCGCGCGCGGTCGAGGCGATGCTCATGCCCTTTGCTTTTTTCCGTTCGACAGCTGAGCAAGTTGTTCTCACCAATACTGAGGCTGAGGCTTTAACTGCTTCGACCCTCGAGGGAGCTACGGATGTGGCATCCGAGGCGATACCCCTGGCAGCTGTCGCTTCACAATCGCTAATCCAGAGAGAGATCTCAAGTCTTAGCGATCTTATTAGCCAGTGGAGGGCACACTCTGCTAACGGGTGGTCGCCCGATCAGGCCGAGCAATTTCTCTCACACGCCTATCGGCTGGGCTACTGGTCGCTGGCTATACGGCTGATCGAGCCTGATATTCTAGCGCTCGACGCTGCCAGCAGTGACTTTCTGGCGCTGGCGGCACTTGATCTTGGGCGCGTCGAAAAAGCGAATGCTTTTATTGCAGCGCTGCCGGTTCAGGAGTCTGTGCAGGCATCGCATCACCAGATCCTTGATGTTGTCGGTTTTTGGCGAGGCGAGGGGCGTTCGATGTTACCGCAAAACAAGACAACAGATTTGTTAGCGGCAACGCCGACCTTTCTTGAGAGTTTGGCACAAGCGGTTTACCAGCCGATGCAAGCGCTAGATGGTTTTGCTGCGAGTAGCCCTCGGATTGCACGCGCCCAGGCTTTGGTCGCAGAAGGCCGGCTTGGTGATTTGGTTTTGCATGTTCGAGCCGGGTTAGAGGGGCGCAGCTGGCAGAGCTGGTCGACGATCGATGCGGTTCTGGCGGTAGCACCTTTAGCGGCCCTTGGCCTGTCCTACGAAGCTGACCTCGCTGCCCGCGAAATTGTTGTGCAGGTTGCGCTAGCAACAAAGATGCAGAATCAGGGGCAAGGGGGACAATGAGATGACAGCGGCGGATGATAAATTAATCCGTCTGTTTCTCGATATGATGATGGCCGAACGCGGTGTCGCGGAACACACGCGTGCGGCTTATGCCCGTGACCTCAAGGCTTTATCGGTGTTTTTGGAAAATCGTGGTGCGAACTTAAGACAAGCGCAGACCGACGATCTAGCGGCGCATATTAGCGATATGCGGGCGCGGCATCTTGCGGCAGCGACGGTGGCGCGGCACTTATCAGCATGTCGGCATTTTTATAAGTTTTTGGTGGGCGATGGGGTTCGCGCAGATAATCCAGCCCTGATGCTGGCGCGTCCCAAAACGCAACGCCCCTTGCCTGATACGATGCAGGTCGAAGATGTTGATCGACTTCTTGGAGCAGCGCAGAATTTGCCACAGGACACGCCCGCCCGCGATATGGCGCGGCGACGCATGATTTGTATGATTGAAATCCTTTATGCCAGTGGCTTGCGGGTTAGCGAGTTGGTTGGGCTTCCTCGCCAAGCCGTTGCGGCCGATCGGCAGTTTATTCATATTCGCGGCAAAGGCGGGCGCGAGCGCTTGGTGCCGATGAGCCAACCCGCCCTGAAAGCCTTGCTAGCTTGGCTCGACTGGCGCGATGTGCACGAGGATAAGAGCCTGTATTTGTTCCCAAGTCGCGGCAAGACCGGACATATGACGCGACAGCGCTTTTGGCAATTATTGACCGCCTTAGCGCGGCAAGCGGGCCTCGGGCATCTCAAAATTTCACCGCATGGCTTGCGTCATGCTTTCGCAACGCATTTGGTGGAAAATGGAGCGGACTTACGTTCCGTGCAGCAAATGCTAGGGCATGCTGATATTTCGACGACGCAAATTTACACGCATATTTTGGAACGCCATAAGCGACAACTTTTGCAACAGGCACATCCCTTGGCGCGGCAGTGATAGAGGCTGATGGATTGGCGGGATAGGGATTGACCGAAACAACCATTTCGGGGCAAAGATAGGTCAAAGAGGGCAGAGACATGCAGACATATCTCGAATTTGAAAAGCCAATCGCCGAACTTGAAGGCAAGATCAAAGAATTGCGCGCTGTTGGGCGCGGAGGCGTAGATATTGCCGACGAAATCGGCAAGCTCGAACAAAAAGTTGATCAGCAGGTTTTGAAAATTTATCAAAGCCTCGATCCATGGCAAAAAACCCAAGTGGCGCGGCATCCAGCGCGGCCCCATTGTCTGGATTATATTGAAACGCTGGTCGATGACTTTACGCCTTTAGCGGGCGACCGCCTTTATGCTGAAGACTGCGCCATTATTGCGGGGATTGGCCGTTGGCAAGGTCAACGCGTTGCCGTTTTGGGGCACGAGAAGGGCAACACCACGCAAGGCCGAATTAAACATAATTTTGGCATGGCGCGGCCCGAGGGCTATCGTAAGGCGATCCGTATTATGGATCTTGCCGAACGCTTCAATATGCCTGTGGTGACGCTGGTCGATACCGCGGGTGCCTATCCTGGTATCGGTGCCGAGGAGCGCGGACAAGCCGAGGCGATTGCCCGTTGCACAGATCGCTGCCTGTCTTTGGGTGTGCCAATGGTCTCGGTGATTATTGGCGAAGGGGGGTCAGGCGGAGCTTTGGCTTTGGCCACCGCCAATCGCATTTTAATGCTTGAGCACTCGATTTATACGGTTGCCTCGCCTGAGGCTTGTGCCTCGATTTTGTGGCGAACATCGGAAAAAGCGAATACAGCGGCAACAGCTTTAAAAGTGACAGCTCAGTCGCTGGCAGAGCTAAAGGTTATTGATCGTATTATCGAGGAGCCGCGCGGCGGGGCGCATCGTAACCGGGCCGATATGATTGCTGGCGTTGGGCAGGCAGTCGGTGAGGAACTGGCCCGTATGGCGAGCATGTCACCTGAGGCCTTGCGGAAATCACGGCGGCAAAAATTTCTCGATATGGGGCGGCTCGGTATCTAAACCGGCGTTTTACCGCACCGCGCCGTGACAATGCTTGTATTTTTTGCCCGAACCACAGGGGCAGGGTGCATTACGTGGCGTTTTCTCAGCAATCACGCGGGCCGCTTCGCTCTCGGCATTGGCGTCGGCGATATCTGGCGCTTGCGGCATGTCCGGAACGGTCTCGATTTGTACCCGCATGGTCATGCGGCAAACATCTTCCCGCAATTGGTCGAGTAATTCTGAGAATAAGGTAAAGGCCTCGAGCTTGAATTCATTGAGTGGGTCGCGCTGGCCGTAACCGCGTAGACCAATGATCTGCCGTAAATGTTCCAGGATTTGCAAATGCTCACGCCAATGGTGATCCAGCACTTGCAACAGGATCGACTTTTCAGCCTGCCGCATCAAATCGGGCCCAATATTGATGCTCCGCGCTGCGGCTTGGCGGGTAACAGCATCTCTCAATCGGCTTTTAATCTCAGCATCCGCGATGCCTTCCTCATTGGCCCATTCGGCCAGTGGCAGAGCAATATCAAATAGATCGCGTATGCGCGTGTCCAACCCCTCAATATCCCATTGATCGGCATAGGCGCGCTCTGGAATGTGTCGTGCGATCAAATTATCGATAATGTCATCGCGCATCGACGCGACTGTATCTTCGACGGAATCCGATTGCATGAAATCGATGCGTTGTTCGAAGACCGTTTTACGCTGGTCATTCATGACATCGTCATATTTGAGAATGTTCTTACGAATATCAAAGTTCCGCGCTTCGACTTTTTTCTGTGCCCGCTCGAGCGCTTTATTGATCCATGGGTGAACGATGGCTTCGCCGTCTTTCAGGCCCAGGCGCTGCAACATGCTATCGAGACGATCGGTGCCGAAAATGCGCATCAAATCATCTTCGAGGCTGAGGAAAAAGCGCGACTGCCCGGGATCACCTTGCCGGCCTGAACGGCCGCGGAGCTGGTTATCGATGCGACGGCTTTCGTGGCGCTCGGTGCCGATCACGCATAAGCCCCCAGCCGCAAGGGCTTGTTGTTTAGCTGCCTCGATTTCGGCGGCGATTTCTTGCCGACGTATCGCTTGCGCGCTTGCCTCTAGCGTTTCGTCAATTTCTTCCGCGCAGCGCATCTCCAAATTGCCGCCCAACTGAATATCCGTACCGCGCCCCGCCATATTGGTGGCGATCGTCACGGCGCCGGGAACCCCAGCCTGTGATATAATTTGTGCCTCTTGCTCGTGATAGCGCGCGTTCAAGACATTGTGCTCAACCTTGCGCTGCTTCAGCATATCAGACAGTAGTTCGGATTTTTCAATGCTCGTTGTGCCAACAAGGACCGGTTGGCCGCGTTGCTTGCAGTCTTCGACCATGGCAATGATAGCGGTAAATTTTTCCGCAGCGGTGCGATAGACCTCGTCATCATCGTCGAGCCGTGCAATCTCGGCATTGGTCGGAATTTCAACAACATCGAGCCCGTAAATATCCATAAACTCGTCGGCCTCAGTTAGAGCCGTACCGGTCATGCCGGCGAGCTTGTCATAGAGGCGAAAATAATTTTGGAAAGTGACCGAAGCTAAAGTTTGGTTTTCGGGTTGGATTGCAACCCCTTCCTTGGCTTCAAGGGCTTGGTGTAGACCGTCGGAATAACGCCGTCCTTCCATCATACGGCCAGTAAATTCGTCGATAATCACAACGCGCCCGGCATCACCCGCGCCCTTAACGATGTAATCGCGATCTTTAACGAAAATACAATGCGCCTTGAGGGCATTATTCACATGATGGACGACCGCAATATTGTGAACATCATAGACCGAGCTGTCTGCCTCGAGCAGGCCAGCTTCTTTCAACAGCACTTCAATGGTCTCGTTGCCGGCATCGGTCAGCGTAACACTTCGGGTCTTTTCGTCGAGCTCGTAATCGTCGGTTGAGAGTTTTGGGATCAGCGCATCGATCTGATGGTAGAGATGCGTCCGATCCTCAAGCGGGCCGGAAATGATTAGCGGGGTACGGGCTTCGTCGATCAGGATCGAATCGACCTCATCAACAATTGCGAAGGCATGGCCGCGTTGCACCATTTGATCGAGACTATATTTCATATTGTCGCGCAAATAGTCGAAGCCGAGTTCGTTATTGGTGCCGTATGTGATATCGGCTTGGTAGGCGGTAAGGCGGTCTTCATCGCTGAGGTCATGCGTAATGCAACCAACGCTAAGGCCCAGAGAATTATGCACCCCGCTCATCCATTCGGCATCGCGTTTGGCGAGATAATCATTCACCGTCACAACATGTACAGGTTGACCGCTCAGGGCATTGAGGTAGCAGGGCAGGGTTGCAACCAAGGTTTTACCCTCGCCGGTTTTCATTTCGGCGATCCGACCATCGTGCAAAACCATTCCGCCGATCAGCTGAACGTCATAATGACGTTGCCCCAGGACACGGCGGGCTGCCTCGCGTACCGTGGCGAAAGCCGGTTCGAGCAGATCATCAAGGCTTTTTCCCGCCGCCAATTCGGCTTTGAATTCAGCTGTTTTTGCTCGCAAGGACTCATCGGAAAGAGCGCGAAAGCTATCTTCGAGCGCGTTGATCTTAGCAACACGGGCTATATAGCCTCGTATTTTTCGATCGTTGGAGGTTCCAAAGATCTGTCCTAAAACGCGGTTAAAGCTGAGCATTTATATCCCTTTATATCCGCCCTTGATGACCGGAAGAAGATTGCGGGTTTGAACCATTCGCAAAAACGATAAAAATGATGTAAGCATCAGGCTTCTTGGTGTCAATCGTCGAGATCAGGAAAATCGGTCGCACAATATCGTTCGGCGAAAAGGAGATGAATGTGGTTCGCATAAGATTTAAACTCTGTCTGGTCTCAGTTTTGAGCCTTTTGACACTTATGAGCGTACCCCCGCAGGCTGCGGCAGAGGACGTGGTGGTCGCCACGGTCGATGGTCGCCCAATTCATCTCAGCGCTCTCAGCTTTGTTGAAGAAGAAATATACGCCATGATCGGCAATATACCACCGCAACAAAAAGGCCAAATTCTGATGGGGTATGCAATCGATCGCGATTTGGCGGTGGCTGCTGCAACGCAAGCCGGCGTCGGCGATCAGGATCCCGAAGTGATGGCGCGGATGGCGCTGTATCGGGACAAGGCGGTGCAAGAGGTTTATATATCGCGGCTTTTGAGTGCGCGTGTAACTGAAGAAGCGCTCCGCGAGGCCTACGCCCGTGATTACGCGGCCCGCCCCGCGGTGGAAGAGGTGCGGGCGCGCCACATTTTGGTCAAGGATGAGGAAACGGCGAAAACCTTGGCGGCGAAAGCCAAAGGCGGCGCCGATTTTGTGAAATTAGCGACAGAAAACTCGATTGGCCCAAGCAAGGAAAGTGGCGGCGATTTAGGATACTTCACGGCCGATCAAATGGTACCTTCCTTCAGCGAGGCGGCTTTTAAGTTGCAGGTCGGCGATGTGTCCGAGCCAGTACAGAGCCAATTTGGCTGGCATATTATCAAGCTCGAAGATAAGCGCGCTCAGCCGATACCGCCTTATGAAGAAGTTGCCGCCGAGATTGCCGAAGGCTTGTTTACGCAAGCGCAACAAGAGATTTATCAAGGCTGGCGCAGCAAGGCTAATATTGAAATGATATCCCCCGAGGGGCAATGAGGATCACATGGCTGGCAAAAACCTACCCCGCTCTCCGCTCGCACCGAAGACATTCCCAAAATTGCCAGATATTGCTGGCGTTACGCTTTATGCCGTAGAGACAGGCTCGCGTTACAAGGGCCGTCGCGACCTGTTATTGGCGCGTCTGGCGCCACAAACCAGCATAGCAGGGGTTTTTACCCGCTCGACCATGCCTTCGGCAGCGGTGGATTTGTGCCGACAAAATTTACGCGCGAGTCGGGGGCGCGCTGGTGCCATCTTGGTTAATGCGGGGATCGCAAATGCTTTTACTGGCGCCGCTGGCGCCAAGGCGGCACAAACGGTGTGTCAGTTTGTGGCTGACGCGCAATCGATTGCGCTGGATCGGGTTTATATGGCGTCGACGGGCGTGATTGGTCAGGATTTGGATCCTGCACCGTTGACACGTGGCATCACCTCCGCCTTATCGGGCCGTGCATCCTCATGGCGGCATGCCGCTGAGGCGATTTGTACAACCGACACATTTGCCAAAGCCGCCAGCCGCACAGCACGTCTGGCTGGCCAGACCGTAACGATTAATATGATTGCCAAGGGTTCAGGAATGATCGCGCCCGATATGGCAACTATGCTGGCCTTCGGCTTCACCGATGCGGCGTTGCCGCCGAGAGTGTTGCAGGCTTTACTGACTGATGCCGCCAATCAAAGTTTTAATGCTGTCACCGTTGACGGTGATATGTCGACTTCGGATACGGTTTTGCTCTGCGCCACGGGGCAAAAGCCCATGCAAGGCAGTGCTTTGCGTAGCGCCAATGATCCGCGCCTCGCGGCTTTCAGGAAAGCCCTCGTCGCCGTGATGCAAGATGTTGCAATACAAGTCGCCAGTGATGGCGAGGGTGCGCAAAAATTAATGACGATTGATGTAACCGGTGCCGTCGATGATGCCGCAGCGCGGCGGATTGGTCTGGCTATTGGCAATTCGCCGCTGGTAAAAACCGCCGTTGCTGGCGAAGACGCTAATTGGGGACGAATTGTTATGGCGGTCGGTAAATCAGGCGAGCACGCCGATCGCGATCGCTTGTCAATCCGCATTGGTGGGCATCAAGTGGCGCGCAAAGGTCGTGCTGTCGCCGGCTATGATGAACGGCCTGTGGCTAAACATATGCGCGGGCGACAGGTGCATATTGCCGTTGATGTCGGCATTGGCAAAGGTAAATCGCGGGTTTGGGCTTGTGATTTGACGCATGGGTATATTTCGATCAATGCCGACTATCGAAGCTAAGCCGCTTTTATTGGTTGCCGCCTGCGCACTGATAGATAGTGATCGCAAGATCCTGATGGCGCAACGGCCAGCGGGCAAATCAATGGCTGGCTTATGGGAGTTCCCTGGCGGCAAGCTGGAGGCCGGAGAGACACCCGAAGATTGCCTGATCCGCGAATTGCATGAAGAGTTGTCGATCAATGTGTCGGCCAGCTGTCTTGCGCCCCTCACATTTGCCAGTCACGCTTATGACGATTTTCATCTTTTGATGCCGCTTTATGCCTGCCGCAAATGGAAGGGCTTTGTGACGCCGCGCGAAGGACAAAAAATCGGCTGGTTTACGCTATCAGATATGCGCGATCTGGATTTACCGCCGGCCGACGAGCCGATGTTGGCGCTGTTGCGCGACTTACTCTAATCGCGGTCAGGCTCTAATCGCGGTCGGGAATTTTGATTTCGGTCGTCCCGAGGGCATCGGCAAGCCGGTGTTGCGCCGATCCGGGGCGGAGAGCTTTGGGTTGGCTCTCATGCGGCGCCCAGCCCGTGGCAAATAAAATATCATATCGCAGCGTTACACGGTCGCCCGTTTGATCGGGTGAGGCGCGATAATAGCGCTCGGCGCGCTCGAGAACATCGCGCCGTAACGGCCGTCGGTCTCGCTGCTGCAGACAATTGGCTTCGCCCATGGCTTTTAAGTCGCCCAGGATGGCGCGTAAATTTTGATAACGTGCCGTTATACTCTCGAGATCAACCACGGGCAGGGCGAAACCAGCGCGCTGCATCAGTGCAGCAAGATCGGGTAACGATAGTGACGGGTGAAAATGTGCACCCATGCCACCGGTGATCTCGCTTTCGGCTCGGATAAGACATTGCCGTAATGGCGATAGGCCATCGCCACCAGCTAGCGCCGCCAATACTATCCCGTCGGGCTGCAAACGGTTACGAATTTGCACGAGACTTCCGGGCAGGTCATTGACGCAATGCAGGACGCCACAAACAATGAGTAGGTCGAACTGATGCGCATCAAAGGTCCAGACTTCAGAATCAAAATCGTCAGCGCCGGTGTCGAGAAATGTCAGAGCCTGACATCGGTCTTGCAAGCGTGTTTGAAACTCAGCGTGTATAACTCTCGGGGCGACGATCAGACCATGCCCAAAACGCCGGTTTACGCTAGCGGCGCGATCGCATAATTCCGTGGCGGCAAAATTTAAGACGAACAAATGCGGTCCCGCCGTTATGCGGCTTTGAAGGGTGCGGCGCCGATGGGCATCAAATATCTGTGGGACTTGTGACGTCATTTGCGGCACTATGATACGCAAATCGTCAAAGTACAAGAATAACACATGCTACGCTTAAACCACATTATCGATATTTTCCTGCCACCGCTTTGTGCTGGCTGTCGGGCGCCAGTGCTTGAAAACCAAACCTTGTGTGTTGACTGCTGGCAAAATATAGCCTGGATCACGGGGCCGATCTGCGCCGTATCGGGTGTCCCGATGCCGTATGATCTTGGGCCAAATATGGTTTCACCCGCGGTTCTGGCCAAGCCCCCGGCCTATGATTGGGCGCGGAGTGCCGCGTTGTATCGCGATCAGTTGGCTGGGCTGATCCGGCGGATGAAGTTTTCTGACGAACCCGATCTGGCGCTGATGATGGCGCGGTGGCTGTTGCGATTAATACTGTTCGACCAGCCGCGCGATAGCCTAATCGCCCCCGTTCCTCTGCATCAGTGGCGTTTCATTCGGCGGCGTTATAATCAATCGGCGCTATTGGCGCAGCAGTTGGCCGCGTTATCGGGATTTTGCTTTGTGCCAGATCTTTTGCTCCGTAAGCGCGCGACGGCGCCGCAGACCAGCCTGTCACGACATCGTCGTCATAGTAATGTGCGTGGTGCCTTTTCGCTTGGCGAGAAATATGCTTCCGATATAGTTGGCAAATCCGTCATACTCGTTGACGACGTGATCACCACGGGTTCCACCATCGAGGCTTGTGCGCAGGTCTTGCGGCGGCGTGGTGCAACGTCGATCGGCGTCGTGAGTGTGGCGCGGGTTCTGCGTTAGGCAATGAGGAAAAACGGGTGACACAAGCGCAACAGGATCAAATTTTTAAACTCGCTTGCGTGCAAAGCTGTACGGGCACTGACCCGCTTTCTAATCTCGCCATCATGAGCACGGCTGTTCGTGAGGCGGCCGAGCGTGGCGCTGTCTTTGTTGCCCTGCCTGAGACCTGTAATTTTATGGCGAAGAACCGTGATCATCTTTATGCCACTTTA
Source organism: Alphaproteobacteria bacterium (assembly GCA_965660195.1). Lineage (GTDB taxonomy): Bacteria > Pseudomonadota > Alphaproteobacteria > RS24 > RS24 > JAYODZ01. The sequence continues at coordinate 24,352 of CBFHZM010000007.1, forward strand.
CAAAGTGAGGCGGCCGACCCCTTTGTTGCTGGCATGCAGAGCTTAGCGCTCTCGCTTGGCATATATTTGCTCTTGGGGTCAGTCGTCGTTAAGGCCAGCATCGATGATCCCGACGAGATGCGGGCGGCCAATCGGTCTATTCTGATCGCCCCCGATGGAACCATCGCCGCGCGCTACGACAAAATTCATCTCTTTGATGTGACCTTGGCGAGCGGTGAGGTGCATCGCGAGTCGCAAAACTACCGCCCTGGCGCGACGGCGGTCATCACGGATACGCGCTATGGTCGTCTAGGTTTAAGTGTCTGCTACGATATGCGTTTTGCCTATCTTTACCGCTTACTGGCCAGTCATGGCGCCGATTTTATCTCCGTTCCAAGTGCCTTCACGCGCCCGACGGGGCAAGCCCATTGGCATGTTTTATTACGCGCCCGCGCGATCGAGACGGGCTGCTTCATTATCGCGCCTGCGCAAAACGGTCTGCATGAAAATGGCCGCGCCACCTATGGCCATAGCCTGATTATCAGCCCATGGGGGGACATACTTGCAGAAGCGTCGCAAAATACCGATATTGGTGGCGTGGAGATTGTCATGGCTGATATCGACCGTTGTCGCGTTGATCAAGCGCGACAGCAGATCCCGTCCCTGCACCATGGCCGACAAATTGGTTTGAGTGATTAAGTAGAGCTGCAATGATTAAATATAATCTGCAATGTGCCAAAGAACATCTATTTGAAGCTTGGTTCGATAATATCGATAGTTTCGAGACGCAGCGTGAAAACGGTTTGCTCCGCTGTCCATCCTGCAATAGTGCAAAAGTCGAACGCGCTATTATGGCGCCAGCTATTCCTAAAAAATCCAATGCCGGCAGGGCAACCACACCGGCCACCGACCCGTCCTCGGTGATGCAGATGATGCAAAAAATGAAAAAACATGTGACCGAGAATTTTGACTATGTCGGTGATCAATTCGCCGAAGAGGCACGCGCGATTTATTACGGTGAAAAAGAAGATCGCGATATTTATGGCGAGACCTCAATCGATGATGCGCATGCCCTTATCGAAGAGGGCGTTCCGGTCGCGCCGCTTCCAATCTTGCCAGATCGGGCAAAAAATTAGCCTTTAACGGCTGTCAGCATATAGTTTACGGCTAGATCGCCGCTCAAACGCCATTGATCGCTGAGCGGGTTATAACTCACGCCTGTCATGTGCCGCACCGATAGTCCCGCCGCTGCAAGTGCGTGGTCCAGTTCGGCTGGTTTGATAAATTTGGTCCAGTCATGGGTGCCACGCGGCAACCAGCCAAGCACATATTCGGCGCCGACAATTGCGAGGGCATAGGCCTTTAAGGTGCGGTTGAGCGTCGCCATGAACATCAGGCCATTGGGTGCCAATAGTGCGCTACAGGCCTCTAAAAACAGGTTAATATCGGCGACATGCTCTATCACTTCCATGTTGAGGATAATGTCGAATTGGGCGCCTTCTTCGACCAATTGCTCGGCCGTGATGTGGCGATAATTTATCGACAAGCCCTGTTCGGACGCATGAATTTGCGCGGTTTTGATGTTCGCTTCGCCAGCATCGGCACCGGTAACATCGGCTCCCAGGCGTGCCATTGGCTCGCTCAGCAAGCCACCACCACAGCCGATATCAAGTAGGCGCAACCCCTCAAAGCGAGAATTGGGAGTGCGGTCGAAATGCATTTCAACCTGTTTCTTAATGAAATCGAGGCGGGTGGGGTTAAATTTATGAAGCGGCGCAAATTTACCCTTCGGATCCCACCATTCGGTCGCCATGGCGGCAAATTTGGCGAGCTCGGCAGCGTCCATGGTTGCGCCTTGGGCGCTGGATGCAGGTTCTTGCGCATTTTTCTTTGTCATCGCGTTTGACCCTTGATATTGCCTAAAGGGGTTAAAATCGTGTATTCATGCCGCGCCCAGAGCTTTGTGGAGATAACAGGGTAAAATAGGCGTAACACAGAATATATAACCTGTTCCCCGTGGAAAGGAAATCATGGCGCGCTTGGTAATGAAATTTGGAGGCACATCGGTGGGCGATCTCGATCGCATCCGCAATGTTGCGCACCATGTTGAGCGCGAAGTGAAGGCGGGGCATGAGGTCGCCGTGGTCGTGTCGGCGATGGCAGGCGAAACCAATCGCTTGGTGGATCTGGCGCGCGGACTGGCGCCAATGCATGACGCGCGCGAATATGATGTTATTGTTGCCGCTGGCGAGCAGATTAGCATTGGCCTATTGGCAATCGCCCTGCAAGAGATTGGTATTCCGGCGCGGAGCTGGCTGGGCTGGCAATTACCGATTTTAACAAGCGATGTATTTAGCTCGGCGCGTATTCGCGATATTGATACGACCGAAATGGAGCGGCAATTTGCTGAGGGCCGTGTTGCCGTAGTGGCAGGCTTTCAAGGTGTTACTGAAGCTGGGCGGATTACGACCTTAGGGCGTGGTGGGTCTGACACGAGCGCGGTTGCTTTAGCAGCAGCGCTCAAGGCTGATCGTTGCGATATTTATACCGATGTCGATGGCGTCTATACGACGGATCCGCGGATTGTCGAGAGCGCGCGCCGCTTGCCGCGTGTCTCTTATGAAGAAATGTTGGAAATGGCGTCCTCTGGCGCCAAAGTACTTCAAACCCGCTCAGCTGAGCTGGCGATGGTGCATCGCGTTAAACTTCAGGTACGCTCAAGTTTTGATGCGCCTGATAGCGTTTTCCCCGAAGATGGGCTGGTTGGAACACTGATTTGCAGTGAGGAAGAAATTATGGAACAGGAAGTGGTCAGCGGGGTCGCTTACACCCGCAACGAAGCAAAAATTACTTTGCGCGATGTCCCCGATCGACCTGGGATTGCGGCGCAAATTTTCGGTGGGCTAGCCGACGCGGCCGTGAATGTTGATATGATCGTGCAGAATGTGTCGAGCGATGGGCAGGAGACAGATATCACCTTTACCGTCGCTAATGATGATTTAGCGCGTGCCATGCGTGTGATCGACGCCGCGAAATCCGAAGTGGGATTTGCGCAAGCGGATCAAAAACCTGGCATGTCGAAAATCTCAATTGTTGGTATTGGCATGCGATCGCATGCTGGCGTCGCGCAAAAAATGTTCCAAGTTCTGGCTGATAAAGGCATTAATATTCATGTCATCTCGACCTCTGAGATTAAAGTGAGTGTTCTGATCGATGCCGATTACACAGAGCTTGCTGTTCGTGCGCTGCACGACGCATTCGATCTAGCCGAAGCGCGTTGATGCTTATCAACGCCCGGTGATAGGAGGAGGCTTATGCCCCTGACACTAGAAGGCCCGCGCGTTTTGCTGCGTCGTCTTCGCGAAACGATGGCGACCGAGGACAATCGCCAACAACGCTTGAACCAGATTGTGCGCTTGATCGCAGCCAGCATGAATGCCGCTGTCTGTTCGATCTATATTCGTCGGCCTGACGATCTGTTAGAGCTGTTCGCCACCGAAGGCTTGAACCCGCAAGCGGTGCACCAAACCACTCTACGCGTTGGCGAGGGCCTCGTCGGCGATATTGTGCAGCACGCGCGGCCACTTAATCTATCCGACGCGCCATCGCACCCACGCTTTGCCTATCGTCCCGAAACGGGCGAGGATCCATTTATATCGTTTGTTGGTGTGCCGGTTGTCCGGGGTGGCTATGTCAGTGGCGTGTTGGTTGTTCAGAACGCCACTCGTCGTAGTTTTGTTGATGAGGAAGTTGAAGCGCTGCAGACCGTTGCCATGGTGCTGTCGGAAATGTTTCCACGGAACGGGCTGTCGCCGGAGGAAGATGCTGATCAATCCGATATTCAGCGTCGCTTTGTTGGCAGTGGTCTGACCGAGGGCTTGGCGCTTGGCCATGTTGTCTTGCACGAGCCGCGGGTCGAGGTCACACGGTTAATTGCCGAGAATGTTGAGGAAGAAATTCACCGCCTGGATCGTGCTGTTTACAGCTTGCGGCGGAATATTGATGATTTATTACGCACGGAGGATGTCTCGCATGCCGGCGAGCATCTCGATGTGCTTGAAACCTACCGCATGTTCGCCAATGATCGCGGTTGGCTCAGGCGCATCAATGATGCCATTCGCTCTGGACTTACGGCTGAAGCTGCGGTTGAGCGGGTGATCAGCAATATTCGGGCGCGGCTGACAGGGCAGCGTGATCAATATTTACGCGAGCGTTTGCACGATTTTGAAGATCTCTCGAACCGTCTCCTAAGGATTTTGTCGGGTCGCGCGGTTCTCGCATCGGAAGATAAGTTACCGCGCGATGCGGTGTTGGTGGCGCGCACTATGGGGCCAGCAGAGTTGCTCGATTATGATCGGAAAAAACTCCGCGGGTTGGTTCTCGAGGAAGGGGCAATGGGCGCCCATGTTGCTATCGTGGCGCGGGCGCTGAATATTCCGCTGGTCGGTAATGTTCGCGGGGTCGTTGATGCGGCCCGAGATGGCGATGAGATTATTCTCGATGCCGATCGTGGCGAGGTGCATCTGACGCCGGCACAAGATTTTATTGATGCATATGCCGATCGCGCGCGGATGCGGGCGCGGCGGCTGAAGCGTTATGCGCGCATTCGTCATTTGCCAGCCGAGACGCGCGATGGCCTAGGCGTGACTTTGAATCTGAATGCAGGGCTCGCCGTTGATGTCGAAAACCTTGAGAGCTCGGGTGCTGACCATATTGGATTGTTCCGAACCGAGCTCCAATTCATGGTTTCGGCCAACTTGCCCCGCACGCAGCAACAGCAAGAATTTTATAAGCAGGTCTTGGACGCGGCGGGCGATCGTCTGGTGACATTTCGAACCCTCGATATTGGTGGCGACAAGGTTCTACCCTATATGCGGGTCGGGCAGGAGGAGAACCCGGCCATGGGGTGGCGCGCGATCAGGATAGCGCTTGATCGCCCAGGGCTGTTACGGCTTCAGTTGCGCGCTTTGATCGGCGCTTCGGCTGGGCGGAGTTTGCGGGTGATGTTTCCGCTGGTGGCGACAGTGGCGGAGTTTAAGTCGGCGCGGGAAATTGTGTTTCGCGAGTTAGATCGGGCCAAGCGGGTCGGCCAAGAGCTGCCACGCGAGGTCAAAGTGGGCACCATGTTGGAGGTGCCGGCTTTGGTTTGGCAATTAGACTCGCTTTTGCCGTTCGTTGATTTTCTGTCGATTGGGACCAATGACCTATTGCAGTTTTTATTTGCTGTTGACCGCGGGAATGCGAGGGTCGGGCAGCGATATGATTTTCTCGATATTTCGGTGTTAAATATTTTGCGCTTTATCCGCGAAAAATGCGCATCCCACAGCGTGCCCGTATCCATTTGCGGCGAATTGGTTGGTCAGCCACTTGAGGCAATGGCGGCTATTGGCCTCGGCTTTAAGGAATTATCGGTACCCGCGCCATCGATTGGGCCAGTTAAGCGCATGGTGCGCTCGGTCAATCATGCGCGGTTGTCACATGCGGTATCGCAACTGGTCGCCAATGGGCCGACAGATATTCGCCAAGGCTTGCGCGCAATCGCGCAGGCACAAGGCATTAAGTTGTAATTTACCCCTGTTGCAAGTATAGATTAGTATATGCCTGGAGAGGCTTAGTGTGTCTCGTGGTTTTGGTGAGATGTTGGAATCAATTGGCCAGATTTTAAAAGAACAGAGGCTGGCGCGCGGTCTAGAGCTGCCGCAGGTTGTTACTGATCTGCGCATCAAGCTTGAGACGCTCGAGGCACTCGAAGATGATAGGTTTGATGATATCGGCTATCAAAGCTACGCGCTGGGGTTTTTACGCAGTTACAGCAAATATCTTGGGCTCGACAGTGATAAGCTCGTTGAAGCAGCCAAAAACATTCTCTCGCCAACGTTACAAGTTGAAGACGACTTTATCCACGTCGATGAACCTACTGAGGTTTCAACGGGGGTGTTTTTCTTGATGGTGATAGCCGCCATTGTGGTTGTTTTTGTGGTCTGGATATCAAGTTTTACGCCCTCTGAGCAGACTGGTCAGCCACCTGTCGCTCTGGAAGAGGTGCCCGTAGCGTCAACAGGGGCAGCGCCGCCTCTGCAATCCTCGCAGGATCAGCCTGCTGAGAGTATTGCCCCAGAGGGGGCGGTAGATGGTGGGCAAATCGAGCCGCCGCTTGAGGCGTCAAATAAGCTAGATGTCGAGGTTACAGGCCTGCCACCGATCGATGGTGAGGACGCGATGGCCGGCCCCGATAATGCGGCTGACAATGAAACGGGAGGGGATCCGGCCCCCTTAGCTACGCCTAAAGTCAGCATAAGCTTGCATGTTGCGCGTGAGACATGGATGCGCATTTCCAACAGTGCAGATAAAGTTCTGTTTTCGAGTATCGTTGACCTGGGCACAGTCTACGAGCTAAATGAAAATGAGATATATTACATTGCGTCTCGCGACGCGGGGGCGATCGAAATTATGCGTAATGGAGTTGTGGTCGACACGCTGGGCAAGGACTCTGAAATCTTGGCCCGGCGAGCGCTCGATGCCTCGCGTTATGTGAACCGCCCTTAGCGGGCTTTGACTAGCCAAAAGGCCAAGCATGATTAGACCATGGCGTCAGGTTGAACGTCGGAAAACTCGGCAAATTAAAGTGGGCAATGTGCCCATTGGCGGTGATGCGCCGATTGCTGTGCAATCGATGACCAATACGCTGACATCTGACGTGCAGGCGACCGTTCGGCAGGTACAAGCGCTCGAAGAGGCCGGAGCGGATATTGTCCGCGTATCCTGTCCCGATGAAGCCTCAACAGCAGCTTTGCGCGAAATTGTAGCCAACGTCTCGGTGCCTATTGTGGCCGACATCCATTTTCATTATCGCCGCGCTATCGAAGCCGCCGAAGCGGGTGCCGCCTGCCTGCGCATTAATCCCGGAAATATCGGTGACCGCACGCGCGTTGCCGAGGTTGTGCAAGCCGCTAAAGATCATGGGTGCTCGATGCGCATTGGTGTGAATGCTGGCTCGCTAGAAAAGCATTTGCTTGAGAAATATAAAGAACCATGTCCTGAGGCTATGGTGGAAAGCGCGCTGTACCATGCGGGGATTTTGGAGGAGCATGATTTCCGCGATTATAAAATTAGCGTTAAAGCGTCTGATATTTTTCTCACTGTTGCGGCCTATGAGCAGTTGGCGCAAGCGGTCGATTGTCCCCTGCATATTGGGGTGACCGAGGCGGGGGGGTACACCACCGGGACAGTGAAATCGGCGATCGGTCTTGGTGGGCTTTTGCGTCAGGGGATTGGTGATACTTTGCGGGTCTCTTTGTCGGCAGATCCTGTCGATGAGGTGAAGGTCGGTTTTGAGATTCTAAAATCGCTCGGATTACGGCATCGCGGCGTTAGTATTATTTCCTGCCCCTCCTGTGCTCGCCAAGGCTTCGATGTTATCTCAACCGTGCAAGCCCTCGAGGCCAGATTGGCGCATATCGCCACCCCTGTCACCCTGTCAATCATCGGCTGTGTCGTGAACGGGCCCGGTGAGGCGCGCGAGACTGATATTGGCTTTACGGGTGGTGGTCATGGTCAGGGCATGGTCTATGTCAATGGGCGCCCAAACCATAAATTACCTCATGATCAGATGGTGGAGCACCTCGCCGAGCTCGTCGAAACCGCCGTCGCCGCAAAACAGTCCGAAACGAGAGATTAGAGACATGATCCCGCAAGAGCGCCTTGACGCCATTTTGGCGCGGGTAGAAAAAGTACAATCGGAAATGAACGGCAGCTGCCCGCCGGAACGCTTCGTCTCGTTATCGAAAGAATTTGCTGAGATTGATCCAGTGGCGCGTGTCATCCGCTCGTATCGCGATCTCTCTGCTGAAATTGCCGATCTCGAGGCTTTGATTGAGGGTGATGACGCCGAAATGCGCGATCTTGCCGAAGCGGAATTGCCCGCTCTGCTCGAGCGTTTGCCGCAGGTTGAGGAAGCGCTGCAGATCATGTTGCTGCCGCGCGATGAAGCCGACCGCTTAGATGTTATATTAGAGGTCCGTGCCGGAACGGGCGGCGATGAAGCCGCTTTATTTGCAGGCGACTTGTTCCGAATGTATCAGCGCTATGCCGATATTAAAGGCTGGAAAGTCGAGATCATGTCGGTGTCGGAGGGCGATGTTGGTGGTTTTAAAGAGATCATTAGTTCGGTGCGGGGCGTAGGTGTTTTTGCCAACTTAAAGTTTGAGAGCGGCGTGCATCGGGTACAACGCGTGCCCGAAACCGAGAGCGGTGGTCGGATCCATACGTCGGCCGCGACCGTTGCAGTTTTACCTGAGCCGGAAGAGGTCGATGTCCAAATTGAAGAGAAAGATTTGCGGATTGACGTGTTTCGCGCCAGTGGTCCCGGCGGTCAATCGGTGAATACGACCGATAGCGCGGTTCGGATTACCCACCTTCCAACGGGTATCGTGGTCTCGCAACAAGATGAAAAATCGCAGCATAAAAACCGCGCTAAGGCGATGAAGGTCTTACGCGCGCGCTTGTTCGAAGCTGAGCGTGCGCGCGTTGAAAATGAACGCGCGGCGGACCGCAAAACTCAGGTTGGCACGGGCGATCGCTCGGAGCGCATTCGAACTTATAATTTTCCGCAAGGGCGGGTTACCGATCACCGGATTAATCTAACCATGCACAAGCTTGATCGAATTCTTGAGGGCGAGGCGCTGGAGGAGTTGATTGAGGCTCTGGTGAGCGAAGATCAACTTCGTCGATTGGCGGCGCAAAGCGGTGACTAAGCCGCCTGTGCTCACGCGGGGCGCGTTACGACGGCAGGTGCAAAATCGGTTTGCTGCTGCTGGTTTAACAACAGCCGCTCTCGATGCCCGTGTTCTAGCGCAGTTTATCTGGAGCGCTTCTCTTACAGAACTTGTGGCGCAAGAGGCGTTGCTAGCGAGCCCCGATGAACAAAAGAGATTTGATCGCTTGGCGGCGGCGCGCCTGGCTGGCCGCGCAGTTTCGCGACTGATCGGACAGCGTGAGTTCTACGGTTTGCGCTTCAAGCTTGATGCTGCGACGCTCGATCCGCGAGCTGATAGTGAGGTCTTGGTGACAACAGGCCTCGCGTTATTTGCCGATCAGCCGCGCCGCGTTTTGGATGTTGGCACGGGCACGGGCTGCTTGATTGTTGCGCTGCTGGCTCACAGGGCGCGCTGGCAGGGCGTCGCGATCGATCTATCGGCACGAGCTGTGCGCATGGCGCGCATCAATGCCGCGCGGCATGGGCTGAGCGGGCGGCTGACAATAAGACAAGGGTGTTGGTTCGAAACCGTGACGGGTCAATATGATCTGATTGTTTCAAATCCACCGTATATCGCGCAAGCCGATCTTGCGGGCTTGAGCGCTGAGGTTGTTATTAATGATCCGTGTCGGGCGCTGGATGGTGGATGTGATGGCTTAACTGCTTATCGTCAGATCGCTTCACAGGCGGCGGCCTATCTGGCGCCCGAGGGGCGCCTCGTGCTTGAGGTGGGATATGATCAGCGGCGGGATGTCACGGAGATTTTCGCAGCGGCAGGGTGGCGATTGCAAGCCTGTCATCAGGATTTGGCCGGTCATGATCGTTGTTTGGTATTTGCGCGGTCATAAAATAAAATATGCGTCAAGCCAAAAAGATGTTTGAAATCTGGAATTAATTTGGCTAGGGTGCGTTTGACTTTGAGCCGATACTTAGCGTCAGGTGGTCTTAGGTACCACTTTGTTTCGTTGTCGATCCGAGAGGTCACCCCGCGTTGAGCGGTTGAAAATAGCTTAAATGAAAATTCAATTTTCGGTTTATCCGATCTCTTTTATTGTGTTGTGTCACGCACAGGGAAAAATATTATGAAACGCTCGCGCGGACGTGGTCGTCGTCAATCTAATCCAGCCAATCGCAGTTATGAGAGTAACGGGCCTGAAGTTCGTGTTCGCGGATCAGCCAGCCAGATTTATGAAAAATATCAGGCGTTGGCCCGGGATGCGCAATCTTCCGGAGATCGCGTGATGGCCGAGAATTTGATGCAACATGCTGAGCATTATTATCGTATTTTATTGACCATCCAGCCGCCGCGCCAAGACCCTGCGGGTGATGAGGACGGCGATGATCAAGATGAGGACGACGATGCGGTCGACGCTATGGTCGCGATGGCAGAAGAAGACGGCAATAGCGATGCCGCCTATGAGCCTCTCGTTCTAGCGCGCACAGAAAAAACTGACGATGACGATGGTGACAAAGCCGCTAAGGGCGGTCGCCGCCGAGGACCTTTGCGGCGACGGCGCGATAGTAAAGCCAATGGCGAGGATGGCGGTGATGCGCTCGAGAGCGCCGTCGGAGAATAAAACGCTGCTATTGTAGTCTGCGAATTCCGACCCCATATCTTTTCTAGATAATCAAACTGGAGAAGATCATGGACTTCACAAAGTTTACCGATAAAGCCAGATCTGTGATCCAACAGGCGCAGTCTCTGGCCCTGCGCCACGACCATCAGCGCTTAGAAGGCCTACATATTCTAGAGGCTTTGCTGGAAGACAAAGATGGTCTGGTTGCGTCTTTAATCAGCTCAGCGGGTGGTGCGCCCGAGCGTGTGCAACAACTGAACGAAGTAGCTCTGGCTAAACTACCCCGCGTTTCCGGGGACGCGTCGCAAATGGGGTTAGCCACGGATCTCGCGAAGGCTTTGTCTGAGGCCGAAGCATTGGCCCAGAAACAGGGCGACCAATTTGTCAGTGTCGAGCGTCTGCTGCAGGCCTTGCTTTTACAAAAAAATAGCGCGGCGGCGCGCGTTTTGAGCGAGGCAGGAGTTGCGCCTGGTGCTCTGGCGATGGCCATTGACAAGTTGCGCCAGGGGCGTCGAGCGGATAGTGCGAGCGCTGAGGAGAGTTATCAAGCGCTCGAAAAATATGCTCGCGATCTCACGGCCGATGCCGCTAGCGGGCGGCTCGATCCTGTGATTGGGCGCGACGAAGAAATCCGGCGTACGATGCAAGTTTTGTCGCGGCGGACAAAAAATAATCCAGTATTAATTGGTGAGCCAGGGGTCGGCAAAACCGCCATTGCCGAGGGCTTGGCGTTGCGGATTGTCGATGGCGATGTGCCTGAAAGCTTGCGTCACAAGCGCCTCATGTCGCTCGATATGGGGGCGCTGATTGCCGGCGCAAAATATCGCGGCGAGTTTGAAGAACGGCTAAAGGCAGTTTTGCAGGAAGTTTCGTCGGCCGATGGGGGCGTGATTTTGTTTATCGATGAAATGCACACTTTGGTGGGTGCCGGCGCCAGCGACGGCGCGATGGATGCCTCGAACCTCTTGAAGCCAGCTCTGGCGCGTGGCGAATTGCACTGCATCGGCGCGACAACCTTGGATGAATATCGTAAGCATGTTGAAAAGGATGCGGCCTTGGCGCGACGCTTCCAACCGGTCTTTGTCGATGAACCGTCGGTTGAAGATACGATCTCGATTTTGCGCGGTCTCAAAGAAAAATATGAAGTTCATCATGGCGTGCGTATTTCCGATGCAGCGATCGTGGCAGCGGCAACGCTGTCGCATCGCTATATTACCGATCGTTTCATGCCCGATAAGGCGATCGATCTGGTCGATGAGGCGGCTAGCCGCATTCGCATGCAAGTTGATAGCAAGCCCGAAGAGCTGGACGAGCTCGACCGGCGCATAGTGCAGTTAAAGATCGAGCGGGCTGCGCTGGTGAAAGAACAAGATAAAGCCTCGAGCGAGCGGCTCGAAAAACTCGATAAAGAGCTATCGCAGTTAGAAGATAAAATGTCTGTCCTGGCGGCGCGCTGGCAAAGCGAAAAAGAACGCTTGTCTGATACGCAAAAAATTAAAGGCGATCTCGAAGCGGCGCGCAATGAGCTGGAGCAAGTTCAACGTCGCGGCAATCTCGAACGCGCCAGCGAGTTGGCCTATGGCATTATCCCCGAGCTCGAGAAAAAACTGTCGCAAGGCGAGGCCGATACGGGCGCACAAATGATGCTCGAAGAAGTCGTCAATGAAGATCATATCGCTGGCATTGTGTCTCGGTGGACGGGGGTTCCTGTTGAAAAAATGTTAGAAGGCGAGCGGGTAAAACTCCTGGCGATGGAGGAGGCCTTGCATCGCCGCGTTGTCGGGCAAGACCTCGCCGTAAGTGCCGTCTCGAAAGCCGTCAGACGGGCCCGCGCAGGGTTACAAGACCCGAACCGGCCGATTGGATCCTTCTTGTTTTTGGGGCCGACGGGTGTTGGTAAGACCGAGCTGACCAAAGCACTAGCAGATTTTCTGTTCGATGATGAAACGGCGATCTGTCGTATCGATATGTCTGAGTATATGGAAAAGCATGCGGTTGCTCGCTTGATTGGCGCGCCCCCTGGTTATGTTGGCTATGAGGAAGGCGGCGCTTTGACCGAAGCTGTGCGCCGGCGGCCATATCAGGTGGTGTTATTCGATGAGGTTGAGAAAGCGCATGCCGATGTTTTCAATGTGCTGTTACAGGTTTTGGATGATGGCCGCTTGACCGACAGTCAGGGGCGCACCGTCGATTTCAAAAATACTTTGATTATCATGACCTCTAATTTGGGTTCGCATTATCTGGCGGCGCTGCCCGATGGCGGCGATGTCGAGGATGTCCGCGCTGATGTTATGCAGGAAGTTCGCGGTCATTTCCGGCCTGAATTTTTGAACCGGATTGATGATGTGATTTTGTTTGAGCGTCTGCAGCGCGATCAAATGGATGCCATTGTTGATATTCAAATGCAGCGGATTGAAAAACTCGCCGCCGCCCGCGGCTTGAAAATTGTGCTAAGTTCAGATGCGCGGAGTTGGTTGGCAGCGCAGGGCTACGATCCAGTTTATGGTGCACGCCCGCTGAAACGTGTGATCCAGCGCTATGTTCAAGACGAGTTAGCGGAAAAAATTTTGGCAGGCCAGTTAAACGACGGAGCGCATGTCATTATCTCTGCTGGCGCCGATATGCTGGTTTTTGAGAGCGCCGGGACTGCTAGGGATTTGCACTGATCGGTCTAATTCGTTCTGCCACTAGCACGCGTGACCGCGCGTCTATCATCGGTGACAACAGATAAAGCGCGGATTCGGTTGTCGATATCCTGACGAATGCTGTTGAGGCGTGCGCGACCAGTTACGTCGAGCGCGTTGGCGGAAGGTAAGTCGAGCGTCCGCGGATTAATATGCTTACCATTTAGGATGACTTCATAATGTAGATGTGGGCCGGTCGCGAGCCCACTGGCGCCGACCCGGCCAATGATTTGACCTTGCGACACGCGGCCTCCCTTTTTGAGACCCTGGCTGAAGCGCAGCATATGCGCATAAGCCGTTTCATAACCATTGGAATGGCGGATACGAATGTAATTCCCGAAATCGCCTTTGCGGCCAATTTCAACAATCCGACCATCGCCCGCGGCATAGATCGGCGTACCGGGCGGGGCGGCAAAATCGAGCCCGCGATGCAGGCGTGTATACCCCAAGATCGGGTGCCGCCGTTTACCGAAACGAGAGGATAGGCGCGCCCCGTCGACCGGCGTTTTCATCAACAGGCGGCGGGCACTCACGCCATCTGCATCGTAATAGGCTAGGGTGCCATCGCTCTGCGGGATGGCCCACATAGCAAATTTACGTCCTTGATTGGTGAGCGAGGCATAGAGAATATCACCTTCCTCGGCGAGGTTATTTTCACTATCAAACAAGCGGGTATAGAGAACCTCGAGTTGGTCGCCTTCGCGAATGTCACGCTGAAAATCAATATTATAAGAAAACATGCGGATGAGCTGAATAACGGTCGAGGGGGCCATGCCACTGGCACGGGCGGCCTCATAAACACTGCTATTAATCAACGTGCGTGCTAAAAAGTGCCGCTGGGTTAATTCGCGTTGAAAGCTGGTGGCAATATAATCCTGGCTTGCCATTCGGCGCACAACAATGTGGCGGGTGGGCTCGGGCACCAGATCAAACCCCGCAAAACGACTAATCTCGGACGGGGGGTCGTTCGGACTTTCCCAAAAAATCCTGATTTCTTGTCCGGGCATCAACTGTCTTGGGTCAAATTCTTGGCCCAAGGCCGCTACGGCGCTTTGCGCTTCGTTTGCGGCAACCTGATTTTCTCGTAACAGATCAATCAGTGCCTCGCCGCGGCCAACCTTATGGATTGTGAAGCTTCGGTTCATCGCCGGTAAGGCCAACCACCGCGGGTCTTGTTTGGCAAGTTGCGGCGCTGGCTGCGCGCTCAAATGCGGGTCGCTTGGCGCTGGCGTCAGCCCAGTATGCGCAAAGTATGTGATGATGCCGCTGAGCAACAGGGCAAAAGTCACAAACCGTATCGCGGTTTGCCTGACACGCCGACGACTGCGACGGGTCAAAAATGGGATTTGCGATTGTGGTTGCGGATGTTGAGCCATGTTTTATATCGTGAAATAAGCCCTGCTGGTGGGTAAAAAACTAAGTCCTGACCACCCAAGCGAAGCGTCCGAGGCGCCAGCTTACTGATCCATTTCTACCGAAAATACAGAATGTTAAACAAAAACCAACAAAAAACGGGAAACATGTAAAAAAAACCTTTGACAGCTTACGGTCGGGCGCATATAACCGCCGAACGTTCTCGGGGCGTGCCCCGCGAGCGTGTATGGTCTCTCTACCATACCGGTTGCCAGACAAGTTAATCTGGTCGAGGCAAACACGGTGGAAAAGAACTTGACCAAAATCTACCGCTGAATAGCTGGTTCAGGGTTCATCAAATGGGTTATCCCAAGAGCCTTGCTAGCCGTTTTGTGGTTGTGCTGTTTGACATTGTTGATATGGAAAGAGAAACGTGGACGGCGGTGTCCTAGCGGTCAGCCCTGCTTGCAGGTGACTGGCAACAAAACAACGCAATAACTTTTGTTATGTTCACGTTTCGCCACTCAAGTCCGGTTGCGGGTTTGCTTTAGAAGCAATTTTAAGGCGAGCCATTGGCCGGCAAATTTGAGTGGGAACTCGTCATTTGCCGTTTTTTAACGGCAAATTTTTGAACGTTTTTAGCAAAAGTGATGATTGCGAGAATCAAACTTGAGAGTTTGATCCTGGCTCAGAACGAACGCTGGCGGCAGGCCTAACACATGCAAGTCGAACGAGAAGCACCCTTCGGGGTGTGGACAGTGGCAGACGGGTGAGTAACGCGTGGGAATTTGCCCAGAGGTTCGGGACAACCATTGGAAACGATGGCTAATACCGGATAAGCCCGCAAGGGGAAAGATTTATTGCCTTTGGATGAGCCCGCGTCAGATTAGCTAGTTGGTGAGGTAATGGCTCACCAAGGCGACGATCTTTAGCTGGTCTGAGAGGATGATCAGCCACACTGGGACTGAGACACGGCCCAGACTCCTACGGGAGGCAGCAGTGGGGAATATTGCACAATG
>CBFHZM010000008.1:0-39193 GCA_965660195.1 Alphaproteobacteria bacterium
CGCGGATGCGATCTTCGCCAAGTGCGACCATTTTTTCTGGAGTGTCGGCGAGCTGAAACAGCTCTGCCGTCGCCCGATTGACGCCCTTATCTGTTGCTTGTGCCGAAAGCACAACGGCGACCGTTAAGGTAAAGGGATTGGTAAAATTTAACTCGGTCTCGGGCGCTTCGTCGCCATCGGCTAAACGTTCAAAGAAAAGGCGAATATCATCTTTTTTCATAACGGGAGTTTAGCCGCGCTGTTGGCTCGGCGCAAATGCGCTGTCAAGTTGGTGATTGGTGCTTTATCGGTTAAAGTCTGGCCATGTCAGAACAGCCTCATGTCTATGAATTTATTTTACGGCCGCATACGGCACTGAGCCAGAATGGATTTCTCTGTTTGATGGCCTTTGTTATCGCCATTAGTTTTGGCACTGGCGTTTATTTTACGTTATTGGGGGCCTGGCCGGTCTTGGGTTTTTTTGGTCTCGAAGTGGGTCTGCTTTATGCCGCGTTTCGCTGGAATTATTTTGTCGCGCGGCGATATGAAGTGGTGCAGCTGAGCCAGGAGCGCGTTTTGGTCGAGCGGTTCTCGCCGCGGGGCGAACGTCAGGCCTGGTCTTATAACCCGCACTGGTTGCGAATCAATTTGCTAGCAACGGCTGGCGATGAAACCGATAAGGATTTTGGATTGCCGGATATGAATGAGCTGGTTTTTTCTTCGCATGGCCAAAGGCTGTCGATTGGCCACTTTCTCTCACCGGCTGAACGGCAGGAGCTCTATGGAGCGCTGAGCCATGCGCTCGGCTGTGTTCGCCGTGGGTGAGCTGATCTGTCAACCAGCTGCGGCGCTGAGCGGCGCGCGGCTGCAGTATAATTTACAGAACACCCCTTATGGAAAGATTTGTTTTGCGAAACATAACGATGCTTTGGTTTTCGTTGGTTTTACCGCGCGCGCTACCGATATTCTCGACCCTATCCGCCGGCATTGGCCGATCCGCACATGCGTGCGGCAGGATAATTTGGTGTTGGACTTCGCTGCACCGCCACCGTTACATCTCCATGGTACGCCGTATCAACATCAAGTCTGGCGGGCTTTATTCAAACTCAAGGCCGGGCAGACGACTTGCTATAGCGAGCTTGCTGAAAAGCTGAACTCGGGTGCTCGTGCTATTGGCGGTGCGGTCGGCGCCAACCCGATCGCATGGTTTGTGCCGTGCCATCGCGTACTACAAAAATCGGGAGCGCTCGGGGGATATCGTTGGGGCCTGTCCATCAAACGGCGGTTGCTGGCTGCGGAGAATATTACGACGCAAGAACTTCCTTACTAATCACTTGGCCCGCGGTATCGACCTCATAAATATAAGGTTCGCCGGTGCCGATATTGACCTCGATGATTTGTTCGGCTGAGAGAGCGTCGAGTTGCATGACCAGCGCGCGCAGAGAGTTGCCGTGCGCTGCAACCAAAATATTCTCACCCGCGCGCAACTGCGGCATGATGGTGGAATTGAAGTAGGGCAGGACGCGATCGGCGGTATCCTTCAAGCTTTCACCGCCCGGAGGCGGGGTATCAAAAGAGCGCCGCCAAATATGGACTTGCTCGTCGCCCCATTTTTGCCGCGCCTCGTCTTTGTTGAGACCTGACAGATCACCATAATCTCGCTCATTCAGCGCTTGGTTCCGGATCACGGGCAAATCGCTTTGCCCGATCGCCTCGAGGATTAGGCCGCAGGTTTTCTGCGCCCGCTGCAGATCTGAGGTATAGGCTGCACTAAACTGAAAACCTCGCGCCGCCAGGGCCGTGCCGGCGTCTGATGCTTCGCGAACCCCTTGCGCCGTCAGGTCGGGATCGCGCCAGCCTGTAAACAGGTTTTTTTCATTCCACTCGCTTTGCCCATGACGGACCAGAACCAATAAACTCATAAGCGTCTCCGTTATTGTAATCGTTAACAGAAATAGATTGCAGAGATGTTACGAGGTGAAGCCCAAAACATCGCGCATAGAGTATAGGCCGGGCGCTTTACCATGCGCCCAAACCGCGGCTTGAAGCGCGCCCGAAGCGAAAATATCGCGACTTTCAGCACGGTGTGATAGCCGAATTTGTTCACCAGCGCTGGCAAAAATAACCTCATGATCACCAACAACTGAGCCACCTCGCAAGGCGGCAAAGCCAATAGCGCCGCTCGCCCGCGCCCCGGTAATGCCATCGCGCCCACTGTCACGCACCATTGCCAAATCGACGTTGCGTCCTTGCGCTGCCGCTTCACCTAAAAGCAAGGCAGTACCAGAGGGCGCGTCGACCTTATGGCGGTGGTGCATCTCGAGAATTTCAATATCCCAATCTGGCGCTAAAGCCTGCGCGGCCTGTTCAACCAAACCCGCTAGCAAATTCACACCAAGGCTCATATTGCCAGACTTTACGATCATAGCATGGCGGGCTGCAGCGGCGATTGCGGCCTCCTCCGTTTCAGAAAAACCTGTGGTGCCGATCACATGCACAATGCGCGACTGTGCGGCAAGGGCAGCAAGCTCGGTCGATACGGAGGGTTGTGAAAAATCAATAATGCCATCGCCTTGGCTAACGGCTTCGAGCGCATTGTCGGAGACGCAAATACCAGTCGGTGCGCCGCCGATGAGCATAGCGACATCCTGCCCGAGATGCGGACTGGTTGAAGATTCTAGAGCGCCAGCGAGCTCGAGACGATCGTCTTCAATGACCATCCGCAATAGCGTTCGACCCATGCGGCCCGCGCAACCATTAATAATGAGTTTCATGCCACAGGTTATACCAGCGCAGACAGGGTGCTGTCATCCGATGATTTCATGCCGCCTTTGACGGCCTATTTCGCGCCGGTTTGTTTGCGGAAGCGCGCGGCTTGGGGAAACGTATCTTCGCCACTAATTTCGGCAAATTGTTTCAACAGTTTTTCCTGCTCGCGCGACAGTTTGGCCGGCATTTCGACAGCGAGCTGAATATAAAGATCGCCATGGGCGCGGCTACGTAAGACCGGCATACCCTTTTCGCGCAGGCGGAATTGTTGCCCCGGTTGCGCTCCTTTGGGGACGTTGAGCTTCACGCGTTTGCCGTTGAGCAGCGGGATCTCGACCGAACAGCCAAGCGCCGCTTGTGTCAGCGTTACCGGTAACTGGCAAAATAAATCGGCGCCGTCGCGTTGTAAAACTGGGTGTGGTTCGACGCCAACAAAGACATAAAGATCACCCGGCGTCGCGCCGCGTTCGCCAGCGTCGCCCTCACCCGAAAGCCGAATACGCGTGCCATCCTCGACGCCCGCTGGAATAGCAACGGAAAGTGTTCGGGATTGCGCGACGTGACCGCGGCCCTTGCAATCATTGCATGGCGTTTCAACAATTTGCCCAGCGCCCTGACAGACATGGCAGGGCCGTTCGACCATAAAAAAGCCCTGCTGCGCCCGCACTTTGCCGTGACCATGACAGGTGCCGCAGGTTTTTAAAGACGTTCCGGGTTTGGCGCCTGAGCCATCGCATGTGCCGCAAGGTGCATTGCGGTTGAGCTTGATTTGTCGTTCGACACCGGAAAAAGCCTCCTCAAGCGAGATATTAACATCGGTGCGCAAGTCATTGCCGCGTTGCGGTCGCCCTCGTCCGCCGCCCCCGCGTCGCCCGCCGAAGAATTCTTCGAAAATATCGCCCATTGAGCCAAAATCGCTGAAACCACCGAAGCCGCTAAAGCCACCGGCTTGCCCCCCTTCGAAGGCGGCATGGCCAAATTGGTCATATGCAGCCCGGCTTTGTTCGTCCTTCAAAGTGTCATAGGCGTGACTGACTTCTTTGAATTGGCGCTCGGCCTCGGCGTCCCCCTGGTTGACATCGGGGTGGTATTTTTTCGCCAGCTTACGATAAGCCGACTTTAGCTCTGCCGCAGACGCAGATCTGTCAACGCCTAGAACTTCATACAGATCGCGCTTTGACATGGCGGGTACGGCTCCTTGCTTTAAGAAGCGCGCTGATTATCGTCGTCACTAACGTCTTCGAATTCGGCATCCACGACATTATCGTCGTCCTCCGCCGCATCAGAAGCCGCTGCCGCTTCGGCGTCAGCTTGTTGCTCGCGATACAACGTCTCGCCAAGCTTCATCGCCGCCGCGCTCAAGGCTTGGGCTTTCTCGTTGATGTTATCGATATTGTCGCCTTCAAGAGCTTCGTTGAGCTCGGTGATAGCGGTCTCAGCCGCGGCGACATCACCGTCATCCAATTTCTCGCGATTTTCCGCGATCGACTTTTCAGTTGCATGGATTAGGCTTGAGGCATTATTGCGGGCCTCGGCCTCGCCACGACGTTTCTTGTCGGCTTCGGCATTGGCTTCGGCATCCTTGACCATGCGTTCAATATCATCATCCGACAGACCGCCCGAGGCTTCGATACGAATTTTTTGCTCTTTGCCTGTTGCTTTATCGGCGGCCGAAACATTGACAATGCCATTGGCGTCAATATCGAACGACACTTCGATTTGCGGCATGCCGCGCGGCGCTGGTGCAATCCCTTCCAAATTGAACTGGCCGAGAAGTTTATTGTCGGCGGCCATCTCACGCTCGCCTTGATAAACCGAGATAGTTACAGCCGATTGGTTATCATCGGCGGTCGAGAAGACCTGTGATTTTTTGGTTGGGATGGTGGTGTTGCGATCGATTAGTCGCGTGAACACGCCGCCCAAGGTCTCAATCCCGAGCGACAGCGGCGTCACATCCAACAGCAAAACATCTTTCACATCGCCCTGCAAAACGCCGGCCTGAATGGCGGCGCCCATGGCAACAACCTCGTCGGGGTTGACGCTCATATTCGGTTCTTTACCAAAAACCTCTTTAACAAATTGACGAATGCGTGGCATCCGCGTTTGGCCGCCAACCAGAACGATTTCGTCAATGTCAGAAATCGAGATGCCAGCATCTTTCAATGCCGCTTCACAAGGTTTGCGAGTACGTTGCACCAGCTTTTCGACCAGGCCTTCAAGGTCGGCGCGGGTCATTTTGACGTTAAGGTGTTTCGGCCCACTTTGATCGGCGGTGATAAAGGGCAGATTGACCTCTGTTTGGCTCGAGGAGGACAGCTCGATTTTTGCTTTCTCCGCCGCTTCTTTCAGGCGCTGCAGGGCGAGCTTGTCGGTCCGCAGGTCAATGCCAGCTTCCGATTTAAATTTGGTTGCCAGGTGGTCGACAATCACCGCGTCGAAATCTTCACCGCCAAGGAAGGTATCACCGTTGGTTGCTTTGACTTCAAACACCCCATCGCCGATTTCCAAGACGGACACATCGAAAGTGCCACCGCCTAGGTCGTAGACCACAATGGTTTGGCCATCGACTTTGTCGAGCCCGTAAGCTAGCGACGCTGCAGTTGGCTCATTAATGATACGTAAGACCTCAAGGCCAGCAATTTTACCAGCATCCTTTGTGGCTTGGCGCTGGGCGTCATTGAAATAGGCTGGCACGGTAATAACCGCTTGGTCGACTTTCTCGCCAAGATAATCTTCAGCGGTCTCTTTCATTTTCTGCAAGATAAAGGCTGAAATTTGCGATGGCGAATAGCGCTCGCCGCGGGCCTCAACCCAAGCATCGCTGTTATCTGCCTTCACAATATTATAGGGGACGGTTTGTTTGTCCTTCTGGGTTTCCGGATCGTCGTAGTTACGCCCGATCAAGCGTTTGATGGCAAACAATGTATTGCCAGGATTGGTGACCGCTTGTCGCTTCGCCGGTTGGCCGACGAGCCGTTCATTGTCATCGGAAAACGCAACCATTGAGGGTGTGGTCCGACCACCTTCGGCGTTTTCAATAACGCGTGGCGTCGCGCCTTCCATAATCGCGATACATGAATTTGTTGTTCCTAGGTCAATCCCGATGACTTTTCCCATTTGTTTTTCCTCACTCAATGCTGTGGACACGACGGTCGCGCCAGCTAAATTGTAGTTTTAGCAGCCCAAGGGGCTTTGCGTATGCACTCTATATAGGGAACCGCGCGCAAGGCTACAAGACAGGTCGCTATTTTCTTTGGAGCTACAATATGTTGGGTGATGGGACGAAATATATAGCAGAATATTGGGGTCGGGCTGTGCAAAACGCTATTTTGACCGATCTCGCGCAAGGTCTTGCGCAGGCACCATTTTTTCGCCCAACGATGCCCCGCACAGGGCAGCCCTGGTCGATTGTCATGACCAATTTGGGCGCTCTGGGTTGGGTGTCTGACCGCGACGGCTATCGCTATCAACAGCAGCACCCCCAGACTGATGCGGCTTGGCCGGCGATCCCTGCACCATTGATTGATTTATGGTTCGAT
This sequence comes from Alphaproteobacteria bacterium, assembly GCA_965660195.1. Taxonomy (GTDB): domain Bacteria; phylum Pseudomonadota; class Alphaproteobacteria; order RS24; family RS24; genus JAYODZ01. The sequence continues at coordinate 6,288 of CBFHZM010000008.1, forward strand.
GTCACCGGCTATCGCGCGCCGCCCGAATGCTGCTTGGTGAATTATTATGATCAGGCACAGTCAAAAATGGGCCTACATCGCGATGCCGATGAGGCGGCGCTCGACGCGCCTGTCGTTTCCATATCCCTGGGCGATAGCGCGACATTCCGCATGGGCGGTGCTACGCGGAAAGGGCCGACGCGATCACTCAAGCTCCACTCTGGCGATGTTTTTATGTTTGGTGGTCCAGCGCGACATTATTTCCACGGCATTGATCGTATTTTCCACGGCTCATCAACCCTCCTCGCGGAGCATAGCGCGTTCGCCGCCGGTGGACGGATCAATTTGACCCTGCGACGCGTGACAAAACCTGAATAGCTATTAATCCTTGGCAATGCCGACGCGGGCCGGCCGCAACAATCGTTCTCCGATACGGTAGCCGGTCTCAATCACCTCAATGACTGTGCCAGCATCGGAGCCGGTTCCGGGGGCCTCAAACATGGCTTCGTGAAAATTGGGGTCAAATTTTTCGCCTTTCGGTGAGATGGCTATGATCTGATGGCGCTCCAAAATAGCGCGCAAATCCCGCTCGGTAGCGACGATGCCCTCCATAACGGCTTTAAGGTTCTCCGGGATTTCGGCGTCATCACCAATTGCTTGCTGGGCGCGTTCCATATTGTCGATGACGGAGAGCATGTCGCGGGCAAATCGCATCATGCCATATTGCTGAGCGTCGATGCGATCTCGCTCGGCGCGGCGGCGGGTGTTTTCCAATTCGGCTAGCGCCCGTAGTAGGCGATCATTGGTCTCCGCGAGCTGATCTTCAAGCGAGGGCGGCGCCGTCTCCTCAGGCGCGGGCACCTCTGCTGAGGCTTCCGAGCCGGCTTCAGCTTGCGGGTCCTGCGCCTCGGTTTCTTGTGGATGTTCGGTTCCGTCTTTATCTATTTCGCTCATAACGATCCTTTAGTCCTTTTCTACAACACCAAGCGCGCGCGACACGAGGCGCGCGGTATGATCAACCAAGGGGATGAGGCGGGCATAATTGCTCCGCGTTGGAGCAATTACCCCGAGAACCCCGACGACTTTGCGTTCTTTATCGCGGTAGCCGCTGACGATCAAGCTCGAACCTGAAAGCGAGAACAGCTTGTTTTCAGAACCAATGAAAATACGAACGCCGCTACCTTCTTCGGCATTCGATAAAAGCCCGATAATATCCTTCTTGCGCTCGAGATCGTCGAATAGGATACGAATGCGTTCCAAATCTTCACTGGCGGCAAGGTTATTCAGCAAATTGGCCTGTCCGCGAACAATCAGCGTTTTGTCCAAAATTGCGTCATTGCGGCCCAACTCAGGCGTGCCGCGAACGCCGCCCCATTCGGCAAGGCCAGCCTCGATCACGCGGGCGCTCAGAGCATCAAGCTCGGCTTCCGCACGCTTGATTTCTTGTTCAGTCGAGGTGCGCAAGTCATCCAAGCTTCGTCCTTTTAGCCGCGCATTAAGGTAGTTTCCGGCTGCGACCAGATTGGCGTGGGTAATGCCCTCGGGCCAATTCACCAAGCGGTTCTCGACGCGATCGCTCCCATCGACCAATACGACCAGTAATTGTTGACGGCTAACAGGAACAAACTCGATATGTTTGATCGCTTCGGCTTGATTTGGCACCACCACTAAGCTGGCGCATTGGCTTAAGCCAGTCAGGCTCTCGACGGCTTGCGTCACGACGTCGCCAAGTTCTTGCCCAGCGGCCAGCGCCGGCGCGAGGTCAGCACGCTCATCAGAGCTGAGCTCGCCAACTTGCAGTAAGCCATCGACGAATAGGCGCAGCCCCTGCTCGGTCGGGAGGCGACCAGCAGAGACATGCGGTGCGTAAAGCAGCCCAAGATTTTCTAGCTCCGCCATTGTGCTACGAATTGAAGCCGAGGACAGGCTCTCACCAAGTCCATTGACCAGCGCTTTCGACCCAACAGGATCTCCCGTTTCGAGATAGCCCTCAACGATGAGGCGAAAAATTTGCCGCGCGCGGTCGCTCAATCCTGATAATTGTGTCATGGGTCATATTTAGGCGATGCTGGCACAAAATCCCAGAGGTGCCGCCCGAAAATTATGACAGGCTTGCTCCTCGGGCGTTAAATCGGTACATCTGACTGATTGAAATGCAACGCAAAGGTCTCTCATGTCTCGTCCTTCCGGCCGCCAGGCCGATGCCCTTCGTGAAATAACGATTACGCCGCACGTCTCCAAACACGCCGAGGGGTCTTGCTTAATTAAATTTGGCGACACCCATGTTTTGTGCACGGCGTCGCTCGAAGAGCGTGTGCCGCCATGGTTGCGCGGCGGCGGCAAGGGTTGGATTACGGCTGAATATGGCATGCTACCGCGGGCGACGGGCGACCGAATGCGGCGCGAAGCGGCGGCTGGTAAACAGTCGGGCCGGACGCAAGAAATTCAGCGCTTGATCGGTCGCTCCTTGCGGGCGGTGGCAGATTTAGCTGCGCTCGGTGAACGGCAGATCACCATTGATTGTGACGTCATTCAGGCCGATGGCGGTACGCGCACTGCATCGATTACTGGTGGATGGGTCGCCTTATGGTTTTGCCTCGATCGCTTGCGCCGCTCGGGCGCAATCACGCAAGATGTTTTGCGCGACCATGTGGCGGCCATTTCTTGCGGCATATATAACGGCACGCCGGTCGCCGACCTCGACTATGCCGAGGACAGTGTCGCTGACACGGATGGCAATTTTGTCATGACGGGCAGAGGCCAGATTGTAGAAATTCAAGCGACGGCCGAAGGCGAAGCTTTTAGCGAGGATGAATTTGCTGCCCTTTTGGGGTTGGCCAAAACAGCCATCGCGGCGCTTGTCGAAAAACAAAAACAAGCGATCGGTTCAGGCGCATGAGCCGCAAACTCGCTTCTGGAACCTTGATAGTGGCCAGTCACAATCAAGGCAAGGTGCGCGAGATCGCTGACTTATTGAAGCAGTTTAACATGGACACGGTCAGCGCCGGAGATCTCGGGCTGCCTGAGCCAGATGAGACCGAAGCCAGTTTCATTGGCAATGCCGAATTGAAAGCGCGCGCTGCCGCCAGTGCCAGCCAGCTTCCAGCTCTGGCCGATGATAGTGGTCTCGTCGTGACCGCGCTTGGTGGCGAGCCTGGAATTTACTCGGCGCGTTGGGCTGAGCGCCCCGATGGCACGCGTGATTTTGCTTATGCTATGCAGCGCGTCGAGGACGCGCTCGCCGCGCAAGCCGACCCCTCGCGGGCGGCACATTTTATCTGTGCTTTGAGCCTCGCTTGGCCGGATGGGGTGGTACAATCTTATGAAGGGCGCGTCGATGGAATGCTGGTTTGGCCGCCGCGGGGCGACCGTGGCTTCGGTTATGATCCAGTGTTTCAGCCTCTAGGCATGACCGAAACATTTGGCGAGATGGACCCCGCCGCCAAGCACGCCATGTCGCATCGCGCTGATGCATTTCGCCAGCTGGTCGAGGATTGTTTTGATCAGTGATGCCCCATCGCTTGGGGTTTATGTGCATTGGCCCTTTTGTCTGCAGATCTGCCCTTATTGTGATTTCAATGTCTATAAAAACCGTGCTGTTGATGAGGCACGGTGGCGAGCAGCCTATCAAGCTGATTTGGCGGCGGCCCGAGAGCACCGCGCTGGTCCTGTCAGCAGTATTTTCTTTGGTGGCGGAACCCCTTCTCTAATGTCTCCCAACTTGGTTGAGCAACTTCTGGAGAGCATCGATCAGACTTTCGGTTTGACGCCGGGGGTCGAAATAACTTTGGAAGCTAACCCCGATGGATTGGGGCGCGCTTATCTAAGGCAACTGGCGGCGGCGGGGGTGACGCGTTTATCGCTCGGCATTCAAGCGCTTGATGATGCGGCGCTGAAATTTCTTGGCCGCCACCATGATGCAGCTGGGGCTTTGGTCGCCCTGAACGAGGTGCAAGATATTTTCCCGTCGCACTCGGTTGATATGATCTATGCTCGGCCGCAGCAAACTGCGGCGGCTTGGCAAACCGAGCTTGAGCGTCTTTTGGCTTATACACCATCTCATGTCTCGCTCTATGAATTGACGATTGAGCCGGATACGAGCTTTGGCCTCCGCGCCGCGCGCGGCGACCTCGCGCCTTTGCCAGGCGAACAGGCGGCTGATCTTTACGATCTTTCGGGCCTGATTATGGCAGCACATGGCTTACCGATTTACGAGATTTCGAACCATGCGCGGTCTGGGGCGGAGTGTCGGCACAATGTCGCGACCTGGCGCGGTGGCGACTATATTGGTATCGGCCCGGGTGCGCATGGCCGGATTTCGCAGGCGGGCCATCGTCACGCTACAGAAATGCCCCGTGATCCTGCACAGTGGATAAAGAACGCCGATGCGCCGACATATCAATGGGGCCGATTTGACCGTCTATCACCGCAAGAAGCGGCGGAAGAGTTGATCTTTCTTGGTTTGCGACTTGTCGAGGGTGTGGCACAGGAGACCCTGAAGCAAGCGGAGGTTCTGGGTGTCGCGATAAATTGGAGCGAAAAACAACAGCTGGTCAGCAATGGCTTGCTTGCGGAAACCGAGACACATCTACGTGCGACATCAGAGGGCCGAAAGCTTTTGGATTACAGTCTGGGCCGGTTATTGGCCAGCTGAGCCCGCTCCCCATGCGGGCGGTGTTAGTAGGCGCGCTCCACCTTGCCAGCCAATTTCAGGCGGGCGGCTGAGCGCTTCAGCATTGAGATGCGCTTCTTCGCGCTGATTTTGCCAAAGGGCGAAGCTCGCCGCGGGTGGCGCGATCGACTTGAAGCGGTTGCTACGAATTTCCATAACCGCGAAGCTACGTTGGTTGGTGCCGTCGGGCATCAAGCGCAATGGCCCATCAATGCCGCTGAAGCCGCGCATGTCTGTCATCGCGCGTTCAGAAAAGGGTTTACGACTATCGATTTGGACAAGCGTGCCGATCAAGCTTAAGGCATCGTAGCCGAGGCTCGCGGCCCGTAAGGGCCGGCGGCCATACTTCTGCTCGAAATGTGACGCGAAAACTTGCCAGCCCTCAGGATTGGCGGCAGGGAACCAAGCGCCATGCAGCGGCGGCTCTTTCGTTAAGGCGTCATCATCCCACAAAGACGAGCCGAGAAATTGAATATATTTAGGGTCGACATCGAAATAAGGTAGGAGCGGCGCCAGATTGCGCAAGTTTAAGCCGCCATCGGGCATCAAAACGGCGTCATACGGAATTTCACCCATTGTCTCGCTGCGCGCGAGCGCCTCGAGCGCCGCGGCGGTTTCGGGCGCGATGATTTTAAGCTTTTTCATGCGCTGGTTCTCATCCGTTGTCTCGGGCACCAGAGCATTGGCAATCGTTGTTAAGCGCTCAGCCTCTTTTTGATGTGCAGTTTTGCGCTCTTGGTAATAGGCAAGGCGTTGCACCGGCTCGAACATATCCTGTGCATCAGCGGGGTACTGCTCACGCACGACCATCCGCCCACCATAATAGACAATAATTGGCTCGATAATATCGCTGAGCCAGGCGCCATAAGCATTCTCAGGTAGCAAAACGGCAAACCGCGTTAGACCTTTTTGCGTGGCGTGAATGACAATGCGCTCGATCTGCTGCTCCGGCAGGTGACCGAGCAGCCAGACGCCCTCGGTGGCGTAGCGACGGTCATTTGATAGCGCGAGAACGGGAATGTTGGCGCGTTGCAAAATTGGCGTCGCGGCCGCAATAGCGTGCGCGAATAGCGGGCCGATAACAATGTCGGCGCCACGGCGAACTGCATTTTGTGCCGCGATAGCGGCGCCATCATCGGTGCCTTGTGTGTCTTCGACCAAGAGCGCGATATTTTCCACACCAAGGTCGAACAAAGCCAGCTCTATGCCGTGGAATAGGTCGACGGCTAATGCCTGAATGTCCTCATCCGGGCTGTTGAAAGGGAGCAAGATGGCAACCGCAACAGTGCTTTGGCCGCGTGCATCGCCGGCCATGCCGCCGCCCCCACCAGCGCGCCCTGGAGAAGGAAACCGCGACTGACCATAAACGCCCTCATCAGAGCCATAACGGCCATCGCTTTGGCCCGGGCCAGCACAAGCGACAAGGGTTAGGCATAAGAAGCTAACAAAGAAAAGCGTAAGGCGTTGCACAATGACTCCGCTGTTTAAATCCCGTATCTTTTGTATAGACTGAGTGGAAGCGCAAATAAAGGCAGGACTGAGGCGCTGTCTTGCTTTTGCAAGAAAACCCTTTGGGGGTGGGTGGATGACAAAACTCGAACTGGATAATTCGGGCCCAGTGCCTGCTGGGCTTTATATTGTGGCGACACCGCTGGGGAATGCGCGCGATATCACTTTGCGGGCGCTGGATGTCTTGCGGGCCGCGGACCTGATTTTATGCGAGGACACCCGCGTAACACGCAAGCTTTTGACAATTTACGGCCTGAAAGCACGCCTGCAGGCTTGTCACGAGCATAATGAGCAGGCGGTCGCGCAAGACGTTTTACAGGCGCTGGCGGCGGGCAAAACCCTTGCCTTGGTCAGCGATGCCGGAACGCCGGTGATCTCCGACCCCGGCTATCGCGTCATTAAACAAGCGGTGGCGGCTGGTCATGTGGTGCATCCCGTGCCCGGCGCCTCGGCACCGATCACGGCTTTGAGCGTCTCGGGCTTGCCCAGCGATCGGTTTACTTTTCTCGGGTTTTTGCCGGCAAAGGCGGCGGCGCGCCGCGCGGCGCTAGCCTCGCTGTCGCGTGATTTAGGAACTGTTATTTTGTTCGAAAGCCCCAACCGTTTGACCAACCTGTTGCACGATATGGCTGATGTTTTGGGGTCGTGCCGGGCTGTCGTTGCGCGCGAAATGACTAAAAAATTTGAAGAGATTATAGCTGGAACACCAGCCGAGTTGGCGGCGCATTTTGCCGACGGCGCGCGGGGCGAATGCGTAGTTTTGTTTCACCTCGAGGGTGGTGAGTCGGTTCAGCAAGACAGTTTAGATCAGGCGATTTTAACGGCACTGGAAAAATTAACGGTCAAGGATGCCGCGTTAGAGGTTTCGGTGCGCTATGGCCTGTCGCGGAAAGATGTCTATGCTCGTGCGTTGCAGCTTCGTGCTGAGGTATGACGCGCCGCCGTGCCCAGAAATTTGGCTTTATCGCTGAATGCAGCGCTTTACTATTATTGACAATAAAAGGGTATCGCTTGCTGGCACGCAATTTCCGTAGTCGCCGTGGTGAGATTGACCTGATCATGGTTCGCGGGGCCGTCTTGGTTTTCGTTGAGGTGAAGTTTCGTTTGCATCCCCATGCTCTCGACTACGCAATTACGCCGAAACAGTGGCGACGGATTTATGATGCGGCGGGCGATTTTGTGGCACAGCAGCCACATCTCGCCAATTTGGTTTGGCGCTTTAATTGTGTTTTGTGTAGTCCTGTCCCACGGCATCAAAAAGATGTTTGGCGGATATATGATGGGATGTCATAAAGATGACAATATGGTCTTCGGCCGAGGCGCCAGACGAGTGAGGAAAAGACAATGAGCTTGCGTGTTGTTATTCAGATGGACCCGATTGCAGGGATTGATATTGCGGGGGATACGAGCTTTGCTTTGGCGCTTGAGGCGCAAAGCCGCGGGCATGAATTATTTTATTATGAGCCCGACCGGTTGGCGATGGTGAATGGCCGTGTGCGGGCGCAGGTTCAGTCGTTACAGGTGCAAGATCTGCGCGGCGACCATTTCGCTTTGGGCGCCTCAGAGAGCCTTTGGCTCGACGGTTTTGATGTGATTTTACTCCGGCAAGACCCGCCTTTCGATATGCATTATATTACGACGACGCATTTTCTCGAGACGGTGGAAGACAAAACGCTAGTGGTGAATAATGCCAACGCGGTGCGCAATGCGCCAGAAAAACTCTTGGTGACGCGCTTTCCGCATCTTATGCCGCCAACGTTGATTACCCGCGACGTGCAAGAATTGGCGGCCTTCCGCACGGAGCATCAAGACGTTATTTTGAAACCGCTCTATGGCAATGGCGGCGCCGGTATTTTTCGTGTGCGGCCGGATGATGAGAATTTTAATTCCTTACTCGAGATGTTTTTAAAGACCAGCCGCGAGCAAGTTATTGCGCAAGCCTATATGCCAGCAGTTCGAGATGGCGATAAGCGAGTTATTCTCGTTGAGGGCGAAGCGGTTGGCGCGCTGAACCGCATTCCCGCGGCTGGCGATGCCCGCTCTAATGTGCATGTTGGTGGTCGGCCAGAGCTTGCCGAAGTGACGGCGAGAGATCGTGAAATCGCCGCTGAAATTGGCCCGCTCTTGCGCGAGATGGGCCTTATCTTTGCTGGCATAGATGTTATCGGCGGGTTGTTGACGGAGATTAATGTGACGTCACCAACGTGCATTCGCGAGATTAAAAATTTCGGTGGCCCAGATATTGGTAAGCTGATTTGGGACGCGATCGAGGCCCGCCGCGCGCGGGCGTTGAGGGCTGACTAGGCCGCCGATATTTTTTTATAGGTTTTTTCTTCTCGAAGAATATCAATCGAGATCAGGCGGCTTTCACCGGTATCCTGTTCAAGTAACCTTGCATGCTCGAGGCCGTTGAACAGAACAAGTTCATCGACCACCCAAACGGTTTTCATGGCGTTGGCAGCATCGGCTTGCATGTTGAGGGCGGCAAATAATTTCTTTGAGCCAGCAAGAGACTCTTCAAACCGATCACCAATCGCGACGGGCACAAGTTTTTTTCGAAACATAGTCCAAAACCTTTAACAGCGAAAGCTTAGTGTGCGCACCAAAGTGGTCAAGTAAAAATCTGCTTGGCACTTGTTATTATCATGCTAGTCTGTCCGCCACGAGAGAAAAATAAAAATGGTAGCGCTCGTAAAAACTTTTGCTTTTCATGGCATGGAAGCTGTTTTGGTTGAAGTCCAGGTGCATTTGGCGCCAGGACAGCACGCCTTTAGCGTGGTTGGATTGGCTGACAAATCGATTGCGGAGAGCCGTGAGCGCGTGCGTGCGGCGTTGCATGTCGCTGGGCTTGCCTTACCCTTCGAGCGCATTACGATCAACCTATCGCCAGCGGATCTACCGAAAGAGGGCAGCCATTACGACCTTGCTATCGCTCTTGGCCTATTGGTGAGTATGGGTGTTCTGGCGCAGGATCAGCTTACAGGTCTTGTCGTGCTGGGCGAGCTGGGGCTTGATGGCAGTTGTCGGGGCGTCCCCGGCTGTCTACCGGCGGCAGTTGCGGCGCATGCGTTGGGCATGGGGTTGATCTGCCCCCAGACCAATGGTGGCGAAGCGGCTTTGGCCGGCATGCCGCACACATCACAAGGTCTTATTGCGGCACCACACTTGCTTGCACTCATTGATCATTTGCGTGGTCGTCAACTTCTTCCCGAGCCGACCCCGCTGGCTTTGGAGGAGGGGGCCGCTGGCGCCGATATGGCGGATGTCCGCGGCCAGGGTGAGGCCCGACTGGTGCTCGAAGTGGCCGCAGCGGGCGAACATAATGTTCTGATGATTGGCCCCCCAGGTGCGGGGAAGTCGATGATTGCCAGCCGGTTGCCGTCGCTCCTGCCACCGATGACCGTGACGGAGGCCTTAGAGGTCAATATGATTGCGAGCTTGGCGCGCAACGGCGCCTCACAAATACTGGCACTGCGACGGCCCTATCGCGCGCCGCACCATTCGGCCAGCATGGCGGCTCTGGTTGGCGGCGGCCGTACTGCGCGCCTGCCCGCGGGTGCCGCAGTGTCGGCGCGATTATGTTAGTTCGGTATCAGGTCCTTTGATCGATCGTTTTGATATGGTTTTGCATATTCCGCCCGTGCCGCTAGTTGATATGATCTCGCCCGACCGAGGCGAGATCTCGGCCCAGATTTCGTGCCGCGTGGCGCAAGCGCGCGTTCGCCAAAAACAGCGGCAAGGTTGTTTGAACAAAGACCACAGCGGGGATGCTCTGATGGCGCAAATTCGCGTGCAGCCCGAGGCCAGGCGCCTCCTCGACCACGTGGTCAGCAAAAACCAATTATCGGCCCGTGGATTTGCCCGACTGCTTCGCGTTGCGCGATCGTTAACTGATCTCATGGACCAAGACGAAATTGCCGCCAGCGCGATCGCAACGGCTTTGAATTGGCGACACGGTGTTTCGTTGGGGGAGGATATTTCATGAGTTTGTCACACGGGAGTCACACAAAAAACAATAAACCAATCGCATATGACCCACGTTATCCCGAAGGAGGCTAAATGGCACTTGATTTTATCGACCACAACTCCACCCAGCCGACGATCGCATCAGCTCTGAACCTCGGTGATCAGAGCGGCGTCATGACGGTACGCCTAGCTGTAACATCGCGCGAGCGCATCGCGGCGCAAGCTTTGCGGTATCAAGTTTTTTACGAAGAAATGGCGGCCACGCCGACGCCCGAACAGGCAATGTTGCGGCGTGATTATGACCGTTTTGATGCGATCTGCGACCATCTGATTTTAACTGTGAAAGGTTCAGCGGAGGGGGTCACCGCAGCAGCGCGGCTTGAGACCGGGGAAACCGTAATTGGATGTTACCGGCTATTGCTCGGGTCGCGGGCACGCGAGGGCTTTTATAGTGCGCAAGAATTTGATTTGGAGCCGTTACTCAGCGGCGTTGGCCGCGGCTTGAATATTCTAGAGTTGGGCCGTTCGTGCATTGCCCCTGCCTATCGCTCGAAGCATGCGATCGATCGCTTGTGGCGTGGCCTCTATGCATATATTCAAACGCATGGTGTTGATGTTCTGATGGGGTGCGCCTCTTTCCCGACGCTTGATATTACCTCGATTGCTGAGCCGTTGAGCTTTTTACATTATAATTTCCGCGCCCCAGTCTTGTGGCGGGTGCGGGCCCAGGCGTCACAATTCGTCGCCATGGACCGCTTGCCGCTCGAGGCGATTGACGAACGCCGAGCCTTGCGTGCTCTGCCGCCGGTTTTACGCGGATATATCCGCGCGGGTTGCATGGTCGGGGATGGCGCTGTGATAGACGCTGATTTTGGCACGACAGATGTGTTTGTTATGCTACCACTTCAGCAGGCCGCAGAACGCTACATCGCCCATTATAGTTAATCGATCGTTTCCAACCCGTAAGCGGCGATCGCGGCCATATTGAGGATCTCGGTCGCCGTTGAGCCAATGCGGGCTATTTGAACAGAGTGCTGAAGCCCCAGCAGGATCGGGCCAATCATCGTTGCGCCGCCCAGCTCTTCGAGCATTTTTGTTGAAATCGACGCTGAGTGGATTGCCGGCATGACCAGGACATTGGCCGGCTCGCTGAGACGGCAGAAGGGGTAGAGTTTCATGGCGTCGCGGTTCAAAGCAACATCGGCAGCCATTTCGCCTTCGTACTCAAAATCGACTTTGCGCTGATCTAGCAGACGAACAGCTTCGCGTACGTAAACCGAGCGATCGCCCTCCGGATGACCAAAGGTCGAATAGGCGAGCATCGCAACGCGTGGTTCGTTACCAAGGGAGCGGGCCATGCGCGCTGTTTGCTCGGCAATATCTGCGAGCTCTTCGCCGCTCGGCATATCGATCACGTTCGTATCGGAGACCATTACCGTGCGCCCGCGCGCAATCATCATGGTGACGCCGATAACCCGGTGGCCTGGCCGTGGGTCGATCACCTCGCGCACCTCTTCCAGCGCAATTGAATAATTGCGTGTTACACCTGTGACCATGGCATCGGCGTCGCCATTGGCCAGCATACAAGCGCCGTAAATATTACGGTCATTGCTGACGAGGCGTTGAACATCGCGATATAAGCGCCCCCGCCGTTGCAGACGTTTATATAAGAAGTCGGTATAGGCATCTTGCCGTGTCGACAGGCGTGTGTCGTGAATGGTGATGTCGGTGCGTTCGTGCAAGCCAAGGCTATACATTTGCTCGCGCACGATCTTCTCGGTGCCGATAAGAATGGGATCGCCTAGCCCCATATCTTTAAACGCCACAGCGGCGCGAATGACTTGCTCTTGTTCGCCTTCGGCAAAGATCATCCGTTTGGGCTGTTTGCGGGCTTTGTTGATAATGATTTGCAGTGACCGTGCCGCAGGGTTCAGGCGGGCAGAGAGCTGCTCGCGGTAGTGGTCCATATCGACAATTGGTTTGCGGGCAACGCCACTATCCATCGCCGCTTGCGCCACTGCTACGGGGATTTCGACAACCAGGCGCGGGTCAAATGGCACAGGGATGATGTAATCTGGGCCAAAGCGTGGCCGTTCGCCACTATAGGCGGCGGCGACCTCGTCGGGCACGTCGGCCCGCGCAAGTGTGGCCAGCGCTTCGGCGCAGGCTATTTTCATCGCATCGTTGATTGTACTGGCCCGCACATCGAGGGCGCCACGGAAAATATACGGAAAGCCGAGAACGTTATTTACTTGGTTCGGGTAATCCGAACGCCCCGTCGCCATAATCGCATCATCACGGATGCTGGCGACCTCCTCAGGGGTAATTTCGGGGTCCGGGTTTGCCATGGCAAATATAATCGGCTTATCGGCCATTGACTTAATCATTGCCTCATTGACGGCACCCTTAACCGACAGGCCAAGGAAAACATCAGCTCCAACCAAGGCTTCTGCCAAGGTCCGGCGATCCGTGTCACTACTGTGTGCGGATTTCCATTGGTTCATGCCGTCGCTTCGGCCTTTATAAATAACGCCTTTAGTGTCGCACAAAATGGCGTTTTCATTCGGTAGGCCCATGGCCTTGATAAGCTCTAGACAAGCAATCCCGGCCGCCCCAGCGCCATTTACCACCACTTTCGTGGTCTTAATATCGCGCCCCGTAAGGTGCAACGCGTTGATTAACCCAGCGGCGCAAATAATTGCGGTCCCATGCTGGTCATCATGAAACACGGGAATATCCATCACTTCGCGCAAGCGTTGCTCGATTACGAAGCAATCGGGTGCTTTGATATCCTCGAGGTTAATGCCGCCAAACGAAGGGCTTAAAAAGCGCACCGCGTTGATAAACTCGTCGGTATCTTCGGTGTCGACTTCAAGATCGATGCTGTCAACATCGGCGAAGCGCTTGAACAAGACAGCTTTGCCTTCCATTACGGGTTTGGAAGCGAGGGCCCCTAAATTGCCTAGCCCCAAAATTGCTGTACCATTGGAAATAACCGCCACCATATTACCGCGAGCGGTATAATCATAAGACGCATCGGGGTTTTCAGCGATCACTTTTACCGGAACAGCAACCCCCGGAGAGTAGGCAAGCGAGAGGTCCCGTTGCGTCGCCATAGGTTTCGTCGGCACGATTTCGAGCTTGCCAGGCTTGCCCCGTGTGTGAAAGCGGAGCGCTTCCTGATCGGTAAAACTTTTATCTTCGGACATAATGATCCCGCTGTGACTATTAACCTCTTTTAAGCCCTTGTCTTAACAAGAACAAGGTCAAGCGCCCTTCCTGTGAAAATAATTCGGTTTTGCACATGCCAAGCCTTTCTCCAGCGCGATGCTCTGATAGACTGCCGGCATGACGTCTAATAATACTTCACCCGCAGCATCTGCCGTGACCCCCATGATGGAGCAATATTTAGCGCTAAAGGCCGCGCATGCAGATTATTTGCTGTTTTATCGAATGGGTGATTTTTACGAATTGTTTTTTGACGATGCCGTCGTCGCGGCGCAGGCGTTGGATATTACGCTCACCCATCGCGGCAAGCATTTGGGCGAAGACACGCCGATGTGCGGGGTTCCCGTGCATGCTGCTGAAAGTTATTTGCACCGCCTGATCCGGAACGGACACAAAGTGGCTATCTGTGAGCAAATGGAAGACCCGGCGGAAGCGAAAAAGCGCGGCAGCAAGGCGGTTGTGCGGCGTGATGTCGTCCGCTTGGTGACGCCAGGAACCCTAAGCGAGGATGGCTTGTTAAACGCGCGGCGCAATAATTTTCTTTGCGCCATTGCCGCGGCGGGCAGCGACACAGCGCTGGGTTGGTTAGATATGTCGACTGGCGAGTTTTCACTCGCGAGTGTCAAGGAGCATGACCTAGCAGCGCATTTGGCGCGCATTGCGCCGAGCGAAATTATTCTCGCCACTGCCAGCCGACCGCTTTATCAAGCCGCGATCGCACAAGCTTGCCCCGATAGCGTCGTTACCGAACGCGACCATGTGCAGGGCCTGTCCGAGCAAGCCGGAACCCTTTTTGAGGCTTGTTATGGGTCGGCTGCACCTGCGGAAGCCTTGGCGCGCGCGCCGCGTGCCGCCGCCGCGATGCTCCTTGATTATCTACAAGCCACCCAAATCGATACGGCTTTGCGGCTACAACTGCCCCAGCTCGATAATCAAAGCGCGACCATGGAGATCGATGCTGCGACGCGCATGAACCTCGAGCTTAGCCGCACACAAAGCGGCGCCTTTAAGGGCAGTCTCTTGGCGACGATAGATAAGACCGTGACGGCGGCAGGGGCGCGGTTGCTGAGCCTGTGGTTATCGGCCCCCTTGATTGATGTGGCAAAGATCGAAGACCGGCTTAATGCAGTCACGTTTTTTACCGCCAATCGACGCCATGGCGAGGATATAACCAAAAGTTTAAAAACCGTATCAGATGTCGGTCGAGCTCTGTCGCGGATGGTGATGGATCGAGCTGGCCCACGTGATTTGCGCGCCATCGCCCAAGCGGTCGCCGCCTATCGCGATATTGCCGAAACCTTAAATGCGGCCGAGCGTGAAACGTTGCCGGCTTTATTGGCGGCGTGGCAACAGCCATTGCCCGCTGATCTCTTGGCGTTGCAGAATGAAATTGATCGGGCGATCGAGGCGCAACCGCCCTTGATTATTCGCGATGGTAATTTCATTTGCGCTGGCTATGACGCAGCACTTGATCAGGCTCGTAGTCTGCGCGATGAGAGCCGCCGGGTTATTGCCGCCTTGCAACAACGCTACAGCGATGCCACCGGCATCAAGGCTCTAAAGATAAAATATAATGCGGTGCTTGGTTATCATATTGATGTGGCGGCGGGTCAGGCCGATAAGTTACAAAGCTCGCCTTTTGTCGAGGAATTTATTCATCGGCAGACCTTGGCTAATTCGGTGCGCTTTTCAACCCGCGAATTGGCGGATTTGGCGGGGCAAATCAGCCGCGCCGCTGAAACCGCTTTGCATCGCGAACATGAAATCTATGCCGCCTTGCGTGCGCAAACGATTGCCGCCGCGACATCGCTGGAGCGTGTTGCGCAAGAGCTCGCCTTGGTCGATACGCTTAGCGCCTTGGGGCATTTGGCGGTTGAGCACGATTGGGTGCGACCGCAGTTTCATAGCGATCTCCGGTTTGACATTGTCGCGGGCCAACATCCCGTCGTGGCCCGTGCGCTGGCGGTTGAGAACAAGCCTTTTATCGCCAATGATTGCAGCCTGACGGCGTCCGACGGGGCGCAGTTATTGCTCCTGACGGGCCCCAACATGGCCGGTAAGTCGACTTTCCTCCGACAAAATGCCCTGATCGCAATCTTGGCACAAATTGGGAGCTTTGTTCCGGCGCAGGCAGCAGAACTAGGGCTTGTTGATCGGGTATTCTCGCGCGTCGGCGCGGCCGATGATCTGGCGCGCGGGCGCTCTACCTTTATGGTTGAGATGGTCGAGACGGCGATGATTTTACGACAAGCGACCCCGAGAAGCCTTGTGATATTAGATGAAATTGGCCGCGGCACAGCAACTTTTGATGGTTTATCCTTAGCTTGGGCCTGTATCGAATATTTGCACGATATTATTGGCTGTCGGACGATTTTTGCGACGCATTATCACGAGTTAACCGCCTTGCAAGAGCGCCTCCGCCGCCTCGATAACATTACTATGCGGGTTAAGGAGCATGCCGGCAGCCTCGTGTTTCTGCATGAAGTTGGCAAAGGTGCGGCTGATCGCTCTTATGGTATTCATGTCGCGGAGCTTGCGGGCCTGCCTAATGCGGTTACGCAACGGGCGAAAGAGATTTTGGCAACGCTGGAAGAAAATAGGGGCGCTTCGACACTGACGGCATCGCTCGATGGTTTGCCTCTGTTTGAGGTCAATGCGGCGCCACCGCCCAAAGCCGATAAGTTGCGCGAGGCGTTAGGCGATATTGATCCGGATCAATTATCGCCGCGAGAGGCTCTCGACTGGCTTTATCGTTTGAGAAAAATGCTAAAAGACGAATAATGCGCTATATTGCGCGGTATGAGAAAAATGAAATTACCGAAATCTGTTCTCGATGGGCAAAAGCTTCGCCTGGAGTTGACCGAGATTGCGCGTGCGCATCGTGGCCAAGAGGCAGCGGCGCGCGCCGCAGTTCTCTCATTCTTGAAACAGACTTTGGCAACAGGACAGGACTATGCCCGCGAGCAGCTACTAGATGGCAAAATCAAAGGCGACAAATGCGCGGGTTATTTAAGCGCCTTGATGGACGAGCTGATTAGAGCCTTGGCTGATTACACGATCATCCACGAGTTGCGCTTGGCCAACCCGACGGCGGAAGAAAAGGTCGCTGTGGTTGCTGTGGGTGGCTACGGCCGAGGCAAGCTGGCGCCGCATTCGGATGTCGATTTGCTGTTCATTCTACCTTACAAGCGCAACGCCGCGGCCGAGCAATTTGTTGAGTTCATCCTCTACATGCTGTGGGATCTCGGACTAAAGGTTGGGCATGCGACACGCTCGATCGCCGACTGCGTGTCACAGGCGCAAGACGATATGACGGTTCGGACAGCCATGCTCGAAGCGCGTTTATTGTGGGGCGAGGATGATCTCTTTGGACAATTTCGCAAGGCCTTCGAACAAAAAGTAATGCGCGGGACCAGCCGCGATTTTGTCGCCGCAAAATTGGAAGAGCGCGACAAACGCCATGAGCAATCTGGTCGGTCGCGCTATCTGGTCGAGCCAAATTTGAAAGAAGGTAAGGGGGGGTTGCGTGACCTCAATACTTTGTTTTGGATTGGCAAGTATTGTTACGCCGTTGACCGCCTTGGACAGCTTGTTGATGCCGGAGTGCTGACCGCCGACGAGCTGAGCCTGTTTCGCAAATGCGAGCAGTTTTTATGGACGATGCGGTGTCATTTGCATTTCTTGGCCGGGCGGGCAGAAGAACGGCTGAGTTTTGATGTGCAGCCTGAGCTGGCCAAGCGCATGCGAGTGCGCGCCGCAGCGGGGCTCAATCCAGTCGAAAAATTAATGCGGCAATATTTCCTCGTCGCAAAAAACATCGGCGATCTGACGGCTATTTTTTGCGCTGCGCTGGAAGAAGAGCAAACCAAGAAAGGTCGGTTGTCGCGCTTGCCGGCGCTGTTCCGCCGAGAAAAACATGTGCATGGCTTTATTATTGAAACTGGCCGCCTGAATGCAAAACAAAAGAATATTTTCGAGCGCGATCCTGTCAATATTGTGCGGGTGTTTGCTCTCGCAGATCGTTTCGGTCTCGACATCCACCCCGATACGATGCGACTTTTGACTCGCAGTCTGTCACTGGTCGATCGCAATCTGCAAAAATCCGACGAGGCTAATAAGCTTTTCCTTGATATTTTGACGTCGAAAAAAAATCCCGAGCGGACCTTAAGACGCATGAATGAGGCTGGTGTTCTCGGTCGCTTCATTCCCGATTTTGGCCGCATCGTCGCAATGATGCAGTTCAATATGTACCACCATTATACGGCAGATGAGCATTTGCTGCGCGCGATCGGCATTTTGGCCGAAATTGATAACGGTGCCGTAAAAGAAGCTATGCCCTTGCCGGCGCGGTTAATGGCGACCGTGATTAATCGGCGGGTGATTTATCTGGCGGTGTTGTTGCATGATATCGCCAAGGGGCGTCCCGAGGACCATTCCCAGGCTGGAGCAAAAATTGCCCGCCGCTTGGGACCGCGGCTTGGCTTTTCGGCCGATGAGACGGCCCTCACGGCTTGGCTTGTCGAATATCATTTGGTGATGAGCGATACCGCCCAAAGACGCGATCTCGGTGATCCGAAAACCATCGAGGATTTTGTCGGCTTTGTGCAAACTGTCGAACAGTTGCAGCACCTTTTCGTCCTGACCGTTGTTGATATTCAAGCCGTCGGTCCCGGCGTTTGGAACGGCTGGAAAGACCAATTATTGCGCGAATTATATTTCGAGGCGGAGGCCGTGCTGACGGGTGGGGGGTCCATGGCTAATCGGCAGTTGCGTCTGCAAGCTGCGCGCGAAGCGCTGGCCGAACAAATTTCCGACAAACCAAAAGACTGGGTTGAACGCTATTTGCGCCGTCATCAAGATGCCTATTGGCTTAATTTTGATATCGAGACCCAGCGCAGGCATGTTGATCTCCTAGAGCAGGCGGAAGCTGCGCCTATGGTGATTGACTTCAATTATGATGCGCGCCGCGGCGTGACCGCGCTCACTTTTGTCGGTACGGATCATCCAGGCTTGTTTGCGCGCCTAACAGGGGCCTGCGCTGTGGCCGGATTGAATATTCTCGACGCTCGCATTACCACAACCCGCGATGGCATGGCGGTCGATACGCTTTTTGTTCGCGATCCAGAGGTCGAGGGGCCACTTGATGGTCAGCGCGGTGCAAGATTGCGCAAAACTATAACGGCCGTTCTGATGGGAGAATTACTGCCGCCCGAGCATTTTGCAGCACCGCGCGGCGGGGCACGAAAATTAAATGCATTTAACGTCTCGTCGCGCGTCCGTATCGACAATGACTTATCCGACCAAGCGACGGTTATCGAAGTCACTGGGCTTGATCGCCCAGGCTTGTTGCATGCCTTGGCGCGCGATTTATTTAACCAAAATGTCTCGATCACGGCGGCGCGGGTGGCGACATTCGGCGAGCGCGCCGTGGACGTGTTTTATGTCACCGACCTCGTCGGGCAGAAAATCATCAACCCGTCCAAAAAAGCGCGCTTGGTGGCACGGCTAAAGGATATTATTGCTGATCCCGTTGCGGGAGCCAGTCCTGCGCGCCGAGGCGAGAGGGTTGCATGACCGTGCCGTCGCGCCCGCGTAAAGGCTTAGGCGCTGTCGCCGCCTCTATTGGTGGCGCCACAGTAATCAGTCGCATCACGGGTCTCTTGCGCGATATTATGATCGCCGCGGCGTTGGGCGCTGGCCCTCTGGCGGATATTTTTGTTGTTGCCTTCCGCTTGCCAAACCTGTTTCGGCGACTATTCGCAGAGGGCGCTTTTAGCGCCGCCTTCGTGCCGCTTTATACTCGCCGGCTCGAAGCCGATGGCGAAACCGCGGCCCGCCAATTCGCAGCTAAGGTTCTATCGGTCTTGTTGGCGGCTTTATTAACCTTCACCGCAGCGGCGCAAATTTTTATGCCGGCTCTGGTCATGGCGATAGCGCAGGGCTTTACGCAAGACCCCGCGCAATTTGATCTAGCAGTCTATCATGCTCGGATCACATTTCCATATTTAGTGTTTATGTCGCTCCTTGCTTTTTACGCGGCCATCTTAAATGCGCGCGGCTCTTTTTTTGCACCCGCCTTTGCGCCGGTTCTGTTGAACGTTGTTTTGATAGCCTCGCTCGTTGCGGCCGCCGTCCTGGATGCGATGCCACTAGGATTTTTGATTTGGGGCGTCGCGCTTGCCGGGGGAGTTCAACTCTTATGGGTAGTGATCGCGGCAGCGCGTCGCGGCATTACCGTGCCGCTTGTGCGTCCGCAGCTCGATGGCGACGTCAGGAAATTATGGCGCCTGGCGGTTCCAGGGATTTTGGCTGCCGGCATTGGTCAAATTAACTTGCTAATCGGCACGTCGATCGCGACAGCACAAAGCGGTGCCGCGTCGTGGCTTTATTATGCCGACCGCCTGTATCAGCTGCCGATGGGGGTGATTGGCGTCGCGCTTAGTGTTGCGCTGTTGCCGAGCTTGGCGCGCGACTTGGCTGCTGGCGACGACGCAAAGGCCAGCGCCAGCCAAAGCCAAGCTGTTTTTTTCGCCATGGTGCTCACCATTCCGGCAAGTGCCGGGCTGTTTGTCTTGTCGGAGCCTTTGGTGCAGTTGTTTTTCGAGCGGGGCGCTTTTGCCGCCGCCGACCGGTCGGCAACGGCCTTGGCCGTGCGCGCCTTCTGCTTTGGCTTGCCAGCGTTTGTTTTAATTAAGATCGTGCAGCCGGCCTTTTTCGCCCGCGAGGATACACGCGCCCCGCTGATCGATGGCGCTTGCGGGGTCGCTCTAAATATTGTGTTGAGCTTGGCGCTGTTTGATAGCTTGGGTCATCTTGCCATTGCTCTGGCGACATCGGCGGCGGGGTGGTTGACATTGGGTCTTATGCTCATACGGATCTATGCCCGAGGCTATTGGCGTTTCGAGCGGGCGCTCGTCCTGCATTTGGCGGGACAGCTTGTGGCGGCTTTGGTGATGGCTGTGGCCTTATATTATGCGCAGGTGTATTTGCCGCCGCCGGCCGGCTTGGGAGCGCTGTTTATCCATGTTCTGGGGCTGGTGGGGCTTGGCGCCGTGGTTTACGGCCTGCTCGCTATGCGCTTCGGCGGTGCTCGTCCAGCCGATCTTCGACGCTTGCGCTGATCCGTAGAATTGGCCATAAACGCGGCAGAGAGAGAGGCGATGATGACAGATCCAAACCAGACCTTACGGGTTTTGTCGGGCGTGCAACCCACGGGTAATTTGCATTTGGGAAATTATCTCGGCGCCATTCGCAATTTTGTTGCCCTACAAGCAACGCACCAATGCTTATACTGCGTTGTTGACTTGCATGCCATCACGGTCTGGCAGGACCCGCAAGACTTGGTGCGCCAGACCCGTGAAGTGGCGGCCGCCTTTATCGCCGCTGGCGTCGACCCTGAGGCGCACATCATTTTCAATCAAAGCCAAGTGCCCGAGCACACGGAGTTGGCCTGGATTTTGAATTGTGTCGCTCGTATTGGCTGGTTGAACCGGATGACCCAGTTCAAAGAAAAAGCCGGCAAGCATCGCGAAAACGCATCGGTTGGGCTTTATATCTATCCCAACCTGATGGCCGCCGATATTTTGCTTTATAAGGCGACGCATGTTCCGGTTGGCGAAGATCAAAAACAGCATCTCGAATTGGCTCGCGATATAGCACAGAAATTTAACAATGACTTTGATGCCGCCGAGGGCGGGCCTGGGTTTTTCCCGTTGCCTGAACCGCTGATCCAAGGTCCGGCAACGCGTGTTATGTCTTTGCGGGATGGTACGAATAAAATGTCGAAATCGGACCCGTCCGATATGTCGCGTATCACGCTGTCGGATAGTGCTGACGATATCGCGCGGAAAATTCGCAAAGCCAAAACCGATCCTGATGCCTTGCCCGAGAGTAAAGACGGTCTCGAGGGTCGCCCCGAGGCGCAAAACTTGCTCGGTATTTATGCGGCGCTTGCCGATCAGTCGCTCGAGGCGACAGTGGCACAATTTGCCGGCGCGCAATTCTCGGCTTTGAAAAACGCGCTGACGGATGTGGCGGTCGAAAAATTGTCGCCAATAACGGCCGAAATGCAGAGACTTATGGCGTCACCCGACCATGTCGACACTATTTTGGCCGCGGGGGCGCAACGCGCCCGGGCTATTGCGGCCCCAATTATAGCCGATGTGCGGGATAAAGTCGGCTTCCTGTCTGCACCGCGCAAATGAAGCTTGCCGCTATCGCCTAGGAGTGTCAGTTTAGACCGATGGATATTAATAAACATTTACAGCGCAAGTTTCTGGTAATTGTTGATGGCACGCCAGAAAGTCATGCGGCGCTTCGCTTCGCGGCTCGCCGAGCGCATGGTACGGGCGGCAAGGTCACGCTGCTTTTGCTGCTCGGGCACGACGAGTTTAAGCAGTGGGCGGGCATTGGCAATTTGATAAAAGAGGAAGCACGTACCGAGGCCGAGGCTGTGCTTCGCGATCTGTCCTCGCGCGTTGAAGCGCTGGGTGGAGAAACGCCCGAACAATATATGCGCGAAGGAAATGCTGTCGATGTCATCACCGACCTGCTGCAGGAGGATCCAACGATTTCAACCTTGGTGCTGGCCGCAGGCAGTGACCCCGCTGGCCCAGGCCCGCTGGTATCGGCGCTGGCGCGCGGGCGCGGAGGATTCTCCATACCAGTAACCGTTATCCCAGCTGGTCTGTTGGATGACGAGATTGATGCGCTGACTTAAGTTGCCCCTAGGGCCGAAGCTAATATTAAAGAGAAGACGAGATGTATATTCAAACCGAAGCAACCCCAAATCCCGAGACCCTTAAATTCATTCCCGGCCGCAGCGTAATGGGTGATCGTTCACCGGCTGACTTTCCCAATATTGATGCCGCGCAAGCCTCACCCCTAGCGCTTGCCTTGTTTCAAACGGGTCACGTCGCCGGCGTGTTTTTGGGCGCGGATTTTGTTGCTGTCACCAAGAACGATGGCGAGTGGCAGCATATCAAGCCGGCCTTGCTGGCGGCCATTATGGATCACTTTGTTGCCGGCTTGCCGATCGTTCGCGATGATTTTACCACGACCGAGGTATCGACGGATCAAGACCCGGTTGTTGCGGCGATTAAGCAGCTCATTGACACGCGCATTCGCCCTGCTGTGGCGCAGGATGGCGGCGATATTGTTTTCCATGACTTTACCGATGGTGTCGTTTCGCTCCATATGCGTGGTGCCTGCGCTGGATGCCCGAGCTCAACTGCGACGTTGAAGCAAGGCATCGAGAATTTATTGAAACACTATATTGAAGAGGTGCGCGAAGTGCGCGCCGTTGTGTGAGGCTCTATGTTCAACCCCGTCTCCGATCAAGCGCTTGACCAAATTTTTCGCGACGCCCGCTCACATAATGCGTGGCTCGATAAGCCCGTCTCGGATGACGAGTTGGCAGCGCTATATGACTTGATGAAGATGGCGCCGACCAGTGCGAATTGCTCACCGGCGCGATTGCTTTTCGTGCGGTCGCCGGAAGCCAAAGCGAAACTCTTGCCGTTGATGCTAGAAAGCAATCAGTCGAAAGTTGCTCAAGCGCCTGTGGTTGCGATTATTGCTTACCACAAGAAATTTTATGATTTTATCCCGCAGCTATTTCCGCATAATCCAGGCGCGCGTGATTGGTTTGCCCATAGTGAAGCGCTGGCGCAGGAAACGGCTTTCCGCAACAGCTCTCTGCAAGGCGGTTATTTTATGCTTGCAGCCCGCGCCATTGGCCTTGATGTTGGCCCGATGTCGGGCTTTGATCCGGCTGGGGTGAATGCGGCCTTCTTCCCAGATGGCGATTGCGTAGTCAATTTTATCTGTTGTCTGGGGCATGGCGATGCAGCAGGGCTTTTTGACCGCAGTCCGCGCCTCGATTTTGATGATGCCTGCCAAATTATATGACGAGCAGGCGCCGGATTGTCTTCTAGCCTGTGACACAACCCAAGGGGCTTGTTCAGTTGCGGTGATGCGTGGCGACGAGCTTGTCGCCGAAATTGTGACGCCGATGCAGCGTGGCCACGCTGAAGCGCTGATGCCGATGATCGCAGATGTCTTGCAACAAGCGGCAGTCGGCCCTTCAGATTTGACACGGCTCGGCGTGACCACAGGGCCTGGAGGGTTTACCGGCGTGAGGCTGGGGTTGGCGGCGATGCGCGCCTATGCCTTGGCTTTGAATATTCCCCTAATCGGCGTTGGTAGTTTTACCGCCATGGCGTTGGCCGATCCTACGCCGCAACCCGTTTTGGTGGCCGTCGATGTTCGGCGTGACCAATTTTATGCGCAGCTTTTTAATGCGGCGCGTGATGCCATCACACCACCACAGATTTATCAGCGGTCGGCCTTGCAAGCTATTGTGCCGCGCACGCCGTTTCGCGGCATCGGCGCCGGGATAGAGCATATCGACACCGCAGGCGTGATGACGCTGAGCGATGCGCCACCTTATCCGCAAGCGCGCTATGTTGCGCAACTGGCGCAGAACGCAGCCATCCCCGACGGCCTACCCCTGCCGCTTTATCTGCGCTCTGCCGATGCCAGCCCGCCCGACCCCTCGAAGCGCCCTGCGCATGCCACGGCGGCGCCCGATGGTTGACGGGACGGCGCTGCTCAGACCGCTGGATTTATCAGATGCTGGCGCCCTAGCGCAGGTCCACGCGCAGGGCTTTGAGCGGGCTTGGTCGGCTGAAAGCTTCCAGGATTTATTGCCGCAAGCGGGCGTTTTTGGCTATGGTTATGAAGCGGTGGTTTTGAGCGGATTTATTTTGTGCCGCCATGTTGCCGAGGAAGCGGAAATACTAACCCTTGCCGTGCGACCTGATCTACGCCGCTCGGGCTTGGGATTTGGCCTTGTCTGTGCAGCGCTGGATCATTGCCGCAAACAGGGTATCGAGCGGTTTTTTTTGGAAGTTGCGGAGAATAATCAGCCCGCAGTGGCTTTGTATCTGAAGCTAGGATTTTCCTTTATCGGAAAACGACCTAATTATTATGGTGCTCAAGCAGGGCTTACCATGCAGCTCGACTTGGGAACGCAAGGGGAAAAACATGGAACGTAGCGACGAGCTCGAAAAAAAAGCCCAAGAAGCCGGCATGCGGATGACCGAGCAACGGCGTGTAATTGCCCGCGTACTAGCCGATTCCGATGACCATCCAGATGTCGAGGAGGTCCATCGCCGCGCCGTGGCGCAAGATGCGGCGATCTCTATCGCAACAGTGTACCGAACGGTGCGGTTATTTGAAGAAGCGGGAATTTTAACGCGGCATGATTTTGGTGATGGCCGAGCTCGCTACGAACCCGTGTCGGATGGACATCACGACCATTTGATTGATATCCAATCGGGGCAAGTCATTGAGTTTTCAAACGATCAAATCGAGGAATTGCAGAGACAGATTGCCGAAAAACTCGGCTATCGCTTGATTGACCATCGCCTCGAGCTTTATGGTGTTCCTCTGAAGAAAAACTAGGGCGACAAAATGTATTTCCTGAGGGTTTTATTCCGCGGCACGCTCTTTATTTTAGTCACTCTGCCTTTAGGGGCTTTGCAGTTTATTTTCCTGCTGCTGTTGCCGCCCGCTGCCCGTTGGCTACCGGTGTTTTATTTTCGCCTGATTTTGAACCTGCTCGGAATTAGCGTGCGCGTTCATGGTGACCCGCCACGTCAAGGCACGCTGATTGTTAGCAATCACATTTCTTGGGTCGATATTTTGGTTCTGGGTGCGCAGCGCCCGGCACATTTTATCGCAAAAAAAGAAGTTGCGGGTTGGCCTCTTTTTGGACAGCTTGCTAAGCTCAACCGAACAATATTTATCGATCGCGAGCGGCGGCACCAGGCCCAAGCGCAAAATATGTCAATCGCCGCTCGGCTGGAAGAAGGCGATTGTTTGGTGTTGTTTCCGGAAGGCACAAGCGGTGCTGGGCTTAGAGTGTTGCCTTTTAAATCTTCTTTATTTGCGGCGGTGATGCCGCGCTCGGGGGAACTGCAGTTTCCCGTCCAGCCTGTCAGCATGGTTTACACCCGCAAGCATGGGGTGATGATGGGCCGTCGCCAAAGAGCCGCTTATGGTTGGTATGGCGACACCGAGCTTTTGCCGCATCTACTTTTTGTTCTCGGTGCTAGTGCGTGTACGGTCGAGCTTTATTATCATACTGTGCCGTCGGCCGAGGTGGCGTCGCACCGCAAAGATTTAGCGCGTTATTGCGAAGCATTAACTGCCGATGGCATGGCGCAAATTTTATCTCAGGACTTGCCGATCAACCGGAAAATCGATAAGGCAACAGCATGACGCAACAACACTCTGTTCCAACGACCGACCGCGAGACAGCCGCGCCCAACGCCAAAGGCTGCTACATCAAGACCTATGGCTGTCAGATGAATGTCTACGACAGTGAGCGCATGGCAGAGGCTGTGGCACAGGCGGGCTATCGACAAGTCGATGACCCACGCGATGCTGATATGATTATTCTTAACACTTGCCACATTCGCGAGAAGGCAGCGGAGAAGGTGTATTCGGAACTGGGGCGCTTGCGGCCTTTAAAGCGTGAAAACAAAGAGATGATATTTGCCGTCGCAGGGTGTGTCGCGCAAGCCGAGGGCCAGGAAATGATCAATCGTGCCCCCGATGTTGATTTGGTTTTTGGCCCACAAACTTACCATGACCTTCCGAACATGCTGGGTGATCTTGAGAGCCAGCGGCAGGCGGGCCAGACGGCGCGTATTGTGCGAACCGAATTTCCAGCAGATGAAAAATTTACCAGCCTGCATGGTCTGGCACGAACGCCACTACCGCGCTTGCCAAGCGCCTTTGTCACCATCCAAGAAGGCTGCGATAAATTTTGTACTTTTTGCGTCGTCCCCTACACGCGCGGCGCTGAGGTATCACGCGACAGTGGTCAGATTATTGCCGAGGTGCAAGCCTTGGTTGAACAAGGTGTTTGCGAGATCACCTTGTTGGGGCAAAATGTCAATGCGTGGCAAGATCGCGATAGCGGCCAGCGGCTTGGCGGCTTGTTGCGTCGCTTGGCCGAAATCGATGGCTTGCAGCGGTTGCGCTTTACCACCTCGCATCCGAACGATATGGATGACGATTTAATCGCAGCGCATGGTGATCTTGAAAAATTAATGCCCTATTTGCATCTTCCGGTTCAAGCGGGCTCGGATAGAATTTTAAAGGCGATGAACCGGCATCATAGCGTCGCTGATTATTTGCGACTGGTCGAAAAGTTTCGCACTGTCCGCCCCGATTTGGCATTATCGTCCGATTTTATCGTCGGCTTTCCTGGCGAAAGCGCCAAGGATTTTGCTGCAACCATGGCTTTGGTCGAAGAGGTGGGCTATGCGCAAGCCTTTTCATTTAAATACTCTCCGCGCCCCGGTACGCCTGCGGCTGAAGGCGCGCAAGTCTCTGAGGCAGAAAAATCTGATCGCCTAGGCGAATTGCAAGCACTGTTGAACCGCCAGCAGAAAGCTTTCAATGAGAGCTTGGTCGGCCGTGAGTTGCCAGTTTTATTTGAGAAAATTAGTAAGCAAGATGGGCAGCTGACTGGCCGCAGCCCGTATTTGCAGCCAGTTCACGTTACCTTGCCCATGACCGCGATTGGCAAAATTTTGCCGGTCGAGATTACCCGCGCGCACGCCAACTCTTTAAGTGGTGTGGCCACGTCGGTACCAGTATAAGGGCTTGCCAAGGCCCGCGAAAACAGAGATATTTAAGGCAGATGACTAGACTTAACCGTGTTCATTTTCGGAGATCGCCAAGCGAGGTAGTGCGTGGGATCAGCTAGATCGGATATAAAGCCACTCCGTCCAGATGCGGAGAAGAGCGCGCCGCTCACTCTGGATTTCGATAATAATCAATTGCTTGCTGAACTTTATGGAGCTCAAGGGCAAAATCTCATTCGCATCGAGGAAGTTCTCGGCGTCAGCATAGCTAATCGCGGTAATCGCGTGGTGGTTTCTGGGCCAAAGCAAGCCTGCCAGCACGCGGGCGAGGTACTGACCGGTCTTTACGCGCGGCTTCAAACCGGCGCTAACATAGTTGCCGGCGATGTCGATGGCGCGATCCGCATGGCGGGGCGATCAACGGGAGCAAGTGGCAGCGATGACCTGCCGCAAATTCGAACCAATAAACGTTACGTTAAACCGCGATCGCCGAACCAAGCGGGATATATTGAAGATTTATTGCGCAGTGAATTGGTCGTTGGTATTGGCCCTGCGGGCACCGGCAAAACTTATTTGGCGGTGGCGGCGGCAGCGGCGGCGCTCGAGCGCGGAGAGGTCGAACGCATTATTTTATCGCGTCCCGCCGTCGAAGCTGGCGAACGCCTCGGTTTCTTACCGGGCGACATGCGGGAAAAAGTCGACCCCTATTTGCGCCCCCTTTATGATGCGCTCTACGATATGCTGCCCGGGCCGCAAGT
Source organism: Alphaproteobacteria bacterium (assembly GCA_965660195.1). Taxonomy (GTDB): domain Bacteria; phylum Pseudomonadota; class Alphaproteobacteria; order RS24; family RS24; genus JAYODZ01. Next base: position 34,061 of record CBFHZM010000008.1, read on the forward strand.
GAACCGCAGCCTAGAAACAGGTGAGATTGAGATTGCTCCACTGGCCTTTATGCGCGGGCGCACGTTGCGTAACGCTTTTGTCATCCTCGACGAGGCGCAAAACGCGACGCCGATGCAAATGAAAATGTTCCTCACGCGGATGGGTGAAAATAGCCGCATGGTTATCACGGGCGACCCAAGCCAAATTGATTTGCCGTTTGGCTCAAAATCGGGGCTAAAAGACGCGATGGAAATATTGCCCGCGATCAAAGGCGTGGCGATCACACAATTTGCCGAGGAAGATGTTGTGCGGCACGATCTCGTGACGCGGATCGTAAAGGCTTATAATCGGCGTGATGGGAAGACCTTAAATTTAAAGTCGGATCCTAAGGCGCAGTCCAATCAAGAAGGCTCACGGGGCCAAGATTAATGCCGGCTGACGACGCCAGCGGGCGACAAGGGTTGCAAATCGAAATTTCGGGGACTCTCCCGGAATGGAATGTATTTCATAATTTTATCGAGACCTGTTTGCGTGCCGCCGCAGCAGCGTTAGATTTGCGCGATACCGAGATCAGCGTGCATTTGTGCAATGATGCTGAAATGGCAACGTTGAACCAAACCTATCGCGGCAAACAGGGGCCGACCAATGTTTTGAGCTTTGCGCCGGTTATGGACGAGGCATCACGCGATGGCGAGCATTTGCTTGGCGATATTGTGCTATCGTATGAAACGCTGACAGGTGAGGCCGTCGCACAAGCAAAATCATTTGAGGCCCATCTGGCACATTTGCTGGTGCACGGACTGCTACACTTGTTGGGTTATGACCACCAAGAGGATGCGGAGGCAACGCTTATGGAAAGTCATGAGATTAAGTTGTTGGCCACGATGGGGTATGCCAACCCCTATGATTGGGTGCGCGAGGCTGATGCTGGCGCCCCGGCGATGGCAAAGAAGATTTGAAGGGAAGAAAAATGGCAAATAGCGTGTTCGACACGGTCGGGGCAGGGCTCGCATGGGTACGAAATTTCATCGGTCTGAGCGATCCCGATTGGCGAGAGAGCATCACCGATGTTTTGACTGAGGCCTCGGATGGTTCTTCAGACCTGTCGTCCGAGGAGCATCATATGCTGCGAAATTTGCTCGGGTTTCGCGATGTGCGGGTCGAAGATGTCATGGTGCCGCGGGCGGATATTACCGGCGTTGAAGAACAAATTAGCTATGAAGATTTGCTTGCTTGTTTCGTTGACTGCGCGCATTCGCGGGTGCCAGTCTATCGTGAGACTCTCGACCACCCGATCGGAATGGTTCATATGAAAGATATTTTACCTCTCGCGCATAATGGCACGGGGGGGTTTTCGCTCGCTCGAATCGTGCGCGATGTTTTGTTTGCGCCGCCCTCAATGCCGGCACTCGATTTATTATTGCGGATGCAATCGACGAGGACCCATATGGCGCTGGTGGTGGATGAATATGGCGGCACCGATGGCCTCGTCACAATCGAAGATTTGGTCGAAGAAATTGTCGGCGAAATCGAAGATGAACATGACGATGACCCAGATGATCCAGTGCTTGTGTTTAAACGCGAGCATCATTGGGAGGCTTCGGCGCGGCTTGATATTGATGATTTGCGCCGAGAGCTCGGTGTTGATTTCGATATGAAGGATTTTGAGGAAGTCGATACGCTGGGTGGCTTGGCCTTTACCCTTGCCGGACGTGTGCCACAACGCGGCGAGATTTTAAATATCTCGCTTGCCGATGGACGGGTCATGGAACTACTAATTCGCGATGTCGATCCGCGACGCATTAAGTCGTTAGAGTTGAAATTACGGCAAAACCCCGATACCGCGGATTAGGTCCGAGTAAGATGCGCGCCGTTACTGCCCTGCAACGCTCGCCCAGTTGGTTGGTCTTTGTTGCAGCGGCTCTATTGCCGTTTGCCTATGCGCCCTATGGGGTGTTACCAGCGGCTTTCTTCGCCTACGGCGTGTTGTTCTATTTTGCCTTTCACAGCCGTTCCACCAAAGCCGCGATGTGGCTTGGCTGGATTTTTGGCTATGGCCGGTTTTTAACAGGGCTGTATTGGACCGGCGCCGCTATTCTGGTTGAAGTTGATTTATTTTGGTGGATGTTGCCTTTTGCGGTGTTGGGACTCCCTGCGTTGCTAGCGATTTTTGATGCGCTCGTCGTGGCGCTTTGGGCGAAATTGCGAACGGTTTCGGCCCTCAGCGACGCCGTTCTCTTTGGCCTTTTGCTGGCGGTGGGAGAATATCTCCGTGCCACTATTCTCACCGGCTTTCCGTGGAATGCGCCAGTTATGGTTTGGGCTGAATGGCCTTGGCTCATTCAATCGATTTCACTGCTTGGGCAGCACGCGTTGAACCTCCTTATCCTTTTGTGGTTGCTTGTGCCCATTGCTTTATGGATTGGGCGGCGATGGGGCGCCGGGCTCTTAGTTCTGGTGGTGTCGACCGCTATGGTCGTGAGCTTTGGCGCTTGGCGTTTGCGCCAACCCGCTCAAGCTGGCGAGGTGTTAAATGTTACGCTGGTCCAACCTAATATTGATCAAGGGCGCAAATGGGATACCCAAGAAAGATTAGCCATTGTCCGCGAGGTGATGGATTTGACGGTCGAGGGCATGACCGAACAAACGCAGATGGTGGTTTGGCCTGAGACAACACTTCCTTTTTTACTCGATGAAGAAAAATTCTTCCCGCGGCTCCTCGAGGCTCGCCTTGCTCCCTTGCCAATTCTTATGGCCGGCTCGGTACGCCGCCAAATTGATCCAGCTGGTGAGGTAGCCTTTTTTAACGCTTTGCAAGTCTGGAGCGGCGACGGCCAACTGCTCGACACAGCCGACAAGCATAAGCTGGTGCCTTTTGGTGAGTTTCTGCCGTTTCAAAATTTACTTGAGTGGTTGGGCTTTCAACAATTAACCCGCCAGCGCGGCGGCTTTACAGCGGGTCCGGCCAATGCTGAGGTGACGGGCCCTAATGGACAGGCTTTCGGGGTGATGATTTGTTACGAAGCCATTTTCCCACGCCGCTATCAGGCGGATTTACGCGCGCTGATTAATATCACCAATGATGCGTGGTTTGGACACACAGCGGGTCCCTATCAACATTTGGCGCAAGCGCGCCTGCGCGCCATCGAAACAGGTTTGCCGCTCATACGTGTTGCAAATACCGGTATAACAGCCGCCTTTGATGGCCTTGGACGCAACCTTGGTGCCATCGCTCTGGGGCAACGCGATACGATAACGGTTCGGTTACCGCAACCTCAAGCCCCCCTCACGAAGACGCCGCCCCATGCAATTTTTGCGACTATGTTCATCGTTTGCCTAGTCTGTTATATTCTCTCGGTATTGTGGCGCAAAAAAAAATAAAAATTTAATCTTTACGTGTATACCGTAGGGTTAACTCCGGATCATAAAAATAAAAAAGTAGAGGATTATCGGGTGTACAGAAAAACAGAAAAATCGATTGACGCGCATATCGGATCTAGGCTGAGACTTCGTCGGTTAATGTTAGGTATCAGCCAAGAGTCTCTTGGGGAGAGATTGTCGGTTACTTTTCAGCAGATACAAAAATATGAAAAAGGGACCAACCGCGTCTCGGCCAGCAGACTATATGAAATGGCGCAAATATTCGATGTGCCGATTAATTATTTTTTTGATGGCCTGGAGGATTGGGAGGACGGATTAGGGCCCCAGGGCGGCATGCAAGAGAGTGCGGCACCAAGTGTTAGTCCCTATCTCACCTTTGTCAGTAGTGCCGAGGGCCTGCAACTGAACCGCACCTTTCTGGATATTGGAAGCGCAACGCTCAGGCGTGATCTTCTCACCCTCATTACGGATCTCTCAAAAGCCATTCCGATGCGGCGCTAAAGCTCTGCTCGAACCCGAAATCCTAGCTTGACCTCGGCGCCCCGCTCTGTCATATAAAGCTTTCTTTATGTGAATATGCGCGCGTCTCGCGTTAAGCAGGAGGCTATAATGGCAAGGCAAGATTACGTTTTCACGAGTGAATCCGTTTCCGAGGGGCATCCCGATAAAGTCTGTGACCGGATTTCTGATAGTGTACTGGATCTTTTCTTATCGCGCGATCCGCAAGCCCGTGTTGCGGTTGAAACTCTGACGACTACGAATCTTATCGTCTTGGCCGGCGAAGTAAGACCTAAGGAGCTGGTTTCGAAAGAGGAAATGGAGCAAGTCGCACGCGATGCGGTTCGCGACATTGGCTACGAACAAGACGGCTTCCATTGGAAAAATGCAGAAGTGCAAGTGCATGTCCATGGCCAATCGGCACATATTGCCCAAGGGGTTGACGCTGATGGTGGTAATAAAGACGAAGGCGCCGGTGACCAAGGGATTATGTTTGGCTATGCCTGCAACGAAACCCCTGAGCTGATGCCAGCGCCGATCGCTTATTCCCACAAAATTCTGCAAAATATGGCAGCGGCCCGTCATAGTGGCGCGGTGGCCGGTCTTGGCCCAGACGCCAAGAGCCAAATTTCGCTGCGTTATGAAAATGGCCGGCCCATAGCTGCAACCTCAGTGGTCGTCTCAACCCAGCACGATGAAAATTTATCACAATCAGATGTGCGCGAAATTGTCCGTCCGTTTGTTCTCGATGTTTTGCCCGATGGCTGGATGTGCTCGGAAGAAAATTTCTACGTTAACCCAACAGGTAAGTTTGTTATTGGTGGACCTGATGGCGATGCTGGTTTGACGGGACGGAAAATTATTGTCGACACTTATGGCGGCGCCGCGCCGCATGGCGGCGGCGCTTTTTCGGGCAAGGACCCGACCAAGGTTGACCGGTCGGCAGCCTATGCGGCGCGCTATTTAGCGAAGAACGTTGTCGCGGCAGGATTGGCCGATAAATGTTGCTTGCAATTAGCGTATGCGATTGGTGTCTCGAAGCCTTTATCAATTCTCGTCGATCTGTTTGGCACAGGCCAAGTGGAGGAAGCCAAACTTGAGCAGGCCCTCATGCAGGTCATGGACCTCAGTCCCCGTGGCATTCGCGAGCACCTGCAATTAAACCGTCCAATTTTTGCCCGCACCGCTGCCTATGGCCATTTCGGCCGAGCGCACGAGGCCGATGGTGGTTTCTCGTGGGAAAAAACTGATCTGGTTGATGCGCTAAAGGCTGC
>CBFHZM010000009.1:0-37606 GCA_965660195.1 Alphaproteobacteria bacterium
ATTGTACCAGTAGTGTCGGAAATGCTCGGCGGCTCGGCTGATTTGACGGGCTCGAATAATACCCGCACGCCAGATCAAGGTGCCGTATCGGCCGACGACTATAGCGGCAGCTTTATTCACTACGGCATTCGTGAGTTTGGTATGGCAGCGGCGATGAACGGCATTGCATTGCATGGCGGCCTGATACCCTACTCAGGTACCTTCTTAGTGTTCTCAGATTATTCGCGGCCAGCCATCCGTCTGGCGGCGCTGATGGGGCAACGTGTCATTCACGTGCTGACGCATGACAGCATCGGTCTAGGCGAAGACGGCCCGACGCACCAGCCAGTCGAACATCTGGCGGCCTTGCGGGCGATCCCGAATCTAAACGTATTACGCCCGGCCGACGCGATGGAAACCGCCGAATGCTGGCAATTGGCACTGGAGAGCAAGTCCACACCGAGCGCCCTTGTTTTAACGCGACAAAACCTACCGACGATCCGAGGCTATAGCGAGAAAAATAGTTGTGCCATGGGCGCCTATGAATTGATCACCACTAACCAAGCCAGCGTAACGCTGATCGCCAGCGGGTCGGAAGTCTCGATCGCTGTCGAAGCGCAAAAAATGCTCGACAGCGAGGGCATCAAAACGCGCGTTGTGTCAGCCCCATGCCTCGAATTATTCGAGGCCCAAAGCGATGGCTATCGCGCTGATACGCTTGGTGATAGCCCCGTTCGTATTATTGTTGAAGCGGCGATCGAGCAAGGTTGGGGCAAATATATGCGCCCAAATGACATTTTCATTGGCATGTCCGGCTTTGGCGCCAGCGCGCCCGCCAGCACCTTGTTCGAACATTTCGGTATAACCGCAAACCACATCGCGGATGCGGCCCGCTCAGCTCTCGCCGAGCCAACCACCCCAGATGAAGACTGATTGACCAGACAAAGACTGATTGAAAAGAGAAAGGGATCTAAACCATGGCAGTAAAAGTAGCAATTAATGGCTTTGGACGCATTGGGCGGCTTGTGTTGCGAGCAATCGTGGAGAGTGGCCGCAAAGATATCCAAGTTGTTGCGATCAATGATTTGGGTACTGTCGAGGCCAACGCCATGATGCTGCAATATGATAGTATCCATGGGCAACTGCCGACCTCGGTCAAATATACGAAATCTTCGATGAATGTCGGCCGCGGCCCGATTAAGGTTTTTGCCGAGCGGGACCCTGCAAAATTGCCTTGGGCCGAGCTGGGCATCGATATTGCGCTTGAGTGCACCGGACTGTTCACCAAGCGCGAAGATGCTGCCAAGCATATTGAGGCTGGCGCCAAAAAAGTACTGATCAGTGCACCGGCTACCAATGCTGACCTAACGGTCGTTTACGGTGTGAACCACACGAAATTGCGCAAAAGCCACAAAGTGGTTTCAAACGCCTCGTGCACAACCAACTGCTTAGCCCCTGTCGCTCAGGTCTTGAACAAGCTGTGTGGTATTGAGCGCGGCTACATGACGACCGTACACGCTTTTACAGGGGATCAAAGAACCGTTGATACTTTGCACAGTGACCCGCGTCGCGCCCGCGCCGCCAGCCTGTCGATGATCCCGACATCAACGGGCGCTGCTAAAGCAGTGGGTCTGGTCTTGCCAGAACTGGCTGGTAAATTGGACGGAACAGCCGTTCGCGTGCCGACCCCGAATGTGTCAATGATAGACCTTGTCTTCCAAGCTAAATCAAAAGTCACCGTCGACGCGGTCAATAATGCCATGATCAAGGCCGCCAAGGGCCCGCTGAAAGGCGTCCTGGCAGTGAATGATCGCCCATTGGTATCGATCGACTTCAACCACAATCCGAGTTCGTCCACCTTCGACCTGACGCAGACGCAAATTGTCGATGACCGCTTGGTGCGGGTCTTGAGCTGGTATGACAATGAATGGGGCTTTGCCAATCGGATGAGCGACACGGCCCTCGTCATGGCTAAACTCGGCTAAGGCGATGGCGCCTCGTCCGCTCGACGCGCTGCTGGAAACAAACATGCGCGGCGCACTCATTTTGGTGCGTGCTGATCTCAATGTGCCGCTTACCGATGCATTCACTGTGCGCGATACAACCCGCCTCGAGCGCGTTGTGCCAACTTTGCGCGAGCTATCACAAGCTGGCGCACGGGTTGCTATTCTGTCGCATTTCGGTCGCCCAAAAGGGCAGAAAGTGGCCGAGATGAGCCTTCAGCCTGTGGCGCAGGCGCTATCTAGTGTGCTGGGCCAAGAGGTGAAATTCGCGACCGACTGCGTCGGACCTGCAGCACAAGCCGTCTGCGGAGACGCCAAAGCGGGTGACATTATCGTACTGGAAAACACGCGTTATCACGCGGGCGAAGAGAACAACGATATGGCCTTTGCGCAGGAACTTGCACAAGGCGCCACGGCCTATGTTAATGACGCTTTCTCGGCCGCACATCGCGCGCATGCGTCGACCGAAGCAATTGCACGATGCTTGCCGAGTTATGTCGGGCGCGCCATGCAGGCTGAATTGCAAGCTCTCGAAATGGCGCTGGGCACCCCTACTCGCCCTGTCATTGCCGTCGTGGGCGGCGCCAAAATTTCGACCAAACTCGACCTTTTGGGCAATCTCAGCAAGCGCGTTGATATGCTTGTCATTAGTGGCGGCATGGCCAATACGTTTCTTGCGGCACAGTCGATCGCGGTTGGAAAATCACTTTGCGAAACCAGCATGCTCGATACTGCCCGCGCCATTCTTGCCGAAGCCGCGCAAAATAATTGCGAGATTATTTTACCAACGGATGTCGCCGTTGCACCCGAATTTGCCGCTGGCCAGCCGCGCCGGATTGTTGCCAGCGAGGATATCGCGGCGGATCAAATGGCGCTCGACGCTGGCCCCGCGACTGTTGCCAGGGTTTGCGACGCTTTTTCCAAGGCCAAGACCTTGATTTGGAATGGCCCCTTGGGCGCCTTTGAGATCGAGCCCTTTGATGTCGCAACCAATGAAGCAGCGCGCCATGCCGCTATCCTAACACAACAAGGCAAGCTGACTTCCGTTGCTGGGGGCGGCGACACGGTCGCGGCACTAAACCACGCTGGCGCCGGCGCTGACTTCACCTATGTGTCGACAGCTGGCGGCGCATTTTTGGAATGGTTAGAAGGAAAAGATTTACCAGGGGTAGCCGTTCTCGGCTGATCGCTTTTTACACGAAGGAGTTGGTACAATGAACAAGCAAGAACTGGCTGAAATCGCGCAAGCTATGGTGGCTGATGGCAAGGGCATCCTTGCTGCTGACGAAAGCTCGGGCACGATAAAAAAGCGCTTCGACTCGATCCATGTCGAGAGCACCGAGACTAATCGCCGGGATTATCGCGAAATGCTGTTCCGCACCGACGAGGCGATGCTGAATTATATTTCAGGCGTAATTCTATATGATGAAACTATCCGCCAAAAAGCCGCAGACGGCTCGACGCTCGTTTCGCTCATTGAGAAAGCTGGTAGCCTCCCTGGCATTAAAGTCGATATGGGTGCCAAAGCCATGCCCTTACATGACGGTGAAATGGTCACCGAAGGGCTCGACGGGTTGCGCGAGCGCTTAGCGGAATATTTTGATCTTGGCGCACGCTTCGCCAAATGGCGAGCCGTGATCAATATCGGCGCAGGTATTCCGTCAGCAGGCTGTATCGCCGCCAACGCCCACGCCTTGGCGCGCTATGCCGCATTGTGCCAAGAAGCGCAAATTGTGCCGATCGTGGAACCAGAAGTCATTATGGATGGCGACCACAGTATCGAGACCTGTTATGACGTCACGACCGCCGCTCTCACAGCCCTGTATCAGCAGCTGGCCGAACAGTCGGTGTATCTCGAAGGCACTGTTCTGAAGCCCAATATGGTGGTCTCAGGCACAAAGCACCCCGAACAAGCTGGTATCGATAAGGTCGCTGAGATGACGCTGGATTGCTTCCGCAAAACAGTTCCTGAAGCTGTGCCTGGTATTGTTTTCTTGTCGGGCGGACAGTCCGATCAGGATGCCACAGCGCATCTGGATGCCATGAATAAGCTCGGCAATTTGCCATGGAAACTGAGCTTTTCCTATGGCCGCGCCCTGCAAGCCGCGCCTTTGAAAGCCTGGGGCGGCAAGGCAGAAAATGTACCCGCGGGCCAAGCGGCATTTTTACATCGCGCCAAAATGAACGGCCTCGCCGCACTTGGCCAATGGGATGCCTCACTCGAGGGCTAAACGCGCCGCAAATAAAAACTCGTGATTACCTTCCGGGCCTGTGATCGGGCTTGGGGTAATCCCGAGGCTGCGCCACGCCGGCGCTGCCGCACCAAACCAATCTAAAAACTCAGAGCACACGCGATCGCGAATCCGGGGATCAGTGACCACGCCTTTTTTATTCAAGGCCGCCCGCCCAGCTTCAAATTGTGGCTTGATCAAAAGCACCATCCAAGCCGGTGCACTTAACAAAGCCAAAGCAGGTGGCACCACCAACCGTAGGCTGATGAAACTCACATCGCACACCAACCCATTGGCTGGCGCGGCAAGATGCGCATGATCAAGGTCTCGCGCATTCACCCCTTCCAGATTTACGATACGCTCATCGCGCCGCAAGGAAGCATGTAGCTGATCATGCCCGACATCAATCGCATAAACTTTCGTTGCCCCTTGGCGGAGCAAAACATCCGTAAACCCGCCAGTCGATGCGCCCAAATCAATAATGTTTTGTCCTTGCGGCGAAATCTCGAAATGCGTCAGCGCATGCGCTAATTTTAGGCCACCGCGCGAGACGTAAACCGGCCCCCCTGTTCTAACTTCGAGATTTTGACCAGCATTAATTTTCTGTGCCGGGCGTTTTACCTCAACACCATCAATATAAACCTCGCCCGCGGCGATCGCAGACTGTGCACGCGCGCGGCTATCGAAATAGCCCGCATCCACGAGATACACGTCTAAGCGGCGTGTGGGTGTATCAGAGGTCATATTTAGTTTTGCGCGGGACGTACCGAAAGCGGCGTGATATCGGCCTGCATCAGCGCGGCCACACGGTTAACAATTTGCTCAGCGTTAAGACCCGCCGCGTCATACATTTTTGCCGGCGCATCATGGTCAATAAATATGTCTGGAAGAACAAAACTACGAAACTTAAGGGCGCCATCGAGCAGGCTATGATCTGATAAATACTGCATCACATGCGAGCCAAAACCACCCACACTGCCTTCCTCGACGGTAATCATCACTTCGTGGTGACGCGCCATTTGCGCCAGCAATTCTGTATCGAGGGGTTTCATAAAGCGCGCATCGACGACCGATGTCCGGTAGCCTTGCGCTTCCAAGGTATCGGCTGCGGCTAAGCAAGCCGTCAAGCGCGTGCCATAGCTAACGAGACAAACCCGCCCGCCATCGCGCATAAGACGGCCTTTGCCGATTTCAACACGCTCACCAAACACGGGTAGTTCCGCGCCTGTCCCCTCACCACGCGGAAACCGCACGGCACTCGGCAAATCATCGATTTCGCATTGTGTCGCCACCATGCGCATCAACTCCGCCTCATCGGCAGGTGCCATTAAAACCATTTGCGGCAAAACCCCGAGATAGGTACTGTCAAAAGCACCAGCGTGTGTGGGACCATCGGCGCCGACAAGGCCGGCGCGATCGATAATAAAGCGCACGGGTAGTTTTTGAATAGCAACATCATGCACGACCTGATCATAGGCGCGTTGCAAGAATGTTGAATACAGAGCGCAGAAAGGCCGCATGCCCTCGCTCGCCAAACCGGCCGCAAAGGTGACGGCATGCTGTTCAGCAATCCCAACATCAAAACAGCGATCTGGGAACTTTTCGCCGAATTTATCCATCCCCGTGCCAGACGGCATCGCGGCAGTAATCCCAATAATTCTCGGATCCTGCTCGGCTGCTGCAATCAACGATTTGGCAAATACCGATGTGTAGCTCGGCGCATTGGCTGTCGATTTGGACTGTTCGCCGGTTACAATATTAAACTTCGCAACACCGTGGTATTTATCATCGGACGCTTCGGCAGGCGCATAGCCTTTGCCCTTCTGCGTGACGACGTGCAGTAAAACGGGGCCATCTTTAGCTGCCCTAACATTTTTCAAAATTGGCAGTAAGTGATCAAGATTATGCCCGTCGATAGGACCAACATAATAAAATCCCAATTCCTCGAATAATGTGCCGCCCGTCGCCATCCCGCGAGCATATTCCTCAAATCGACGTGCGGCCTCTTCGATACTCGTAGGGAAATGTCGTAACACATCCTTCGCGACATTTCTGATCGAGCGATAAGCGCCGCCCGATAACAACCGCGCCAAATACGCGCTCATCGCCCCGACGGGCGGAGCGATCGACATATCATTATCGTTTAAAATCACGGTCAGGCGCTGGCCCAAGGCGCCAGCATTATTCATCGCCTCATAGGCCATACCCGCGCTCATGGCGCCATCACCAATAACCGCGACAACATGATTATCTTGATCGAGAAGATCGCGCGCCACGGCCATACCGAGACCGGCCGAGATTGATGTTGAGCTATGCCCTGCGCCGAACGGGTCGTAGGGCGACTCTGCGCGTTTCGTAAAACCGGCGAGCCCACCACCCTGGCGTATCGTCCGGATGCGATCGCGGCGGCCGGTTAGAATTTTATGCGGGTAGCACTGATGCCCGACATCCCAAATCAGACGATCGTCGGGGGTATTAAAAATATAGTGCAAAGCAACCGTCAGCTCGACAACCCCGAGACCAGCACCGAGATGGCCGCCTGTCTCAGACACAGCGGCAATCGTCTCAGTGCGCAGCTCATCAGCTAATTGCCGCAAGTCACCTATATCCAAGCGCCGCAAATCTTGCGGCGTGGCGATTTGGTCCAATAAAGGCGTAGCGCTTTGCTTCACAACATTATCCTCGGCACGCTTTCTATCAGCTTTCTCGCGTAATAACAAATTGCGCGAGCGCTTTCAGTATTTCAGCGCTCTCGCCGAACCACCCAAGCGACGCGCAGGCCTGACGAACGGCTTCCGCTGCCATGTTTTTAGCCTCATCTAAGCCATAGAGCTCTACATAAGTGAGCTTGTTTTGTGCCTCATCCTTTCCTGTCGTCTTACCTAATATATGTGGATCGGCGGTCACATCCAGCACATCATCAGCAATTTGGAAGGCTAGACCTAGCGCCCGTCCATATTCCCACAAAGCCTGCTCTGCCTCCCGTTCTGCACCAGCCCAAATTGCCCCGCTGGCGGCGGCAAAAGCGATTAAATCGCCAGTCTTTCGGGCATGAATTTGTGCTAGAAGCGCGTCCGGTGTCGCCGCTTCGCCGCGCGCATAAATATCGAGCATTTGCCCTTGAAGCATGCCGCGCGCGCCAATCGCCACAGCCAAGCTTTGCGTCAGGCGTGCCGTCACGGCAGTATTTGAGCTGATCTCTGGGCTAGATACTATCTCAAAGCCCAGAGTTAAAAGGGCGTCGCCCGCTAAAATCGCGGTGGCCTCGTCAAAAGCACGATGCAAGCTGGGCTTGCCACGCCGCATATCGTCATCATCCATGCTTGGTAAATCATCATGGATTAGCGAATAGCTATGAACTGCCTCAATCGCGGCCGCCAAGTGCAAAATATGTCCAGACGTTGGCGCAAATAGAGCCGCTCCCTGGAGACATAAAAAGCCGCGAAGCCTTTTGCCGCCCCCCAGACTGGCATAGGCCATAGCATCGCGCAGACGCCCAGAAACCGTTTTCGCATCCAATATTGCGGCTAGCGTCGCGTCGATCTCGCTGGCCGCCTGTTTCATGCGCTGGGACAGATTTTCCATAACTACTCGACGTCGAGATCCTCGCTGGCCGCCCCGCCACCTGTCACCTTCTCTATTTTTGCTTGCGCAGATTTTAGTTTCTCATCGCAATAAGCCCGCAATAAAGCCCCGCGTTGATAAATCTCAAGCGACTCCTCGAGCGCGACATCGCCGGCTTCCAACCGATTGACGATATCTTCCAACTCGCGCATTGCATCCTCAAAACTCATGGCCGCAATATCTGCGGGTATCTTGTCTTTTTTACTCACCATCGTCTCTCCGTCTTACGCCTCTGCCCGCGAGAACCAGTCGACCCCATCTTCATCTTTGATAAGCTGAAGATCGCCTCGATGCACCAGGCACATCAGATGCGACAGACTTTCGCCGGTCGCCATAAAAAAATTGTTTCTGTCGATTTTACGTTTAAACAGAACAGAAAATATCTTGCCATCAACGGCTCGTCTCGGCGTCTCACAAATTTCATATAGCCGCGCCAATGCCCTCTCATGCCCATCGATCAGAGACTGCAAGCGGGCATGCGCGCCATAGAAGGGATCATTGTGCGCAGGCAAAACTAGACAATCTTCGGGTAAAACCTCGATCAAGCGATGACAACTATCGATCCAGTCCTGTAAAGGATTAGCCAGCGGCTCGGTCGGAAATAAAGACACATTTGATGATATTTTTGGCAAGATCTGATCGCCGGCAATAATCATATTGAGATCAGGAGAATACAGGCAAACATGTTCCGGCGTATGGCCCATGCCAATCTCAACCCGCCAGCTATAATTGCCTATTTTGAGAACCTGATCCTGCTGTAGACGCTCATAGGATTGCGGCAAGACATGGATCAACTCTCCAAACATGCCAAAGCGCTCGCGATAACGAGCCAAGGCTTCGTCATTAAAACCCGCCGCTTTATAAAATCGCACACCCTCTTCCGGCGCTTTGCGACCGGTATCGGCAGCTAAGGCGCGGCACAGAAGATAGTCAGTACGCGACATGCAAAATGCGGCATCAAATTTATTCACCAGCCAGCCTGCCAGCCCGACATGGTCGGGGTGCATGTGCGTGGCGATAACCCGCCGCAACGGCTTACCATCGAGCAATGTTTCGATCCACTGCTCCCATAATTTCCGCGTGCTATCTTGGTCAAACCCAGTATCGACGAGCGTCCAGCCATCGCCATCCTCAAGCAACCACAGGTTGATATGATCAATGCCAAAATCGAACGGCAACCGTAGCCAGTAAACACCTGGCGCCAGCTCAATGCGAGACTGGCTATCCGGGGCTGTTTCAAACGGATATATGAGCCCATGTGCAAGGGGCTCCCCAGACGCTTTTTGTACCATACGCGGCCTTTCTGAGTGAGCGGGGCATACTTAAAACATTGATGCCAGCAGAAACCTAGACTAATCTTACCGAGAATTTCATCATGATACAATGAGTTAGGAGCGTCGATTATGAGTTTCACCCCCACTGCGCTTATCACAGGCGCTTCGGCTGGTATTGGCCGTGATTATGCCCGTTTGCTTGCTGGACGCGGCTATAACTTGATTTTAACGGCGCGGCGGACTGAACTTCTCAACGCCCTCAAAGCCGAATTGGAAACGGCATTCAATATCAAAGTCGATTGCTTTCCAGCAGACCTCGCAAACCCGCGAGCCCCGGCCCAACTCAAGGCAAAGATCGACGCGGCGGGACTCGAAGTCGACTATCTGGTCAATAATGCTGGATATTCAGTTCCAGGTTTTTTTCGCGACGTGCGGTGGGAAGTCGAACGCGACATGATCCAAGTCATGGCCACAGCTGTAGCCGAGCTTTGCCATATTTTTGGCCCAAGTATGGCCGCCCGCGGTATGGGACGTATCGTTAATGTGTCTTCCGCCGCTGCTTTTCTCAACGGGTCGGCGGGCGGCACGCTCTATCCCGCTATCAAGTCCTTTGTTCTGCGCTTGAGCCAGAGCCTGGCAATCGAGTATCGCGGGACTGGCGTACATGTCGTCGCGCTGTGTCCGGGGTTTACCTATAGTGATTTCCACGATATTGCCGGCAACCGCGATGCAATGAATCAATTACCGAGCTTTTTGTGGCTGACGGGACCACGCGTTGTCCGCGAAGCACATGATGCAGTCGAAGCCGACAAAGGCCCTATCGTCATCAATGGCTGGTCTTATAAATTGACGGCACTGTTAATGCGCCTCCTGCCGCAAAACTTTTTAACCAAGCGCGCCAGCATGTCTTCGCGCAATGCAGTTGCGCGCGACGAAGACAAAATCACCGCCGAGACAAAACCGGCTCGTGCCACAGCAAAGCGCAAGGCCGCTACACCTGCGAAAAAGCCGGCAGCAGCCCAAAAGCCGGCAGCAGCCCAAAAGACGGCGGCCGCGCGGCGTAAGCCGACGACCAAAGGACGAAAAACTTCGTGATACGCCTCGATCAGGATCAAACGTCGCTGGCGCAAGCCGCCGCGATTTTGCGACGTGGCGATCTCGTGGCCTTTCCGACCGAGACAGTCTATGGCTTGGGCGCCGATGCCCGAAACCCTGAAGCCGTTGCCAAACTCTTTGCACGAAAGGGGCGGCCACATTTTAACCCGTTGATTTGCCATGTCGCCACGATCGACGCGGCCCAACAAATTGGCGCTTTTAACGATACAGCCTTACGCTTGGCGGAACATTTTTGGCCCGGTCCCTTGACCTTGGTCGTCCCACGTCTACCCCAGTGTCCAGTTGACCTTTTGGCTTGCGCAGGCCTGCCGACGATCGCTCTGCGCGTGCCGGCACATGCAACCGCACAAGCCCTGCTGGCAAAATGTGACTTTCCGGTAGCCGCCCCGAGCGCCAATGTCTCGGGTCGCATTAGCCCCACCCATCCCGACCATGTTTTATCAAGTTTTCCCGACATCACACTGGTGGATGGGGGCGCCTGCACCGTTGGACTCGAGTCGAGTATTGTTGGCTGTTTTGACGATGCCCTGTATTGGCTGCGCGCCGGTGGCATCGCCCGCAGCGAGATTGAAGCCCTTGTCGGACACAGCTTGCAAACCCCGCCCAGCGAGGGTGAAGATGTGAGCAAACTCGCCCCCGGGCGACTAGCGCGCCATTATGCACCATCGCATCAGCTCGTTATTTCTGAGGCACCGCCGGGCAGCGACGACGCTCTGATTACTTTTGCCGGCGTTGAGGCGCATGCGGGCCCACAGACCGACCTCAGTCCGTCACGCGATTTGACGCAAGCCGCGGCACGGCTCTATGCCGCGCTTTATGAAATGGACCAAGCGCTTACAGCGCCGAGTGCAAAAATCATTGTTCGCCCCATACCCGAAACTGGCTTGGGTGAAGCGATTATGGATCGCTTACGCCGCGCTGCGGCGCAATAAGCAAGAGCGGGATCGGCGCGTCGCGAATCGTCGCGACTTCAGTGCCGGGTTTTCGTCCCACTCTTATCTCACTGACATCAATGCCGAGATCAATGAGGCGATGATGGCATTCCGAGAGGTCGCGACAGCGCAGAGCGAGCCCCCATAACTCATCTTGTTCCGGCGCTTTACTATTTGCAATCACTTCGATCGACATATGCTGTGTGCGGAAGAAAATCATATCGCCACCCCATTCTGGGCGTGATTGTCTTAAGGCCAGTCGCAATCCTAATGTTTCAGCAAAAAAAGCAACCGCCGCATCACCATCGCAGGTCCGGAGCACGACATGGTCAACCGCCAAATCAATCGCTTGATGGGTGCCTCCCTGCCCTACATCCGCATCTTCACAGGCCTCTACAAAATGCATCGCGATCCCGCGCTGATGACAATCGGGTCTCGCAGGCCCCTCAAAAACCAAACCGCTTAAGCCCATCGCGGTGGCATTTTCCTGCAGTGCAAGCTGTATATTTGCGAGCGGAAAAACGGGCGCCTCAATACCGGCTGGGGTTAGGCCGATAACCTTCTGCCAGTAATCGCGCCCCGCAGTGAGGTCCGTAACGGCAATATTAATTTGCTTTAGGGCATAAGACATGGCGCCTCGCAATGCTGGAGCAAAACCCGATCGCCACGTCCGAGACCCAGCGCCGCGGCCCGCCCCGCGTTTATTTCGAGCACACTATCAACCGGCTGGAGGGACGAGGTTGGGCGGTCAGACTGTGTATCACGTCGGGTTTCAATCTGGTCGATGATGCCATTTCGAATAAAAATCATATCGAGGGGAATGAGCGTATTGCGCATCCAGAAATGCACATGATCGAGTTCAGCAAAAATAAACAGCATACCCTGATCATCAGCAAGCTGGTCTCTAAACATCAGGCCGCGGCGTTGCGTTTCATAATCTTGCGCCAGCTCAACACGAAATCTGTGCTGCTGACCTGCTTGTGTCTTGATAACAACATAGTCTTGGCTGCCCTCGGGTTCAGCCGCCAAGCCTGACCCGACTATGATCGTTAACAAAATGGCAAGCCCCCATCGCATGACCTCAGACTGCCAGCAAATTAAGAAGGGGTCTAGAGCGTTAAATGCGCCCTAGCCGAACACCATAATTTTTGCGTAAAATGAGGGCCATAGGAGACACACATGACATATACCGCGTTTGATTTAACAGGCAAAACCGCTCTCATCACGGGCGGCAATGGCGGCATTGGCCTGGGGATGGCCGAAGCGCTCGCGCAAGCGGGGGCAAATGTTTTAATTTGGGGCACCAATGCCGACAAAAATGTGGCTGCGCTTGCCAAGCTGCAAGCCTGCGGTCAAGCCCAATATCAAACCGCGCAGGTCAATGTCGCCGACGAGGCCGCGGTTGATGAGGCCTTTGCACAAGCTGTCAAAGATTTTGGTGCGGTTCACGCCGTCTTCGCCAACTCCGGCATTGGCCGCATGAGCAAGTCCTTCGATCAAATGAAGACACAAGATTATCGCGACGTCTTAGCCGTTAATCTCGATGGCGTGTTTTTCACCATGCGCGCTGCAGCGCGTCACATGGTCGAGCGTGCTAGCCAGGGCGATATTGGCGGTAGTCTCATTGGCGTCGCCAGTACAGCGGCAATCGAAGGGGCAGCCCGCAATCAGCATTATGGTGCCAGTAAAGCCGGCGTCGTCGCCATGATGCGAGGCCTCGCCGTCGAATATGCCCGTTATGGAATTCGCGCCAATAGCCTTTTGCCAGGCTGGATCGCAACCGACATGACACAAACCGCGCAAGACAGCGATATCTTCAACAATAAAGTGATCGGACGTGTGCCGATGCAACGATGGGGGCGTGGCGATGAATTTGGCGGGATTGCAGTTTATCTTGCCAGTGATGCGTCGAGCTTTCACAGCGGAGATAGCATCGTCATCGATGGCGGCTACACAATTTTCTAGCCACCAGCCTTCGCGTCGACCTTTACCGTGTTAGGCGTTCACATCGATGACAACGCGCCCGCGTATTTGGCCGGCCAGAATTTTATCTGCTAGCGCTGGCACATCGGCAAGTACGTGGTGGCTGGTCATCGTATCGAGAAGCTCCAAATCAAGATCTTTTGCCAAACGGCTCCAAGCCTCTCGACGTAGCGGCATAGGCGCTTGCACGCTATCAATGCCGCGCAAACTCACACCGCGTAAAATAAAGGGCATCACTGTCGCGGGAAGATCAGCGCCTTGCGCCAAACCACAGGCCGCAACAGTTCCACCATAGCGCGTTTGCGCGATCGCATTGGCAAGTGTGAAACTGCCCACCGAGTCAACCACGCCAGCCCATAACTCTTTATCCAAAGGCCGCCCCTTTTCACTTAAGGCCGTGCGATCAATAACATCGGCTGCGCCGAGGCTTTTTAAATACGCGGCCTCGCTTTGCCGCCCCGTCGAAGCGACCACGCGATAGCCAAGACGCGATAAGATGGCAATCGCCACACTCCCGACACCACCGGCGGCACCGGTGACCAGAATATCGCCTTGATCAGGCGCCACACCCGCCTCAACCGCCATGACGCAGAGCATGGCCGTATAGCCAGCCGTGCCAATCGCCATAGCGCGTTGCGGCGAAATTGTTTTGGGAAGCGGCACCAACCACTCACTCTTCACGCGGGCTTTTTGCGCATAACCGCCGCAATGCACTTCGCTCAAGCCGTAACCATTGATCAGAACCTGATCGCCCGGCTTAAACTGATCATCCTCAGAGGTAGTCACAGTGCCCACGAGGTCAATCCCCGGGATCATTGGGAACTTTCGCACGACAGGAGCACTGCCGCTGACCGCGAGGCCGTCTTTATAATTCAAGGTCGAATAGGCAACGTCGATCATCACATTGCCGTCCATTAACGCCGTTTCATCCACCGTCTTCAATGTAACAGTTTGCTTATCATCTTGGTTTTCAATTAAGAGGGCACGGAATTCATTGGACATTTTAGTCTCCCTGTAAATCAAATGTTATCGCTTCGCCTTGCGCTGGCGCAGCCAATTCGGCATCACGCATGACTACCTGCCCCCGAATAATCGTCGCTACTGGCTGACCCGTCGCAGCAAAGCCAGAAAACGGCGACCAACCGCATCGGCTAGCGAGCCACTCGTCCTCTATCACCCATTGTTTGTTAAGATCGACGAGCGTTAAGTCAGCATGCGCGCCTTCGGCGACAATGCCTTTATCAGACAATCCAAATAAACGCCGCGCATTAAGACTGGTTAAGCGCACAACATCATTTATCGACAACCGACCGGCAGCCACATGCGTCAACATCAAAGGCAACAAGGTCTGGACGCCTGGCATGCCAGAGGGCGAATGGGGGTAGCTCTGTGCCTTCTCTTCTATTGTGTGCGGCGCATGGTCAGAACCGATAACATCGACAATCCCTTTCGACACGGCTTGCCATAAAGCGGCGCGATGGCGTGCCTCGCGAATGGGCGGGTTCATTTGGGCGTAAGTTCCTAGTTCCGTATAGCAATCGGGCGCCGCAAGGGTCAGGTGCTGCGGTGTTACTTCGACCGAAGCAATGTCGCGATTCGCAGCCAGCAACTGCATTTCTTCTTCGGTTGTGACATGCAGCACATGGATCTGCTTCCCCGCTTCGCGCGCCAGATTAAGGAGGCGACGGGTGCTGATAAAGGCGCTCTCGCTATCACGCCACACGGGATGTGTTTCGACCTTGCCAGTTTCAGCGAGTGGACGACGGTCGCGCAGGCGATATTCGTCTTCCGAATGAAACGCCGCCCGCCGCGATATTTTTGCTAGGACCTGCTTTAGGCTCTCGTCATCTGGCACCAAAAGTGAGCCAGTCGAAGACCCCATGAAGACTTTGATACCGCAAACGCCAGCCGCCCTTTCGAGATCTGCAAGACTATCGATATTATCGTGAGCCGCGCCGGCATAAAAAGCGAAATCGCAATGCATGCGATGATGCCCCCGCCGGACTTTATCGGCGACCGCTTCCAGCGTCGTCGTGGCTGGCTTGGTGTTGGGCATTTCGAAGACCGCTACGACCCCTCCGAGCACGGCGGCGCGACTGCCACTTTCGAGGTCTTCCTTATGCTCATTGCCGGGCTCGCGAAAGTGCACTTGCGTGTCGATCACGCCCGGCAATATGTGCAGTCCTTTGGCGTCAAAAACCTGCGCCGCGTCCGCTTTCGATAAGTCGCCGATAGCGGCGATCCGCCCCCCACGCACACCGATATCACATTCACCTTGTGTCTCGTGCGACACCAGCTGGCCATTGCGAATTAAAAAATCATAAGTCGACATATGTTTTTCCTAACATGCACACGGCGCGCTGTCGCCCGCAATCTGCCACCCTCTTTTAAGCTTTGGTCCTCTCCAGCTCGATTGCGCCAGAGCCTTCCCAATCTAGCAAGGCTCTTGTATAGATCAAGTGGATCAGCGGCAGAAGAGAGAACCATTGTGCCTGAAGTTTTGCGTGCCATCATGACAGATCGTAGCCTTATCGCCATTGGCGGAGAAGACCGTTACGATTTTCTCAACAATATTCTAACGCAATTGGTCTCACCAGATATGCCGTTGCTGATGGCAGCAGCCCTTTTAACGCCGCAAGGTAAGCTTCTAGATGAATTTTTACTTGTTAGGCGGCAAGACGATATTTTGATCGACTGTCATGCCAGTCGGCGCGAGGCCATTCGAACGCGCTTACAAATGTATAAATTACGAAGTCGCGTGACATTAGAAGATGTCGACGGTTCGCCGCTTGTTTGCTGGGGCAACTTGCCTGACGCACAAGGGGTAGACCCCCGCCACGCTGAATTAGGACGGCGTCGCTATGAATTCTCGACCCCGCAGACTAATGCCGATGTCACAGACTGGCACCATCACAGAATTTCCTTAGGCGTTGCGGAGGGCCCCGCAGAAATGGCACCGGGCGAGCAGTTTCCTCTCGAGATGGGACTGCATTTGACCCATGCCATCGATTTTAAAAAAGGCTGTTTTATTGGTCAGGAAGTGACCTCGCGCAGTTATCGCCGTGGTAGCCTCCGGAAAGCCGTTTTCCCCTGCCATATCGCCGCGGCGCTGACACTCCCTGTGGCCATTAAAGCGGGTGGCCGCCACGTCGGCTATATTTTGTGCCAAAAAGACGCATTGGGGCTGGCGCATCTGCGATTGGATGCGCTAGATCAGCCTCTCGACGCCGATGGCGTAAAAATCACCATCCAGAAGGGCTTATTTCCCCAGTAATATTTGGCAAGCCTCGCAGATCAACATATTATGGTCGAAAGCACAGGGAGTAGAGAGATTGACCGGAGTCGTAATTAGCGGAACAGGATTATTCACGCCTGCAGAATCTGTCAGCAATGATGAGCTGGTAGCAGCCTTTAATGCTTATGTCGAAAAGCACAACACCACCCATGCTGATGCTATTGCTGCGGGCGAGGTCGAAGCCCTTACCCCCTCTTCAGCAGAATTCATCGAGAAAGCATCTGGCATTAAAAGTCGGCATGTTATGAACAAGCAAGGGATTATCGACCCTGACATCATGTGTCCGCGCCTGCCGGAGCGTAGCAATGACGAGCCCAGCATTCTTGCTGAAATGGCTGTCGCGGCGGCACAAGAAGCCATGCGGCAAGCCGGCGTTACAGCCGGCGATATTGATGCAGTTTTGGTAGCTTGCTCTAATTTACAGCGCGCCTACCCCGCGATTGCGATCGAAGTGCAAGACCTGTTGGGAATTGCCGGCTACGGTTTCGATATGAACGTCGCTTGCTCATCGGCAACATTCGGCATCCAAACAGCGCATGATATGATCCGTTCGGGAAGCGCCCGCCGCGTCTTAATGGTGAACCCGGAAATTTGTACGGGCCATCTGAATTTCCGCGATCGCGATAGCCACTTTATTTTTGGCGATGTTTGCACGGCGGTCATTATT
This sequence comes from Alphaproteobacteria bacterium, assembly GCA_965660195.1. Classification (GTDB taxonomy): domain Bacteria; phylum Pseudomonadota; class Alphaproteobacteria; order RS24; family RS24; genus JAYODZ01. The sequence continues at coordinate 17,105 of CBFHZM010000009.1, forward strand.
GAGGCGGCCGATGATCGGTCGTCGGACCAAAGCTTCGAGATTATTGGCGCTCGCCTAAAAACCCAATTCTCCAACAATATTCGCAATAATTTTGGATTTTTGAACCGCACCGCACCCGAAACTGTTGGGTCGCGGGACAAACTTTTTGTGCAAGAAGGCCGCAAAGTGTTCAAAGAAGTCGTACCCATGGTCGCGGAGATGATCTCGGCGCATTTGGGTGACCATCAGATTGAGGCAACGACGGTGAAGCGCTTTTGGTTGCACCAAGCCAATAAAAATATGAACGACCTGATCGCTAAAAAGGTTTTGGGTTTCGACCCCGATGTGAAGCAAAACCCGCTGGTCCTCGACAGCTACGCCAATACGAGTTCGGCAGGGTCGATCATCGCTTTCCACCAAAACAAAGCCGATTTAGCTCGCGGCGATCTTGGCGTCATTTGTAGCTTTGGTGCGGGTTATTCGGCCGGTTCCATTATTGTCAGGAAATGCTAAGCCGCACTGCACTTGATTGTCTTGCCACAAGGGACGCTGCCCTGATCTGGAATATGCAATGACAAACGAAAAAAGCGGGCCAGCGCGTACAGCTAACTCGGGTATGTCATCGGCTGATGACCAGGGTGCTGTTCTCATCGACCTCAGCGTCGCTATTGTCAGCCTGATCAACGCCCAGCCGTGTTGCCGGTTAATTGAAGGGCACGGAGACGATCTCCCGCGATTGCCGTTCGGCCCTTTCTATCCCGCCCAGCACCGCACCATGGAAATCGGTTTGCGACAATGGGTATCGGAGCAAGTAGGGGTCGATCTCGGTCACGTTGAGCAACTTTACACCTTTGGCGATCGGGGGCGGAATGCCGGCACAATTCTGCGCGACCATGTTGTCTCGGTTGGCTATCTTGCCCTGACGCAAACCGAAAAAACGACATCAAAAGGTGGCCGTTGGGCTTCGCTCTATGAATTTTTTCCATGGGAAGACGGGCGCGATGGTCGCTCCGACATTATCGAGACAATTCTGCGCCCTGCCCTGCAACGGTGGCTTGATAGCAACCCCAGCAAGGCCCGCGCCGATCGCATAAACATTGCCTTTCCAGTTGATCCACGAAATTGGGACGAGGATTTGGTGCTTGAGCGCTATGAGCTGCTCTACGAGGCGGCCATCACTCCTGAAGCCAAAAGCGATGAGCGGGTCGCTGAGCTCAATATCGACGCCAGTGAAGCGGCCCTGATCGGACAACCCTTGCAATTAGACCATCGGCGCATTCTCGCAACGGCTATGGGGCGGCTACGGAGCAAGATGAAATATCGGCCAGTGATCTTCGACCTCATGCCAAAACTTTTTACGCTCGGCCATTTACAGATGACGGCCGAAGCAATTTTAGGCACGCCGTTGCATAAACAAAATTTCCGACGCCTCGTGGAGCGGTCGGCTTTGCTCGAAAGCACAGGCCAAAGAGCCCATGCCCGCGGGCGGCCAGCCGAATTATTTCGCTTCAAATATGATGCAGCCCGCGAGCGGCCATTGGCCGGTTTACGGATCGGCGCGGGACGTAACCGGCAACGCTTCGGTTAGGTGATTGGCAGATTGTAGACTGCGCCCGAACGCCTCTTGCTTTTTTCCCGTGAGACCCCATATAGTATAGGTAATATTATGCTCATTATGAGCATAAAAAGAGAGGAATTATGAATATCTCAGCCGATCTTTTGGCGCAGAGCCAAACATCACCTGTGGGCGCGCTTGGAGCGCGCTTACTCCAAGAGATGGATATCAGCTATTCGCCTGCCTTGGCGCGTGAGATGGCGCCAGCCTATGCCCGCGTGGCGAAGGTCATTCCAGAGATCGAGTGGCCGAGCATGGCGCCCTATATCAAGGCTATTAATTTACTAAAAGCCGAGAAGAACGCGATCATTTTGGCGCATAATTACCAAACGCCAGAGATTTTTCATTGTATCGCCGACGTTGTCGGCGACAGTTTACAATTAGCGCGCGAAGCGGCCGTCGCCGAAGGCGATATGATCGTCCAGTGCGGCGTGCATTTCATGGCCGAAACCTCAAAATTGCTGAACCCCAACAAGGTCGTTCTCATACCTGATATGGGGGCTGGTTGCTCGCTAGCCGAGTCGATTACTGCCGACGACATCCGCGCATTGCGCCAAGCCTATCCAAATGTTCCCGTTGTTACCTATGTCAATACCTCAGCAGAGGTTAAAGCCGAAAGCGATGTCTGTTGCACCTCATCAAATGCCGTAAAGATTGTGGAGCGACTAGGTGTGCCGCGCGTGTTGTGCATTCCTGATGAATATTTGGCGCAAAATATCGCTAATGAGACCGATGTCGAGGTCATTAGCTGGAAAGGCCGCTGCGAGGTCCACGAACAGTTCACCGCGGAAGAGTTACGAGACTATCGCAATACACAACCAGGCTTGCGCATCATCGCGCATCCCGAATGTGCCCCTGAGGTTATTGCCGAAGCAGATTTCAGCGGCTCTACAGCAGCCATGATCAAATGGGTCAGCGATATGCAACCCGAAAAAGTATTAATGGTCACGGAATGCTCGATGAGCGACAATGTCGCAGTCGAGAACCCAAATGTGAATTTCGTTCGGCCCTGCAATCTCTGCCCACATATGAAGCGCATTACGCTGCCGAAAGTCCTCGAGTCGCTCATTTTTGAACGCCAACAAATTCATGTCGACCCCGCGATTGCCGATAAGGCACGCCTGGCGGTCGAACGCATGATTGAATTGAGCGCATAATGCCAAACTCGTCGGGCAATATTATTGATGCAGGTGATGTCCTGATCATAGGTGCAGGGCTTGCCGGCCTATTCACAGCCCTAAAGCTACAACCCCGCCCCGTTACCATTATGGCCGCCGGGCGCCCCGACCAAGGCACCGCCAGCAGTTGGGCACAGGGTGGCATTGCCGCCGCGCTTGGCGAGCAGGATTGTCCCGAAAACCACGCCGCCGACACGATCGCCGCTGGCGACGGGCTGGTCGATCCGAAAGTTGCGCATATTCTGGCTCAAGAAGCGCCCGAGCGGATCGCCGATCTGATCGACTACAGTGTTCCCTTCAACCGCAAAGATGATGGCAGCCTCGCCCTCGGACGCGAAGCCGCGCATGGTCACGACCGTATTGTTGGCGTTGCTGGTGACCGCGCGGGGCATGAGATTATGCGCTGCCTATCTCAAAAAGCGCGCTCAAACCCCGCCATCCGTTTTGTTGATGGGATGTCGGCTTATGAATTGGCAGTCGAAGATGACCGGGTCGTTGGCGTCTTTGCTCGCCCCAGTGGCGTTCAATCAGCGGCACCGCTCTTGATCAAAGCCCGTGCCGTTATTCTGGCGACGGGCGGTAGCGGACATTTATTCGAAGTTACGACCAATCCAGTTTTTGCTAATGGTGAGGCCATTGCCATGGCGGCGCGCGCAGGCGCCGATATTGCCGATATCGAATTTGTACAATTTCACCCCACCGCTTTTTTCGGCATGGGCGATCCCGCGCCGCTGGCCACAGAGGCTTTACGCGGCGAAGGCGCTTGGCTGGTTAATCGCCACGGCCAACGCTTCATGACCAGCTTACATGCAGATGCCGAGCTGGCGCCACGAGATATTGTTGCGCGCGCCGTGTTTCGTGAGCGTCGCCGCACCGGCTTTGTCGGCCTAGACCTGACCCGCCCTGAACTTAATCATCTAACGCGCGATTTCGCTGCCCACTTCCCAACTGTTGCAGCGACCTGCAAAACTGCTGGCCTAAACCCTCAGACTGATTTTTTACCCGTTGCTCCAGCGGCTCACTATCATATGGGCGGCGTTAAAACCGATCTCAATGGTCGCGCCAGCCTATCGGGTCTGTGGGTATGCGGCGAAGCCGCCTGCACCGGCGCTCATGGCGCCAACCGCCTCGCTAGTAATTCGTTGCTCGAAGCTCTGGTTTTTGGCGCCCGTATTGCCCGCGACGTCAATTCAGTTATTCCCCACCGCAATATTTCGTCACCGCGCCCCTCGACGCTTTCGCCGCATTCGACCGAGCAGACCGAACGCCCTTTGATTTCGCAATTGCGCAAAACCATGACGCAATTTGTTGGCGTCGAGCGCGATGCCAGTGGTCTGAAGCAAGCCATTACAACCCTTCTGAGGCTCGAACGAACGGCGCATGGCTGGGCGCCTATGGCGAATATGACCGCCACGGCGCTCATGATTTCAGTTGCAGCCTACCAGCGTCAAGAGAGCCGCGGCGGTCACTTCCGCCACGATTTCTCTTCACCGGCTGCACAGGCCACAAGGTCCATCCTGACGCTGGATCAAACCTATAGCCTCGCCGAACAAATCGCAGGTGCGCCGGCGCCCGATACAAGGAGATTTATCCAATGACGGGTCCTGCCCTACCGCAATATTATGTTCGCGCCTTGATCGAGGCAGCCATCCAAGAAGACCTTGGCCAATCAGGCGATATTACCTCGCTTGCTGTTATCCCGCAGGACTCGCTTGCGCAAGCATCCGTGGTGGCACGCGACACGGGTGTGTGTGCTGGTATTGATTTTGTTACCGGAGCCTTCAACTTTCTTAACAAGGACAGCCGCTGCCAAATACATTGCGCCGACGGTGACGAGCTTGCTCCTGGCACCCGCGTTTTGGATGTGTCGGGGCCGGCTGCAGCCATTTTGTCGACAGAGCGCGTGGCTCTGAATTTTCTCGGGCATTTATCGGGCATCGCCACAGAAACAGCTAGGTTAGTAGCCGCAATTTCAGGCACCGGCGCACGCATTTGTGACACCCGCAAAACCACACCGGGGCTCCGCATGGCAGAGAAATATGCCGTCCGCGCGGGCGGCGGCGTTAATCATCGCTTTGGCTTGAACGATGCAATTTTAATCAAAGATAACCATATCGCCGTCGCCGGATCTATTACCGCGGCTTTGCAACAAGCGCGGCGCTATGCAGGGCACATGGTACAAATTGAAATCGAGGTTGATCGGCTCGACCAGTTCGATGAAGCGTTGGCCGCCAAGGCACCCGTGATCATGTTGGATAATATGAGCCTCGACGATATGCGCGAGGCGGTGCGCCGCAATCAAGGCCAAGCCGTGCTTGAAGCCTCGGGACGCGTCTCTCTTGAGACGGTACGCGAGATTGCTGAAACAGGTGTCGATTATATCTCTGTGGGGCGCATTACGCACTCAGCGCCCTGCCTCGATGTTGGTCTCGATATAGACCTCACACCTTAAATCTAGTTTCGTATATCAGTATAAAAAATGTGGCGTCCGATTTTGGCCAGCCGGGTCATCTCGCTCGACCAATAGGGGTCAACATAATCCGCATGATAATGCGTTGCTTCCGTTAAACTTGGTTTGTCCGAGAGCGTCGCGAGCTTGTAGCTCGCCAATCGTAACGCCTTCTCCCACATCCGTTGATTATAAGCCGTATCGGATACACCATCGCAAGCGAATGAAAACTGGCACTTGTGCCGACGATATTCACCCTGAAACACAACACCACAAATCGAGGCTGGGAAGCGTGGGTCGCGCGCACGGTTTAAAACGACATCAGCCACTGCCACCCACCCTTCGGCAGGCTCACTGCGCGCTTCAAAATAAATGGCCTGCGCTAAACATTGGCGGGCTTCCTCATAGGTCTCACCACGATCCTTAAAGGCTGCCGGGCCCGAAAATAACCGCTCCATCGTATCCGTCGCCCCGAGGGTCTCAATCGTGAAATCACGTTCAACCGCGCGCAAGGCTTCTTCCAATCGATTGCCCGATAAAGACGATACTTGTTGCGCTAACATAACCGTCACCGCCGTAAGAGCTATGACAGCAAGCCCGCGCTGCAAGAAAGCACGTAAATCTGCAATGTCACTTTTTTGCTTTGTCACCCAGCACCCCGCGGCCGTTGTTCCCTACATGTTCCTATAAAAAATAAGAAATATTCGCCAAATTTCCATCAAATAATGGTGAAAATTTGAGATTTATAGCAAAACTGCGGCTTGTGCGGCTGCCAAACGAGCAATTGGCAGGCGATATGGCGAACAAGAGACGTAATCAAAGCCCATTTTCGCTAAAAACCGAATCGATTCGGGGTCGCCGCCGTGCTCACCGCAAAGACCTATTTTAACGTGTTTGTGCGGCCGCAGGGCCATCACGGCAAGCTCGATCAGTTGCCCGACCCCAAGCTGATCAATATGTACAAACGGGTCACTCGGCAACAGCTCTTGTCTTACATAGGCCTCCAAAAAACTCGCCGCATCGTCGCGGCTGAGCCCCATCGTCATTTGCGTCAAATCATTTGAACCGAAGGATGCAAAATCAATCAAGGGCGCCAGCTGGCCAGCCATCAAGGCCGCCCGCGGCGTTTCAATCATGGTTCCGAATTTAACCGCGACCCGCCCCACATCGCCAAAGGCGGCCTGCCGGCGCGCCAACAAGTCGCGCATCAGGTGAAGCTCCTCAGGCGACATGGTTAGCGGGATCATAATCTCGATCAACTCGGCCGGGTATTCCGTCTGCATCATCGCGGCGAAAATAGCGTCCAACTGCATTTCATAAATTTCAGGCATGGTGACAGCCAGTCGACAGCCGCGATGACCAAGCATTGGATTTTCTTCGTGCAAAACCCTCAATCGCGCTTTGAGCGTTTCCACACTCTCGCCGAGCGCCTCGGCTAAATGTTCAATATCTTCATCGCGGCGCGGCAAAAATTCATGCAAAGGCGGGTCGAGCAAACGTATGGTGATCGGCAAGCCCTGCATGACCTCAAACAAGGCCATAAAATCTCTCTCTTGGAAAGGTTGCAACTGCGCCAGAAAGTTTGCTCTTTGCTTTTTTTCAGACGCCAAAATCATTTGCCGTACGAGCAAAATACGCTCGGGATCAAAGAACATATGTTCGGTTCGACACAAGCCAATACCCTCAGCACCAAACTTTCGTGCCATCCGCGCGTCCAGAAGGGTTTCGGCATTAGCGCGCACCTTAAGTTTGCGCCGCGAATCGGCCCAAGACATCAGAGTGGCAAAATCGCCTGTCAGTTCCGGCTCGCGCATTGCGACCCGTCCCGCTATCACCCGTCCCGTCGAGCCATCAATCGTAATGACATCGCCTGCTTTAATCTCTTGCGTGCCGATCCGTGCGCGTTTGGCCTCAAAATCAATATGCAGTGCTGTCGCGCCAGAAACACAAGCGCGCCCAAGACCGCGCGCCACCACGGCGGCGTGGCTCGTCATGCCGCCCCGCGAGGTTAGAATACCGGCGGCGGCATACATGCCATGAATATCCTCTGGACTGGTCTCCATCCGCACCAAAATAACGTCCTCGCCTTGCGCCTTGGCGGCCTCGGCTTCATCGGCTGAGAATACCACTTTGCCACAGGCTGCGCCCGGAGACGCCGGTAAGCCGCGCGTCAAAACATCGGTCACCGCCGCGTCATCAAGTGTCGGATGCAACAGACGATCAAGCTCAGCGGGATTGATCCGCATTAGGGCCTGATCCTTGTCGAGTAGTCCCTCCTCATGCAGATCAACGGCAATTTTTAATCCCGCCTGCATGGTGCGTTTACCCGACCGCGTTTGTAGGACATAGAGCTTGCTTTGTTGAATGGTAAACTCAATATCCTGCATGTCACGAAAATGCTGTTCGAGATTGCCGCAGAGCTCACACAATTGCGCGTACAGGTCGGGCATCAACTCTTCAAGCGATGGGTTCACGTCCTGCGCCGCTGTCCGCGCCGCTGCACTTAAATAGTAAGGCGTGCGAATACCTGCCACAACGTCCTCGCCCTGCGCATTGGGCAAGAACTCACCGTAGAGCTGCTTTTCGCCAGTCGAGGGATTGCGCGTAAAGCATACGCCAGTCGCCGAACTATCGCCGAGATTACCAAACACCATAGCTTGCACGGTCACCGCTGTTCCCCATTCATCGGGAATCGAATGCAAACGGCGATAGGTCTGCGCCCGTGTATTATTCCAGCTTTGAAACACCGCTTTAATGGCACCCCATATTTGCTCCTCGGGATCATCGGGAAAAGGGGTTTCGGCTTCGCGGTCAATACAATCGCGATAGAGTGCAACAACTTTTTGCCAGTCTTCAGCTTCTAGATCACCGTCCTGCTCGAGGCCATGATCAAGCTTATAATCATCTAGGATTTCTTCAAAATAATCGTGCGGTACATCCATGACTACATCGCCATACATTTGGATGAAGCGCCGATAGCTGTCCCAGGCAAAGCGCGCATCGCCCGAACTGTGCGCCAATTGCTCCACAGTCTCGGCGTTTAACCCGAGATTGAGAACCGTATCCATCATGCCGGGCATCGACACCCGTCCCCCCGACCGCACCGAGACAAGCACAGGTGCATCTTCGCCAATATGCGTCGCAATTTTTGCCATAGCGGCCTTAACTTGCTTGTCCAATTGATCGGGAAATTTGCCGTCCTCTGAGAGGAAGGCGGTGCAAACATCTGTCGTGATAGTGAACCCTGGCGGTACCGGCAGGCCAAGTCGAGCCATTTCAGCGAGATTTGCGCCCTTACCGCCCAATAAATCGCTCATTGAGGCATCGCCGTCGGATCCCTGCGGGCCGAAGCTATAAACATATTGCGATGTCGCCATCTTTATCTCACTATTTGTGATAACTTACCGGCACGCTCCATCAAAACAATCAGGCTGTGTAATAAGGCGAGCCTATTGGCCTTGAGCTTCGCGTCATCCGCATTCACTAAAACCTTATCAAAAAACGCATCCACTGGCGCGCGTAGAGCCGACAATGTCACCAGATATTTTTGCAAAGCCTCGGGCGTTTGCATGTCGGCGCCATTATCACCGACATTTTGCAACGCGGCATAGAGATCTTTCTCCGCTTGCTCCTGCAGATAGGTCACGTCGATGGCGGCGTCGCTTTTCGATTTTTGCAAAATACCGGTTGCTCGGTTGTGCGCCGCAAGTAGGTTTTTACCATCCTCAGTCATGACAAAATCGGTCAATGCCTGACCGCGCGCGACAATGTCGACAATATTATCAGCACCATCTAACAGGCTGGCGGCAACAATATCATGGCGCAGCCCGGCATCGCGCAGATAGACCTGCAAGCGGTCAATAATAAAACTCAATAGGTCGATCGCGACAGTATCTGCTTGATGTCCTGCGCCTTCGACATTCTGAGCGGCAATAGCCTTGGACAAGAGCGGCCCTAACGGTAGCTGCAAATCATGCTCAAGAATAATTCGGATTGTCCCCAGGGCGGCGCGGCGAAGCGCATAAGGATCCTTTGAACCCGTCGGCTTTTCATCAATCAGCCAAAATCCCGCCAAGGTATCAATTTTATCGGCCAAAGCGACAATCCGACCGATCGACGTTGCCGGAACAGCATCCCGCGGTCCAGCTGGCCGATAATGATCTTTAATGGCCGCACCAACAACCTCGCCTTCTCCATCATTAACGGCATAATAGCCACCCATAATGCCTTGAAGCTCCGGAAACTCATATACCACGCCTGACACAAGATCGGTTTTGCACAAAAGACCAGCGCGGGCCGCCTGATCTTGGTCTTCGCCCAAGTGCTCGGCGATATAATGCGCCAATGCCGAAATGCGCTGCGCTTTCTGCCCCACCGAGCCAAGCGCTGCATGAAAGGTGATTTTATTGAGCGCCGGCAGGCGATCGATGAGCTTGGTCTTGACGTCCTGATCCCAGAAAAACTTACCGTCGGACAATCGAGCACGCAAAACGCGCTCATTCCCTGCAATAATTTGCGCCCCTTGATCGGCCGTCACCATATTGGAAATGGTTATGAATTTTGATGCCAGTCGACCAGTTTTCTTATCCTGCACTGAGAAATATTTCTGGTGCGTCCGCATTACCGAGGTCAAAAGCTCATCTGGCACCGTCATAAAATCAGTGTCGATCGTCCCCATTAAAGGCACCGGCCATTCAACCAAGCCAGCGGTTTCCTGCACTAGCGCGATATCTTCAACCACAGCAAAGCCGTGCGCGGCGGCAAGATGCGCACATTCCTCAGCAATCATGGCACTTCTAATGGCCGGATCGGCTAAAACAAAAGCTTTTTCAAGCAAGGGCAGGTAATCGGCAGCGTGTTTGATTTCAATCGGCTGGGGCGCCAGAAAACGATGGCCATAGCTAGTGCCGCCCGATTTTAGCCCATCGACCTCGAACTCAACAACATGGCCACCCAATCGACACAAAATCGAGCGTAAGGGGCGCACCCAACGTAATTTACCAGCGCCCCAGCGCATCGATTTCGGCCACGGAAACGATAAAATAATCTCGGAGATGACAGTCGCCAAAATATCGGCCATATCCTCAGCCGGTTGTACCGCCTCGAAAACATAGTAATCACCCTTGCTGTCTTGCTGAACGCGCAAAGCGGTGACATCGGTCAGACTATTGCTCCGCAAGAACCCATCTACAGCTTGTTGTGGCGCATCAACCCGAGGGCCTTTTTTTTCGCTACGGACCTCTTCCGTCTTTTGTGGCATATCATCAACCAAAAGCGCCAAACGTTGTGGCGCGACATAACTCTCAACCCCCAAAGGCTCGACGCCGCGTGCCTTCAAGGCCGATACAAAAGCTTGCTCAAGGTGCTCGGCGGCGCGGGCTTGCATGCCGGCCGGAATTTCTTCTGCATAGAGCTCAAGGATAAAATCAGCCATTTCGGCCTCCGGCCAACCAGGCTTCGGCGCAGGCTTTGGCTAAGGCCCTGACGCGGCCAATGTAAGCCTGCCGCTCGGTGACACTGATAACACCACGAGCATCGAGCAGGTTAAAATTATGGCTGGCTTTCATGCACTGATCATAAGCGGGCAGCGCCAGTCCCTTGTCGACCAGAGATAAACATTCGGCCTCGGCATCCTGAAAATGACGCAGTAAAACCGCTGTATCTGCCGCTTCAAAATTATAATGCGAAAACTCGACTTCATTGCGACGAAAGACATCGCCATACGTCACGCCCCTGCCATTGAAATCAAGCTCGAAGCCATTGTCGACGCCTTGCACATACATGGCGAGGCGCTCCAGACCATAGGTCAACTCACCTGAGACTAACTCAACATCAATGCCGCCGACCTGCTGAAAATAAGTAAATTGGGATACTTCCATGCCGTCGCACCAAACCTCCCAACCGAGCCCCCAAGCGCCAAGCGTCGGGCTTTCCCAATCATCTTCAACGAAGCGAATATCGTGCTGCAGAGGGTCGATGCCTAAAACTTTCAAACTATCGAGATAAAGTTGCTGAATATTGTCGGGCGACGGCTTCAAAATCACCTGAAACTGATAATAATGCTGGAACCGGTTGGGGTTCTCGCCATAGCGACCATCCGTCGGACGCCGCGACGGCTGAACATAAGCGGCATTCCAAGGCTCTGGCCCAAGAGCGCGCAAAACCGTAGCTGGATGGAACGTTCCTGCCCCCATTTCCATATCGTAAGGCTGCAAAATAACGCAGCCTTGATCGGCCCAATATCTTTGCAGATTGAGAATAAGGTCTTGAAAAGAGGGTGCAGATTGAGACATTTAAGCTTGTTTGATTCCCAGCAACGCGATGAGGGGAAATTACCCATCCACCACTGATAAAGCAAGTGCTCCGGCATGACGCAAAATAGCTTCGGCCTCGGCCGATGGCGAAGTATCGGCATTTTGCAGCACCAAAGGCGGGCGAATAGTCGTCTTGCCGCGACTATCGCGGGTCGCCCGCAGAATAATTCGCGTCGCATCTTGCCCAGCGCGGCTATGGATCGGCAAGACTATAAAACCGCCAAAACGCGGCGTTAAGGCAGCTAGCAGATGCTCCAACATATCGGCGCGATAAATGATCGTAATATCACCACGAGCCCGCAGTAAATAAGCGGCATAGCGTAACCAGAGATCGAGATCCTTGGCTTCGAATTGATGCGCGCGAGCCTTGGCTTGGTCGTTACCCTCGGGAACCGTTGCGCGAAAAAAATAGGGTGGATTTAGAAACACATGATCAAACTGTGCCGCCGGTAAGGCGCGCGGCTGCGTACAAATATCGGCATTGAGAAGCGTTATTCTATCGGATAGACCATTTGCAGTGACATTCTGCTCGGCCAGGGCCGTCAGGGCGGGATCAATTTCAATCGCCGTAAACTGCGCTTCAGGAAGCCGCCAAGCCGCACAGAGGCTGGCCACGCCAACGCCCGCCCCCAATTCGCAACAGACCCGCGCCGCGGCCGGGATCGCCGCTGCCAGCAAGACGGCATCGTGCCCCGATCGATGGCCACGCCGCGGTTGCGCAACGTTCAGTCTTCCACCCAAAAATAGATCATGTGTTACCTCCATAGGCACACACCAAACCTTCCCAGTTAAATCACCAAGCTACGAATGCCGCACTTGACCTCCTGTTTACAGGCTTTTAAGGATAAAGGGCAATTTCTTCTTTGAGGTGCCATGGCTGACATATTACCCCTGCGTCGCGGCAAGACCGACCAGCCCCCGATTATTGATCGCTTGCGGTCATATTTTGCTGAGGACTTGGCGGCCGTTGAAGTGTTGATGCGTGAAAACATGGGATCATATGTCGAGATGATCCCAGAGATCGGCAGTCATATCGTTAAGGCTGGTGGTAAGCGGCTACGCCCGATTTTAACGCTGGCGGGTGCGGCGATCACCAATTACCAGGGCGATAAGCATATTTCCCTCGCTGCCGCCGTTGAATATATGCACACTGCGACTTTACTGCACGACGATGTCGTAGATGATAGCGATATGCGCCGAGGGCTTCCAACGGCGCGGGTAAGATGGGGCAACACGGCCAGCGTTCTGGTGGGCGATTTTATGCTCGGCCAAGCCTTTCGTATGATGGTCGCGGGCGATAATTTACGCGCCCTTGATGTACTCTCGACGGCCGCCGCCGTCATCGCCGAAGGCGAAGTTATGCAACTGTCCAGCCTTCACAATATTAACATCACCGAAGATAGCTATTTGCGTGTTGTCGAAGCTAAGACGGCCGCTCTGTTTGCAGCAGCGGCAGAGGTCGGCGGCGTCATTGCCGAAACTGATAAAACACAAATCGCAGCCCTGCGCGCTTACGGCCGCAATCTCGGTATTGCCTTCCAACTGGTCGATGATGCACTTGATTATGGTGACGATGAAAGCGAGTTGGGGAAGAATTGCGGCGATGATTTCCGCGAGGGCAAAATAACGTTACCGGTGATTTTAGCGGTCCGGCGCGGTCCTGATGCCGCGCGTGCCTTTTGGCAACGCGTCATCGAAACGCCATCCGACGGCGCCGAAGATTTTGCCGAAGCTCGGCAGCACTTGATCAATACGCATGCTTTAGATGAGACGCTCTCACGCGCCCGCCATTATGGTGAACGGGCTCGCGATGCCTTGGCGCTATTTCCCGAGACCGAGATTAAGTCAATGCTCCTGGATCTCGTCGATTTTTGTATCCGGCGCAGTTATTAACCGACCCGATGCACGCCAATAAGCCGGCGGAATATCGAGACGGCGCTCAAAAGCCTCCATCATGTCGACTTGCAACAATGCAAAGCAGGTCGCGCCGCTACCGCTCATCGCAACATAGTCTGCGCCTGCCGCGCGCAAAGCCTCAAGTACATCACTAATCTCAGGGTGCATTTGGCAAGCAACAGCGGCGAGATCATTCCCCGTATGGTTTAAGAACGCCTTGCAATCTTCCCATGTTGCAAACTTCGGAGGTGGCGATAGCGGTGTAGTTACTGGCGGTAACGTCAGTGCTTCAAAAACCGCACGTGTTGCAACGGCGATGCCTGGATTGACCAACATAATCGCCATATCAGGTAGGCTGGGAACCGTCTCGACCTCATGCCCTATCCCCGTCATCCAACTGCTACGCGCGGCAAGACACACCGGAACATCAGCCCCCAAGGTTGGAGCTAGCGCAGCGATTAAATTAGGGTCAACATCGAACAGGGCTTGCAAACCGCGAAGGCACCCTGCCGCATCGGCAGAACCGCCGCCGATCCCCGAAGCCACGGGAAGGTTTTTCTGCAACTCCATCTCAACGGGCAAATCGCGCCCAATCAACGACTGGAGACTTTGCCAAGCCTGCGTAACACTATTCTCGGGTGGCACATCGGCAGCAAACGGACCCGATACGAAAACCGGCGCGCACGCCTCGCCCGCATCGCGGCGTGTGATCGTTAAATTATCGCCGATAGATGCAAAGGCGACGAGGCTTTCGATCTCATGATAACCATCAGGACGCTTGCCCCTAACCCGCAATGAAAGGTTTATTTTGGCAGGAAGAAGGCCACGCCAGAGACGCGATGACATTTAAATCGCTCGCTCTTCCGGACTATACTCCCCGAGACCGGAGAACATTTTTTTATTGAGCGAGTCCTTGAGATCCTGAGGCGGGTCAAAGGCTAGCGCCTTTCGCCATTGATAGCGCGCCTCGGTACGCCGATTGAGGCGCCACAAAACATCGCCCAGATGATCCGTAATCACCGGATCTGTCGGCTCTAACTGGCTGGCCTTTTCAAGAAAAATCAGCGCTGTTTCAAAATCACCGCGGCGAAAATGCAGCCACCCGAGGCTATCGACATAAAAGCCATTGTTCGGCTCTTTGCGAACCGCCAATTGCACTAGGGCCTCCGCCTCTTTGAGATGAATCCCCTTTTCGATCCAGCTATATCCGAGATAATTCAGCACCACTGGATCATTGTCCGACAGCTGCCGCGCTCTTTGTAGGTCTTGTTCGGCCGCGGACCATTTGCCGAGCCGCTCGCGACAAATGCCAATCGAAAACCACAGCCCCCAGTCAACGCCTTTTCCCGCCTCGAGAATATCGAATGCACGAACATAATAAGTTTCCGCTTGTGCAAAATTCTCAGCACGGCGGTAAATATCACCAAGGTTTACGAGCACATCGGTATCTGTAGGCAGGTCGACCAAAATGCTTTCGAGTTGCTCGATCGCTTGATCCGTCTCGCCAGCAAATTCATACATTTGCGATTGGCGAATTAGCGCAGTCCGGCGAAAAATTGCATCCGTTGAGACAGCACCATAAAGCCTTGCCGCCTCCTGCCAATAATCCTGTCCAGCGGCCAAATCAGCCAACATCAAACGCCCAGCATCACTAGGCGAAAGGTATAAAGCCAGCTGCACGTATGATTGTGCAAAACCCGCATGACCGTCTTTACGCAGGGCGTCGACAAACTCAAGAAATGCCTGTGATAAATGAAACGGGATATCGGGGGTCAATAAATTGGGTGCAACCCCCTTCGATCGTCGTTGCACGATCACTGCCAGCGCCGGCGAGTGCGCATAGGCTTTCTGCGCAAATGCGTAGAGGCGATTGGCCTTCTCGGCCTCGCCACGCCGCTCGAGAAACTCGCCATAAGACAGGGCAAAAATTTCATGTCCCGCGCCGCCCGCCTGCAAGCCCTGCTCATAAGCCGCCTCGGCAGCAATCATATCACCATTCAGTTCATAAAGTATGGCCGCCTGATGACTCGTGACGGTTAAAAACGGCCCCATATTCAAAAGCTGCTTGAGGCGAACATCGCTAACGGTCTGGTTCACCGCATATTCGAGCCAAGCCCGCATAATCGGCGCCAACAAATGGGCAGCTGGCCCATCGGGTATTTGATCCAGGATCTCGAGGGCCCGCTCGTAATTTCTCGATCGCACTGCATCGACCAGCAGAACGACTGCGGCCTCAAGACGTAAATCTCGATCAGAACGTAAAGTCTCGGCTAGCGGAATGACGTGGTCCATATCGCCATTCATTAAAAAAACGGTAAAGGCCTCGTTACGAATCCGCTCGTCGTCCGGCGCCCGTACCAGCGCCATGGCGAAATAGCGGCTAGCATTCTCAAGGTCGTGCTCAGCGCGTGCCTGTCGCCCAGCCAACAAGGGGCCCGACGCCCCCTCCTCAAGAGCGTAATTGTGCAGCTGAAAACCAACGTAAGCGGCAATAAAAACAAAGCCCAAGCTGAGTGCAAGAAAGCTCCATAGCACTATGCGACGCCAAGCCATTTAGTTTGCAGCTCCTTGCACCATTCGATGGTCCCGTTGGTTACATATTAGGATAATTCGGCCCTCCCGCGCCCTCGGGCACGACCCAGTTAATATTCTGACTGGGGTCTTTAATATCGCATGTCTTACAATGCACGCAGTTCTGCGCATTGATTTGCAAACGCGGATTGCTGCCATCTTCAGCGCGCACAATCTCATAGACGCCAGCGGGGCAATAGCGTTGCGCGGGCTCATCATAAGTTGGCAGATTAACCGATACTGGTACGGCAGGGTCTTTTAAAGTCAAATGCGCTGGCTGGTCTTCCTCGTGATTTGTTGCCGATAAAAATACCGACGACAACTTATCAAAGGCGACAATGCCATCAGGTTTGGGGTAGTCAATTGGCTTACATGCACTGGCCGGCTTCAAGGCTGCATAGTCAGGCTTGCCATGCGACAAGGTAAAGGGCAAACCAATACCCAGCGTCCGCATCCACATTTCAACGCCTCCGAGCATGGTGCCCAGAACTGTTCCGAAACGCGAAAGCAACGGCTTCACATTACGTACCTTTTTCAGCTCCTTAGCGACCCGGCTACTATTATATGCCTCTTGATAAGCCGCCAATTCGTCACCAGCACGGCCTTCCGACAAAGCATCGAAAGCGGCATCCGCCGCCATAATACCCGTTTCCATTGCGTTATGGCTGCCTTTAATCCGCGGCACATTCACAAAACCAGCTGAACAGCCGATCAGAGCGCCACCTGGGAAAGCCAATTTCGGCACCGACTGATACCCGCCTTCGGTGATTGCGCGGGCTCCGTATGATACGCGCTTGCCGCCCTCAAACGTTTCGCGGATCGCTGGATGCATTTTAAAGCGCTGAAACTCGTCAAACGGCGACAAATAAGGGTTTTGATAATTCAAATGCGTTACAAAACCGACCGAGACGTAATTATCCCCGAAATGATACAAGAATGAGCCTCCGCCAGTCTTGTTATCAAGCGGCCAACCCAGCGTGTGTTGCACATAGCCTGGCCTGTGCTTAGCCGGGTCGATTTGCCATAACTCTTTAATACCAATGCCAAATTTCTGCGGGTCACTGTCTGCGTCGAGGTCATACATAGAGATCGCCGCTTTTGATAATGAGCCGCGAACCCCTTCGGCCAATAGCGTATATTTGGCGTGGAGCTCCATGCCGGGCATCCAGCCATCTTTCTTCTCGCCCGTTTTCGACACACCCATATCGCCCGTAGCAACGCCGCGCACGGCACCATTGTCATCGAGCAGCAGTTCAGCAGCGGCAAAGCCAGGGTAAATCTCAACCCCCAAAGCCTCCGCCTGCTCGCCCAACCAGCGAGCGACGTTGCCCAAGCTGGCAATATAATTGCCATGGTTTTTCATTAGTGGCGGCAGCAGAAAATTGGGCAGCGGTAATGCGCCAGATGGGCCAAGGACTAGAAAACGGTCGTCGGTGACCGGAGTTTCGAGCGGCGCGCCACGCTCTTTCCAGTCAGGAAATAGACGATTCATACCAACCGGGTCGATCACCGCGCCCGATAGGATGTGAGCCCCGACTTCTGAGCCCTTTTCGAGAACACAAACACTGACTTCGCGCCCAGCCTCAGCGGCTTTTTGCTTCAGCCTGATCGCGGCCGATAGCCCTGCGGGGCCGGCACCGACGATCACGACGTCATACTCCATGGCTTCGCGTTCTTCCGGTGCCAAAGCCCAACCTTGGCGAGCATTGACCTGATTAACCGGTAAGTCAGTCATCGTTAACTCCTTCAAAAGTTTTGACTGTTTTGCAGTCAAATAATGGTAATGTCTAGTGATTCGAGACAGTTTTTCTAAGTTTACATCGACTAGGTAAAACTGCAACGCTATGCACGGGGTGCGACGTAAAGACGTGTTTTATCAAAAGTAATGCAAGGATAATTAAAGTCATATGTTCTCCCCCATGTCTCACGCCGAAATTATCGAAGCCCTAGAGGCGCATATCGATCTTGGATGCGATGATTGCCTCACCGAAGACGCCATCAACAGATTTTTAGTGATTGAACCGCCGCGCGCGGCCAAAGAAACGCCTGCAGCGCCGGTAACGGGCTTTGCGGAGGCAGACGCGCCAGCACCGCGGGTTTTTGCCGAGGCGCCACCGCCCAAAGCAAATCCAAAAGCGCCCCCGATAACAGAAATTGACAGCGCCGCGACGTTGGCGGATCTGGCCGAGGTTCTGCGCCGATTTGACGGCTCAGCGTTAAAGAAAACGGCGCAAAACATGGTGTTTAGCGATGGCACTCCAGGTAGCCGCGTCATGCTTATCGGCGAGGCCCCAGGGCGCGAAGAGGACCGCCAAGGCAAGCCTTTTGTTGGCCCCAGCGGGCAGCTTTTGGATGACATGCTGGCGCTGATCGGCCTCGATCGGTCTTCGGTCTATATTTGCAATTTGCTCCCATGGCGGCCACCAGGGGACCGGGCTCCTAATAACGAAGAAGTTGCTCAGTTCATGCCTTTTTTACGCCGCCACATCGCCTTGGCGCAGCCGCAGATCATTGTGACGGTTGGTGGTAGCTCGACTAAAGCGCTGCTGGACAGCACCGATGGTATTACCAAATTGCGCGGTAAATGGACCAGCTATACCTGCAGTGACGGGCGCGAGATACCTGTATTACCAGTGTTTCACCCAGCCTTTCTGCTGCGCACGCCGGCTCGCAAGGCTGAAATGTGGCGTGATTTGTGCGCTATAAATGCACGCCTCGGGGTACACCAATGATACGACATACTGTCTCCCGCTTTGCACTCGCATTACTCGCCACAACGGCTTGCGGCGATATGTCTTTCGCAGCAGCACCGCAAAGCCTTCCACCCTTAGCACGGCCAAGCTACCAGCCACCGCCCAAACCGACTGATTGGGAACTTTACGCCAGTGTCTTCGCGGCACAAAACGAGGCTAACTGGCGTGCAGCTGATGAATTAATCGGCGAAATAAGTGATCCGATCCTGCTGGGCCATGTCTATTATCAACGCTATATGCACCCGACTGCTTACCGAACTTCATGGCGCGAGCTGAAAAGCTGGCTGACCAAATATGCTGACCACCCAGGAGCTTGGCGGGTCTACCAACTCGCTGAAAAACGCCGCCCACGCGGCAGTGCGATGCCGAAGTCACCGCCAGCACGGGTGTATCACAACACCAGCATCACAGGCGCTTCAAGCCTGTTTAGGTCACGCGCGGCACGGAGTATCTCGAACGAGGTAAAGCGTCTGGTGTATCGCGAACGACCGACACAGGCCTTACGATATATTTCTTATCCAAACAGAGATCGCCAGCTTTCGGCGGCAGAGACAGATCATCTGAAATCTCTGATCGCACGGAGTTTTTATATTGAAGGCAAGCCCGAGGACGCCCTCAAGCTGGCGCGTGAGGCGACGCGCTCACGCGTCGAGGTGCCGCTGACCGATTGGCATGCCGGCCTCGCGGCCTATCGTCTAAAAGACTTCAAGATAGCCCAGCACCATTTCGATATGTTGAGTAAGGCACAAGACATCCGTCAGGATACGCGCGCTAGTGCTCTGTTCTGGCTGGGGCGAAGCCTGATAGAACAGAAGCAACAAGAACAAGCCTTTCTGGCTTTTGAAAAGGCCGCCCATCAGGGATTAAACTTTTATGCGTTACTCGCTTATCAGATTGTCCGCGGCGATGTGGTCATTAATTGGCAGCAAATGGAGCGGGTCAATCATGAGGTCATCGCGCACTATCCCGCTGTCCAACGTGCCCTTGCTCTCGATAAGGCAGATCAGCGCGAGCTTGCCGAGCTAGAACTATTATATTTGCAAGAACGGCTGCCAGAAAACGAGGTGCGCGGCATTCTTGATCTCGCGAAAAACCTAAACCACCCAGCGGTCGAAATGGCGATCACACGCCGTTTTAAATCCTTCCATACATCGACACCAGATAATAGCCAGTTATCGGCTTTTGAGGGTAATTATCCTATTCTCAATGACGAAGAAATTGGAGGTTTTGCGCTCGATCGCGCGCTGGTTCTTGCCCTCATACGGCAAGAGAGTGCTTTTAAAGCGCGTGCTCAGTCTCATGCAGGAGCGCGCGGCTTGATGCAAGTCATGCCGCGAACGGCTGCTTTCGTGACCGGTGATCGCAGTCTGGCGCGGCGTAGCGGCCGAGATCAACTGCTTGACAGCGAGACCAACGTCAACATCGGCCAGCGTTACCTCAAAATGCTTCTCGGCAAAGACTATTTCAGCGGCAATCTAATTTATGCTTTGGCGAGCTATAATGCTGGCCCTGGAAATTTAAAACGCTGGCGGCGTGAGCTCGGATCGCTTTCGGACCCTTTACTTTTTATCGAGAGCATTTCGTCGCCCGAAACGCGTAAATATGTTCAGCGCGTTTTGCTTAATATGTGGGTCTACCGCTCACGCCTCGGCCAAGAGCCGACCGAAGTTCGGCAATTGGCCAGCGATACCTGGCCGCATTACGCACCGCAAGACAGTGATGTGAAACAGGCAAAAAGCCAATAAGT
>CBFHZM010000010.1:0-36332 GCA_965660195.1 Alphaproteobacteria bacterium
CACACTGGTCAATCTATCGAGCAGTTACGATTACAAAAACATCACCCTCTCAATGGAACTGCTGAATGTGTTTGATGCAAAAGATGCGGATATCTCCTACTTTTTTGCGTCACAACTCGCCGGAGAGATCGCTCCCGTTGAAGACATACATTTTCACCCGGCGGAGCCAAGGCAAGTGCGTTTTAGTGTTAGGTATAATTTTTAATGCCTCAAAGTTTTTAACACAGCATCTATTTGCCACCCCAGAACCACGGACCAAGTTCCGAGCCGCGGCTGCGCGTCATAGGGTGGGGGTGTAGTATCTAAAAACCTAAATCTGCAAACACTCTCCGTATACTCGTGCACCGAGATGCGAGATGCATGATATTTTGGTCGAGATCTTTGCTCTTTGGTATTGTTTGTCGTCACAAGTGAGCACTGACTTATTAAACCCCAGCTACTAACGAATAGACTTACGTCTACAAAATGTACTCGTGTAGGAGAAAAAATCTAGCGACCGTATTGTGGGTTCAAAGGAGGAACAACGAAAATATTATCTATAAATCAATATTTTAGTTGAAAATATGGCGGAGAGGAAGGGATTCGAACCCTCGAAGCGCTATTAACGCTTACTCCCTTAGCAGGGGAGCGCCTTCGACCACTCGGCCACCTCTCCACCTGTGGTGATAGCCGCGCTTGCGCGATATTTCAAGGTAAATTAAGGCCAAAAATGGGAAAATTAATGCGGGCAGCAGCGCGGTCATTCCCGTCAAGAAGTCTATTGAAAAAAAAGCCCTCAACGTCCTACACTGCTACTATGGGGAGGCACGTAGTATGAGCGAAGCTATTGCTATCAAGGAAATACCGTTAAGCGATATTAACCTGTCAGATCCGAATTTATTTTTGGATGAGGGGGTGCTCGATATTTTCAAGCGCCTGCGGGCAGAAGACCCGATACATTATTGCGCGGATAGCGCCTTTGGTCCTTTTTGGTCGATCACGCGTTATGAGGATTGCATCGCGGTCGACACGGATCACAAACGATTTTCCTCGTCTGACCGTTTTGGCGGTATCATGATGGACGATAATATTATGCGTCCGCCGGTCGAAGGTATGGAGTTTTCTGCCTTTATCACCAAGGATCAGCCTCATCACGCACCTATTCGTCGTGCTGTGCAACCAGTGGCCTCGCCACCCGCACTCGATAGTTTTCGCGATCTAATTTGGCAGCGCACCAGTACGGTTCTGGATAGCTTGCCTGACGGCGAGCCTTTTGATTGGGTGAGCACCGTCTCGGTTGAACTGACGACGCAAATGCTTGCGACCTTGTTTGATTTCCCCTTTGAGGATCGCCACTTATTGACCTATTGGTCGGATATCTCGACATCGTCAGAGGGCACGGATCATTTTCCAGGACATGAAAAACGCGTCGAGATTTTGCTCGAGTGTCTGAATTATTTTACCCGTCTGCGCGAGACCCGATCCAATGGCGCGCCAAGCTTTGATCTGGTGTCGATGTTGGCCCGCGACCCGAACACAAAAGATATGGATGCAATGAATTTTCTCGGCAACTTGATGTTGTTGATTGTTGGCGGCAATGACACGACCCGCAATTCAATGTCGGCGAGTATTAATGCGTGGAATAAATTCCCCGCAGAATTTGATAAGCTACGCGCCGATCCGAGCCTTATCGACAAAATGGTGGCTGAGGTTATTCGCTGGCAAACGCCGCTGTCGCATATGCGGCGCACCGCCCTTGAGGATGTCGAGATTGGTGGTAAAACCATCAAGAAGGGCGACAAGGTTATTATGTGGTATTACTCGGGTAATCAAGACGAGGATGTGTTTGACGATCCGCGTACTATTCGCTTCGACCGGGAAAATGGTAATCGGCATTTGTCCTTCGGCTTTGGAATTCACCGTTGCATGGGGTTGCGTGTAGCAGAGCTGCAGCTACGTATCTTGTGGCAACTGATTTTAGATAAATTTGAGAGCATCACCTTGGTTGATGAGCCGGTTCGGGTGAAGTCTAATTTCGTCAATGGTTATGCGAGCATGAAAGTGATTGCGAAACGCCGTTAAGCTCGCTGCAGCGATGCGTCGCTTGTGATAGACGGTGAGAGCTTGAGGTCTCTGGTCGTCTTAGATCGCCAAAACACAAGCGTATGTCGCTGGCGCACTATGCTTGTTCACTGGCAATCCTTTCTGATTGAACGGCGCTGGTCTGCGCGGGTGAATATGTGCTATAGCAGGGCCAAATGAAGGAGTATTTCCGATGAGCAAATTGTCGTCCATGCGTGGATCCATGGTGGCGTTAATCACCCCCTTTAAAAATGATCGGGTGGATGAGGATGCTCTTGCTGGGCTTGTCGAATGGCACATTAAAGAAGGGACGCATGTGATTGTCCCCAGTGGGACGACGGGCGAGTCGCCGACCTTGAGCCACGAAGAGCACAAACGCGTGGTTGAAGTGGTTATTCAAGTGACCGCCGGGCGCGTACCTGTAATGGCCGGAACCGGGTCCAACGCAACCAGTGAAGCGATCGATCTGACGCGGCATGCGGAGGCGGCTGGGGCGGATGGCGCTCTAATTGTGACCCCTTATTATAACCGCCCAACGCCAGCGGGTCTCTACGCTCATTTTGCCGCTATCCATGATGCTGTAGGGCCTATTCCGCAGTTTATCTATAATGTGCCGACGCGGAGTGCCGTTGACATGTCGGTTGAGACAATGGGCCAGTTAGCAAAATTGCCAAATATTGTTGGTGTCAAGGACGCGACCGCGAATCTTGCGCGGGTTAGCCTGCAGCGTCTCGCCTGTGGTGAGGATTTTATTCAAATATCGGGCGAAGATGCGACGGCGCTTGGTTTTATGGCGAATGGTGGCTTGGGATGTATTTCGGTTTCCGCCAATGTCGCCCCGCGGCTTTGCGCGCAGTTTCAAGAGCTTTGCTTGGCTGGTGATTATGCGGCCGCTCTGGAGGTGCACGACAAGTTATCACCCTTACATGATGTAATGTTTAAGGAGACCAGCCCTGGTCCTGTAAAATATGCTGTGTCGCGTGTTGGCCACTGCAAAGCCGATTTGCGGCTGCCTTTGGTTGATATTGCGCCGGAGACGGCGCGTGCTGTCGACAGCGTGTTGGGTCGTCTTGGGCTGATTTAGAAAAATGTCCTCGAAAAGCGGCGGCAGAAAGAAAAGTGCCCGCGGTGACGGCGTTATTGCCGAAAATCGCCGTGCCCGCCGAGATTACGAAATCTCGACCGAGATCGAAGCTGGGCTCGTTTTGCAAGGTACCGAGGTCAAGTCCTTACGGGCGGGCAAGGCTAATCTAGCGCATGCTTATGCCAGTTTTGAGCGGGGCGAAGCCTTTGTTCTTAATGTCGACATTCCCGAATATTTTGCTGGTAATCGGTTTAACCATAAAGCAACGCGGCCGCGAAAGCTGTTGATGCATCGCCGTGAAGTCAATCGCCTGATGGCAGCGGTGCAACGCGACGGCATGACGGTTGTGCCGTTGAAACTGTATTTCAACGATCGCGGGCGCGCCAAATTATTGCTCGGTCTTGCCAAGGGGCGGAAGAAAGCGGACCGCCGCGACGTTGAGAAAAAGCGCGATTGGGAGCGGGATAAAGCGCGGCTATTGCGCGAGCGAGGGTAACAGGCTTCGCACGGTGGCAAAAACATCTTCAAACATAGCCGCCGTCAAACGCCCCGTATTCGTATTGTAGCGCGAGCAGTGATAGCTATTAACGATGTTATAGGTCGCAAGCTGATGCACGGCGTTATGCGCAAAGCGATAATCTTTAAGCCGTCCGCCCAAGGCTTTAACCGTGCTGTCATGGGCGATTTTGCCGAGCGTTAAAATTACCTTGAGCTTGGGAAGGGCGGCAATGCGGGCTTGCAAAAAAGGGCGGCATTGATTGATTTCTTCGCCGGTCGGTTTGTTTTGTGGTGGCACACAGCGAACGGCATTACTAATCATGCTGTCGACCATCGTCAGGCCATCATCCGCACGCTGGTCATAATGCCCGTCCGAGAAGGAATATTTGTCGAGCGTGGCATAGAGCAGGTCGCCGGCGTAATCGCCTGTAAAAGGGCGCCCCGTTCGGTTGGCCCCCGTTACGCCCGGCGCGAGGCCAACAATGAGTAGTCGCGCTGATGCCGGGCCAAATGACCCAACAGCACCATTGAACCAATCAGGGTGTTCGGCTTGGTTCTGATCGCGATAAGCGGCTAGCCGCGGGCACAGGCGGCAACCCTTAGCCGGTTCGGGCGGGATATTATCGCTTGTGTTCTCTCTACGCATGCTATGTTTTCTATCTGATTCTGACGCGATTTAGCTGTGAGGCGCTGGTATGATCTTAATCGCTCTGGGAAGCAATCTCAAAGGGGCCTTTGCTACATCCGAAGCGGTATTAGAGGCCGCTATCCAGGCTTTGGGGGAGCACCGCATAAAATTGGTCGCCCGTTCGGCCGTCTATCAAACGCGTCCGATTGGGCCGCCCGGGCAGGGCGATTATTTTAATATGGTGGTGCGGGTGAGCACGGTGATAGCGCCCCGATCTCTTCTGAAAATATTGCACCAAATCGAATTTCAGATGGGGCGCGAGCGGCGGATTAGGTGGGGCGCGCGCATTATCGATCTCGATTTGATTGATTATCGCGGCATAAAGCATCGCTCGGCACCAATATTACCGCATCCGCGGTTGCATCAACGCGGGTTTGTATTGCGACCTTTAAACGACATCGCGCCAGGCTGGCGGCATCCCGAGCTTAAGCGGAGCGTGCAACAGCTATTGCAGGCCTTGCCGCCGCAGATGCGCGCAGGAATACGCCGGTTAAAATGATCGCGGTGCCGCGAAATCGGCGTTGTTACGGAAGATTTGCGTAAAATTTACTGCGCGAACGGGTCAACGCGTCGAAAAGTCTGTTTTTGCTTGCAAAAATCGAAGGATGGCCATAAAACCTTTGGAAACTACAGTCCCAAATTTAGAAGGGTTTTTCAATGGCTCGCGTCACCGTAGAAGATTGCGTCGATAAAGTCCCCAATCGCTTTGAATTAGTTCTGGTTTCATCGCACCGCGCACGCGGCATGTCGGCTGGAGCTGCCCTATTGGTTGATCGTGATAACGATAAAAATACCGTTGTGGCCTTACGCGAAATTGCGGAAGAAAAGCTTATCCCAGAAGAAATTCGCGAGGATTTGGTCGGCTCGTTACAGCGTAAAGTTGAGGTCGACGAACCCGAAGACGACGTTATTGTTCGTCCCGGAATTGCTGCGCCAGTTGCTGATAGCGACGCTGACGCCGCGCTTCCCGCAATGGATGAAGATGATATTTTGGCTGCATTGAAGGCACTCGAGGATGCTACTCCGCGAGATAAGGGCGATGATACAAGAGGCGGTTCCTACGACTGATACGGGGCCAATGTTGCATTGTGAGTTCGTGTCATGATGCGGCAATTCGAGCTTGTTGACCGCGTCGTAAGTTATGAGCCTGATGCGGATGAAGACCTCTTAAATCGCGCCTATGTTTTTGGCACCAAAATGCATGGTGACCAGAAGCGCGCCTCCGGCGATCCTTACTTTTCTCATCCCATCGAAGTGGCCGGCATTCTCACCGAGTTACACCTTGATACGCCGACGATTGCGACGGGCTTGTTACATGATACGCTCGAGGATACGGAGGCTACTTTCGCAGAGATCGATCAGCTGTTCGGCAAAGAAGTCGCTGAGTTGGTCAATGGGGTCACGAAACTCTCGAAGCTCGAAATGGGCAGCAGTTCGGCTGCGCAGGCAGAAAATTTTCGGAAACTCCTCTTGGCGACGGCCAATGATGTGCGTGTCTTATTGGTGAAGTTGGCTGATCGGCTTCACAATATGAGAACGTTGCATTTTATTTCAGCGCCTGAAAAGCGGCAGCGTATTGCCCAGGAAACCATGGATATTTATGCGCCGCTGGCCGGCCGCATGGGTATGCAGAATTTCCGCGAAGAATACGAGGATTTGGCCTTTAAGGAACTTAACCCGGAAGCGCGTAATTTGGTGTTAAATCGGCTTGACGAGTTGGATGCCACTAAAGGAGCGATGCTCGAGGATATTGCTTACGAGTTTCGTAACACGCTTACACAAGATGGCGTCTCGGCTCGGGTCAGTGGGCGCCGCAAGAGGCCGTTTTCGATCTGGCGAAAAATGCAGAACAAGTCGATCTCACTCGAACAATTATCGGATATTTATGGTTATCGCGTGATCGTGAATAGCGAGGATGATTGTTACCGCGCGCTCGGCGTCTTGCACCGTAATTACCGTGTGGTTCCTGGCCGCTTCAAAGATTACATTTCCATGCCAAAGCTGAACAATTACCGCTCAATCCATACGACGGTTATCGGCCCTAATAAACAACGCGTTGAAATCCAAATCCGAACCGAAGAAATGCACATGATTGCGGAGAGCGGGGTGGCGGCGCATTGGAGCTATAAGGAAATGGGCGGCAAAAAGGGTCCGCTCAATCAGCGCGAGTTGAAACCTTTTAACTGGCTTCATGACATGATTGATCAGTTGAAGGCAGGTGGCAGCGCTGAAGAATTTATGGAAAATACGCGCCTTGAATTATTTACCGATCAGGTTTTCTGCTTTACGCCCAAGGGTCGGCTGATCGCTTTACCACTCGGTGCAACAGTACTTGATTTTGCTTACGCTGTGCATACGGAAGTCGGTAATAGCTGTTCGGGCGCGCGCATTAATGGTCGACAAATGCCGCTCAGAACAAACCTGAAAAATGGTGACGAAATCGAGATTATCAGGGCGGATAAGATTGTCGCTCGCCCAATTTGGTTACAGAACGTGGTCACGGGCAAAGCGCGCGCGGCGATACGACAGATCCTGCGCGATCGCGAGGAAGCCGATTTTGCCTTGCTCGGGGAAAACCTCGTTAAGACCTTATTTGCCAGTAAGGATGTTGAATTTAAGCGAGAGATTATTGAACGCGCCGTTGGTCTTCTAAAGTATTCTAATCTATCGCATCTCTATGCCGATGTCGGGCGCGGACGCTTGGCTGCGGCTGATCTTTTATCGATGGTGCTGCCCCAAAGCGCCAGCACGGGCCTAGCGCAATCGGTTTTTGATACGGCTCGTAGGGCTTTTACGCGAAGCAAAAAACGCAAGGCCACGCATGCGGTTCCTGTAAGCCATGTTACACCCGGTACGGCTATGGCGATAGCTGATGGGTGTTTTCCGCTGCCGGGCGACAACATTGTGGGTATTCTAACCAAAGATAAGGGGCTGGTGATTTATCCCGCCGAAGCCCCCGAATTAGAGGAATTTGAGAACGACACAGACCGCTGGGTCGAAATGCGTTGGCTGGTCGAAGCTGGTTCGAATGTTCGCTTCGATGCGCGGCTTCAGGTGACCATTGTCAATAAGACCGGCACCTTGGGCTTGATCGCGCAGACGATTGCGGATTTTGATGCCAATATCACTAATCTCACGCTTTGGCAGCGGGATGATGATTTCTATGATTTGTTGCTCGATATTCAAGTTCAAAATGTTGAACATGTTAAAAAAATTATGAGCGCTTTGCGCGGGAGTAGCGTAGTCTCGCGCGTAGAGAGAATTGTCGTTCAAAAGAAAGAGTCAAATGGATCAAAAAGCGGTTCTTAGGGAATTTCGGCAAGCGGGAGCATTGCTGGACGGGCACTTCATTCTGTCGTCGGGCATGCATAGTCGACAATATCTGCAATGCGCTCGTGTTTTGATGGACCCTAAGCGTGGCGCAAAATTAGCGCGCGCCTTAGCCGTCAAGGTGCGCGAAGCGTTCGGCGATAAAATTGATTGTGTGGTCTCGCCAGCTATGGGCGGGGTTATTATCGGTCATGAGATGGGGCGCCAGCTTGGTGTGCCGGCGATGTTTCTTGAGCGCGTTGATGGAAACTTCACATTGCGCCGCGGCTTTGAGCTGTCGGGCAAGCCGCGTGTGCTGATGGTCGAGGATATTGTTACGACAGGGTTGTCATCGCGCGAAGCTATTGCGGCGATCAAGGCGCATGGCGGAAGGGTGGCAGGGGCTGCTTGTTTGATCGACCGCTCCAATGGTAAAGCTAAATTAGGTAAGAAGCTTATAGCTTTAACGCAATTTGAAATTGAAACCTTCGCTGCGAATGCGATACCAGCGGATCTGAAATCTGTTCCTGCAGTTAAACCAGGTAGCCGAGGGTTGGTTTAATTCCATGTTTCGACGTCGCCTACCGTTGACTTTTTTTGAGAAGACGCGCCAGTATATCTGGCCGCGAAATGGTTGGGTGCGTGCGTTCAAATATACCTGGCAAAGACTGCTCCGTTTAGACGGTTCGGCTGAAGCCATTGCGATGGGCCTTGCTGTGGGGGCCTTTGTTTCGGCGTCGCCTTTTTTGGGTCTCCATTTAATTTTGGCCAGTCTTATTGCGTGGCTGGTTGGCGGAAATATTATCGCGTCAGCCGTCGGCACGTGGGTCGGTAATCCCATCACTTTTCCATTTATTTGGTTGGCTACATACCGCATTGGACACGCGGTGTTGGGAAACCCTGGCCAGCTTAGTTCCTCACATGGCCTGTCTTTTTCGATTTTGACCGAGAAACCGCTTGAGCTTTTGCAGCCGGTTATCATCCCCATGGCGGTTGGTGGTGTATTTGTGGGGCTGGTCATGGCGGTTGCGGTATATTACCCAAGCCGCTCTATGATCCGGGTTTTTCAAAATCAACGCCGCAAAATCCGGCAGCGTCTCGAAAAGGACGAGCACCCATGACCCCATTGCGTCTCGGTCTTAATATTGATCATGTTGCGACGCTTCGGAATGCGCGCGGCGAGGCTTATCCAGATCCGGTTATGGCCGCGCATCTCGCCGCCGATAGCGGTGTCGATAGCATTACCGCCCATCTTAGGGAGGATCGTCGCCATATGCGCGACGATGACATGCGTCGATTGCGAAATGACATTAACTTGCCACTAAATATGGAAATGGCGGCAACGGAGGAGATGCGCGACATCGCGCTCGACCTCAATCCCTTTGCGATTTGTCTTGTTCCGGAAAAGCGTACAGAAGTGACGACCGAAGGCGGACTGGATGTTGTTGGCCTGCAGACGCATTTAGCTGATTATATACAACCCTTTAAAGCGCTTGGCTGTCGTGTTTCACTGTTCATCGATCCCGAAGAAGCGCAAATCGAGGCAGCGCATACTTGCGGTGCAGATGCAATCGAACTTCATACCGGCGCATATTGCCATGATGTGCAATCCGGCCGAGATTATTCTGTTGCCCTAGCGCAAATAGCCAAGGCGGCAAAAATTGCTTCTGCGCGTGGGCTGGAAGTACATGCTGGGCATGGGCTTTGCTATCAATCTGTCTCGCCGATTGCAGCTATTGGAGAGATTGAAGAGCTGAATATAGGCCATTTTTTGATTTCGGAATCGGTGTTTCGCGGTTTGGCTGGCGCCGTTGCGGAAATGCGGCGTTTAATGCATGCGGCACGCATCTGATGATTATTGGTCTTGGTAATGATATTATTGATATTCGCCGGATTGAGCGAACCTTAGAGCGCTTTGGTCAGCGCTTTGTTGATCGCCTATTTACGCCTGTTGAACAGATCAAGTCGGATCGGCGAAAAAATCGCGCCGCCTCTTACGCCAAGCGCTTTGCTGCGAAAGAGGCTTGTTCTAAGGCGCTTGGGACTGGACTTCGGCAAGGTGTTTTTTGGCGCGATATGGGCGTGGTGAATAAGCCATCGGGGCAACCAACTCTGGAATTGACTGGCGGCGCCTTGCTACGATTGCAGGCAATGACACCAGCCGGCTATCGACCGCAGATCGATTTGACCATCACAGATGATTTCCCACAAGCGCAGGCAATTGTTATCATCACAGCAGTGCGCGAGTCGGAAGGAAATTCAGAGTGAGTTCGTCATCAGCAAAAAAGCCGGGCAAAGCAGAAGAAGCGGGTTGGTTCTCGACGCTAGTTTGGGCTGGCATCATTGCCTTGGTAATCCGTTCTTTTTTGTTTCAACCGTTTAATATTCCATCTGGCTCGATGAAGCCGACCTTATTAATCGGAGATTATTTATTCGTTACCAAATATAGTTATGGTTTCTCTCGCCATAGCTTGCCGTTTTCGCCACCGCTGGGCGAGGGTCGAGTGCTGGCGCAGGCGCCGATGCGGGGAGACGTCGTCGTGTTTAAACTACCGAGCGACGGTCAAACCGATTACATCAAGCGTTTAATTGGTTTGCCTGGGGATCGTATAAGTGTGCGCGACGGCGTTTTATTTATTAATGATCAACCCGTAGAGCGCGAACAGGTTGAAGATTTCATTGATCACGACGCGGCCGGCCGTGAAAAACGCATTCGCCAATATCGCGAAACTTTGCCTAATGGCGTGTCTTATTTGACACTTGATGAGATTGATGGCTCGATTGCAGACAATGCTGGCGATTATATCGTGCCCGCGGGGCATTATTTTATGATGGGTGATAATCGTGATAATTCGACCGATAGTCGTTTTATGCGGCATGTCGGCTACGTGCCCGAGGATCATTTGGTTGGGCCGGCGCAGATTTTATTTTACTCCTACGATGATCTGACAGCCTGGTGGCAAGTTTGGCGCTGGCCGCAAGCGATGCGCTATTCGCGTTTTTTCAAGATCATAAATTAATGTCGAAGGCTTCTCTCAAAACGCTGGAACATCATATCGGCTATCAGTTCAAGTCTCGCGATTTTTTGCAGCAGGCCTTGGCACATCCGATCATCGAGAGCGAGCACAATA
Organism: Alphaproteobacteria bacterium; assembly: GCA_965660195.1. Taxonomy (GTDB): domain Bacteria; phylum Pseudomonadota; class Alphaproteobacteria; order RS24; family RS24; genus JAYODZ01. The sequence goes on from CBFHZM010000010.1 coordinate 10,772, forward strand.
ATGAAATGCTCGAATTTCTCGGTGATCGTGTCCTAGGGCTGGTATTGGCCGAGTATCTGCTCTCCGCGAAGATGAAGAACGAAGGCGAAGCAGCGCGGCATCTGGCGCATTTGGCGAGCGGGGCTTTGTGTGCTGATATTGCCGCTGGCTGGCAGTTGGACAAATATCTGTCGGCTACCGCGGCGCAATTGACCGAGCGCGTTTTGGCAAATTATTGTGAGGCCATAATTGGCGCAGTGTATCAAGATGGTGGTCTCGATGCGGCGCGCGAGTTTATCCTGCGGCACTGGGGGGATCGGGTTTCAGAAACGCCGCCGGTGGATGCCAAGACGGCACTTCAAGAATGGGCTGCAAAGCAGGGTAAAGCTCTGCCGCAGTATAAAAGAATATCTGTGGAGGGGCCGGCGCATCAACCTGTCTTTGTGTATCAAGTTTCGCTCGCCCCGAATATGAGCGCGCGCGGCGAGGGTATGTCGCGGCGGCAGGCTGAACAGGCGGCAGCGATGTCGCTCTTGCAGCAACTAGGTGTAATTACATGAGTGAAATAACAGAAACAACGCGTTGCGGATTTGTTGCCATCATTGGACCACCCAATGCGGGTAAGTCGACCCTCGTTAACCACTTGGCGGGGCAAAAAGTCAGTATTGTGACTCACAAGGCGCAAACGACACGGATGCGGATGCGTGCGGTCGTGCAGGTGCCGAGCGCGCAGATCATTTTGGTCGACACACCTGGTATCTTTAAACCGAACCAACGTCTTGATCATGTCATGGTGCGTGAGGCTTGGGCCGGCGCCAGTGACGCGGATGTTGTTCTCGTTATGCTGGATGCGCAAAAAGCAGAGAGAGACGAGGCTAATTTGGTTCTGGCTGGTGTACAGACCAGTGACAAGCCGGTGATTTTGGCCCTAAACAAGATAGATCGTGCGCGACCTCAAGAGCTGCTGGCGGTGATAGATCGCTTGCAAGCGAAACAAAACTTCGCCGATGTGTTCATGATTTCTGCAACAACAGGTGATGGCGTCGATGATCTAGCGGCGTCCCTTGCGGGGCGCTTGCCGCGCGGGCCGTATCTTTATCCCGAAGATCAAGCAGCGGATATTCCGATGCAATTATTGGCGGCCGAAATCACCCGTGAGAAATTGTTCCTTCGGCTGCATCAAGAGCTACCCTATGCCCTTACCGTCGAGCCAGAAAAATGGGAGCGCAAAGACGATGGCAGTGTAAGGGTGTCACAAGTGATTTACGTCAAGCGCGACGGACAAAAGGGGATTATCCTGGGTAAAGGTGGTAAGACCATCGGTGATATTGGCGCGGCCGCGCGGCGCGAGCTTGAGGAGCTTCTCGGTCATCGCGTGCATTTGTTTTTGTTCGTGAAAGTTCGAGAGAATTGGATGGATGATCCAGAGCGGTATCGCATGCTCGGCATCGACTTCAAGGCGAAATGATGGAATGGCGCGCGCCAGGCTTGGTGATCGCGGTGCGTGCCTTTGGGGAAACAGGTGCCATTTGTGATGTCTTTACCCGCGATTATGGCCGCTATGGCGGGCTCGTGCGGGGTGGGGCGTCGCGTAAGACTAAGCCCGTTTTGCAAATCGGCAATCGCGTTGATGCCCAATGGCGGGCACGGCTATCGGAGCATTTAGGCACGCTCACGGTCGAGCTCGATGCCCCCTTTGCGTCCTTGTATTTGCATGATCCGATGGAGCTTGCCGCTTTGACAACCTTATGTGGCTGGCTTCATTTGGTGCCGGAGCGGCAGGCCTATCCACGTCTTTATGATACGGCACAAGCGGTTTTGGAGCATCTCTCAGAGCGCGATATATGGCCGGCGCTATTGGTCCGCTTTGAAATGGCGTTTCTTGAGGATATGGGGTTTGGACTGGATTTAAGTTCGTGCGCGGCGACGGGTGCGACGCAGGATCTGAATTATATCTCACCGCGCAGTGGCCGCGTCGTTAGTACAGAAGCGGCACAACCTTATTTAGACCGCATGTTTCCTCTACCCGGATTCTTGCGCGACGCGACGCAAGCCCCCTTAGAAGGTGACATTGCAGCTGGGTTTGATTTGATGGGGCATTTTATCAGTCGCCGCGTGTTGGAGCCTTCGGGACAGTCATTTCCAGTGTCGCGTAGTCGCTTGTTGGCGCAGATTGCGCGCAAATGATCTAGAGCTGAGGCTAAGAATCTGTCTATAAACGGTCATGGGAAAAGCTGAGATTAAAGAACCGATTGCCGAACCTGTAGGCTTAAAACAAGCGCTTGAGCAGCGCTATCTCGCCTATGCTTTGTCGACTATCACCAATCGCGCGCTACCCGATGTTCGCGATGGCATGAAGCCCGTACACCGCCGTTTGCTGTATGCGATGCGTCAGCTTCGTCTCGATCCCGAGCAGGGGTTTAAAAAATCAGCGCGGGTGGTCGGTGACGTTATTGGTCGCTATCACCCACATGGGGACCAAGCTGTTTATGACGCCCTAGTGCGATTGGCCCAAGATTTTGCCGTGCGTTACCCGTTAGTCGATGGGCAGGGTAACTTCGGCAATATTGACGGCGATAATGCGGCCGCGATGCGCTACACCGAAGCCCGCTTGACCCGCGTGGCGCAGTTGTTGTTGTTAGATATTGAGCAAGACACAGTTGATTTTCGGGAAACTTATGATGGGGAGGATGAGGAGCCTGTGGTGTTCCCCGCCGCCTTACCAAATCTTTTGGCCAATGGCTCATCCGGCATTGCCGTCGGTATGGCCACCAATATTCCGCCGCATAATTTGGATGAATTATTGGCTGCAGCCTTACACCTGATTAAGGCGCGTGAAGCGCGTATTGATACGCTGTTGACGCATGTCAAAGGCCCGGATTTTCCAACTGGTGGTATCTGTGTGGATTCGCCAGAGGTGATACGCGAGGCTTATGCGACGGGGCGGGGTAGTTTCCGTATTCGGGCGCGCTATGAGGTCGAAAAACTTCCACGCGGGCAATGGCAGATCGTTGTTACAGAAATTCCTTACCAGGTGCAAAAGGCGCGCTTGATAGAACGTATTGCCGAGCTGATGCAAGGCAAGTCCTTGCCAATGCTTGAGGATGTTTGCGATGAGAGCGCTGAGGACGTTCGCCTTGTTTTGGTGCCAAAATCGCGCGATATTGAACCCGAACAGATGATGGCGGCGCTGTTCAAGGCCACCGATCTTGAAACTCGTTTTTCGATGAACATGAATGTTCTTGACGCTCAAGGCGTACCGCGGGTGATGAATTTGCGCGATCTGCTGCTGGCCTGGCTCGACCACCGCAAAATTGTATTGGTGCGCAAAAGTAGGGCACGATTGGAAAAGCTCGAGGCGCGGCTCGAAATTCTCGATGGCTATTTGATCGCTTACCTCAATCTGGATGAAGTTATTCGCATTATTCGCGAAGAAGATGAGCCACGCGACGAGTTGATGACGCGCTTTGGTCTAACGCAAACGCAGGCCGACGCGATTTTGAATATGCGCCTGAGGGCTTTGCGCAAGCTCGAAGAAGAAGGTATTCGTGTCGAGCACAAAGCGCTGACGAAAGAACGTGCAGATTTACGCAAATTACTCAAAAATGACGCTGCGCAATGGACGATCATTGGTAATGATATCAAGGAGTTGCGTAAAGAATTTGGCCCAAAAACCGAGCTCGGCAAAAGACGCACAGATTTCCAGCTGGTCGAGAGCGACGACGAAATCATCGATTTTGATGCCTTTGTTCCGAAAGAGCCGGTGACGATCATCTGCTCGGATAAGGGGTGGGTGCGTGCCGCCCGGGGGCATTTAGAGTCGGGCTCGGGCGTGAGTTACAAAACCGGAGACAAGAGCAAATTCGTTGTCCACGCGCAGTCAACTGACAAGATTATCGTGATGTCCTCAAATGGGCGTGCCTATACGCTGGATGCCTCCAAGTTGCCTGGCGGGCGAGGCCATGGTGAACCAATTCGGCTGATGCTGGATATTGATCCAGCGGATGAAATTATCGAAATTTTCCCGCATGACCCTGAGCGTAAATTGTTAATTGTTTCGCGGATCGGCAATGGCTTCATCGTTCCCGAGAGTGAGTTGGTGAGTGCACGCCGCGCCGGCAAGCAGATAATCAATGTCAAAGCTCCAGACGAGGCGGCGGTTTGTGTTCCTGCGATTGGCGATATGGTCGCCGTCTTAGGTGAGAACCGCAAATTGCTGTGCTTTAAACTCTCTGATGTGCCAGAAATGAATCGCGGTAAGGGCGTGCGTCTACAACGCCACGGCGACGGTCATTTGGCGGATGCGCGCACCTTTGACGCAAAGCATGGTTTAGTTGTTACGGATAGCGCAGGGCGTGAGCGGGTGTTTAATGATCTGAAGGAATGGTACGGCTTCCGAGCGCAGGCGGGGCGTATTCGTCCGAAAGGATTTCCCACCAACGGGTTGTTGGGCCCAGCCTTTAAAAACCGTCTTTAGTCATCTTTAACGAGCTTAAACTGCGCCGCTTTATCATAACCCCAATAGCGGACTTGTAGGGCGAAGGTGCCGGCCTCAAAACGCGCTCGATCCAAGGTGATGACTTGGATTTCTTCTTTGGCAGACTGAGCCGCTAGAATATCTTCCGATGCTCCACGACTGGTGCATCGAGGGTCATCGCCGGAGGCCTGTTTAAACGTGCCATCGGGCCAGGTGATGATATAGCGGAATATTTTGCAACTATTAGGCGCTTTAAGGTTAACATCGCTGTCGCTGTTATTAACCAGGCGAACAACAACAGGCAATTGTGGCGACGCGAGATTGTGCTGAAGTGGCACGCCCAGCTCCAGACCGATCTCACCGCGCCCAATCTTGCCATCATCCCGAAAAAAAACGGCGAAAACGATAATGACAATAATAGCGACAAGCGTTGTCAAGAGAACGGGAGACATTTGGCGAAGCATGTTGGACTACTCGAAAATCTGCTCAGGGAGCCAAGTGATGATTTCGGGGAATATCGCCAAAACGGCAAGTAAGCCCAGTTGCATAGCGACATAAGGAATGGCGCCGCGATAGATTTGCATGGTTGCAACCGAAGGGGGCGCCACGCCGCGCAAGTAAAACAACGCGAAACCGAATGGCGGTGTAAGGAAAGAAGTTTGTAGGTTAATCGCCATCATGACGCCAAGCCACACTGGGTTGATATCCATAGCCAGCAAAACGGGTCCGACAATCGGCACAACAACGAAAATAATCTCAATAAAGTCTAGAAAGAAGCCGAGGAAGAAAATAACCAGCATGACGGCAAAGACGGCTCCCATTTCCCCACCGGGAATCGCCTCTAGCCAAGACTTGATGGTTTCGTCACCCCCCAAGCCCCGAAATACCAGCGAGAATAAAGCGGCGCCAACGAGGATAATAAACACCATTGATGTTGTGTTAGTGGTGCTGCGCATGACGGGCAGTAAAATCTTTTGTGCCCAGCAAGCCCGTAAGGCTTGCCACAGTGAAACGGCGAGCACCAAGCATAGCAGCAGCGCAAAGCCGATGGCCATCATATCAAGGCCGCTCAGGGCTTCGCGGGTGATGCGGAGGTCGGTTGAGCTGGTAAGAACCACGAGAGTAATAAGCGACAAGGCGCCAAGGCGCGGCAAAATAGGATTGTCGCCGAGCCGTTCACCGGCCAATAGAATGGTGCCAATCGCACCAACGGCTGCCGCTTCCGTGGGGGTGGCAATACCGCCAAGAATGGAACCTAAAACTGCAATCATCAAGAAAATCGGCGGTAACAAGCTTTTCAGAACTGCGCTCAACTGAACTGGTTCTTCTTCAGGCGCAGGCGGCGCCTTATGCGGAGCAACAATGGCGGTGACGACTTGGTATAAGCAGTAAAGCCCTACCAGCATTAACCCCGGAATAATCGAGCCGGCAAAAAGTTCGCCAACAGATACTGTCTCGGGCGAGAAAATACCTTGTTCGAGCTGCGCCTTTTGGTAGGCATTAGCGATAACATCGCCAAGTAGAACGAGCACGATTGATGGTGGGATGATCTGGCCTAGCGTGCCGGCAGCGGTAATCGCGCCGCTGGCTAGGGCTGGGTCATAATTCCGCTTTAACATTGTGGGGAGCGACAAAAGGCCCATCGTGACCACTGTAGCGCCGACAATACCAGTAGAGGCGGCAAGTAGGGCGCCGACCAGGGTAACCGAGACCGCTAGCCCCCCGCGCAAGCTGCCAAACAGGCGCGTCATATTTTCTAATAAATCTTCAGCGATCCGTGCACGTTCGAGCATCGTGCCCATGAAAACGAATAAGGGCACGGCAACCAGAACCTCATTGGTCATGACACCAAAAATGCGTTGCGGCAGGGCCGAGAAAAAAGCGCTATCAAAGTGCCCAAGAGATAAGCCCAACAAACCAAATAGCAGGGCTACGCCAGCGAGGGTAAAGGCAACGGGGAACCCGCTCATTAATGCTAGGCAGGTGACGGCAAAGAGGGCAAGATCAAGATGTTCCATGATCTACCTCCATCGAGCCGCGACGTAAAATCAGAGCTATTGCTTGCAAGGCGATCTGTACTGCGAACACCAGAATCAAAGTTTTGAGCAGAAAGATAGCTTGAATGCCGCTGGTTTCGCGCGAGCCTTCGCGCACCGCCCATGACATGGCGACATAGTCAAATGAGACATATAGAATGAGGGCGCATAAGGGGAGGACAAATAAAGCGGCGCCAGCTATGTTAATCAGGCTTTTGCGGCTTTTGGTCATGCGGGCGTAAAAAATATCGACCCGAACATGTGCATCTTGTTGCCAGCTTGAGGCGGCGGAACATAAAAATAGCAAGGCGTGCATGTAAATCACCGACTCTTGCAACTGGATAGAGCCAATCCCAAAGACATAGCGCAGGATAACCACCAGAAATTGCACCAAGACCATCAATAGGCTGAGCCATTGCGTCACGGCGCCAATGAGTGCGTTCACGCGATCGCAGAAATCGGCGATTTGTCTCATACTCTCCCCTTGTGCAGCAATACTTTACAATTCGCGACGTGCTTGCGTATATGGTTCTTCTGACCACTTACCCCATTCCATAGAGTTTTCCAAGGATGCCTTGAAACTCTCATAGACTTTTGCCGTGAAAGGGTCGTTTTTTGATATTTCATCAAGCACGTCGCGCGATGCTTGTTTGAGCCCACGCATAATATCTGCAGAGAAACTGCGGACTTGAACATTGTGCTTCTTGACCAAAGTCGCCAAGGCTGCTGCGTTTTTATAATTATACTCGGCTAGCGAAATGTCATTTTCTGCCGCGCAAGCGGTTTTGATGATTTCGCGCTGGGATGGCGTTAACTCGTTCCAGACATTGAGATTGACGCCGGTCGACAAACCAGCACCAGGCTCATGAATGCCAGGGCAGTAATAATATTTGGCGATTTGATAAAACCCGAAGGCCTGATCATTCCATGGGCCGACCCACTCTGAAGCATCGATCGCACCCGATTTCATGCTTGGGAAAATTTCGCCACCGGGTAAAGAGACTGCTGCGGCACCCAAGCGACGCATAACTTCACCGCCAAGGCCAGGCATGCGAATTTTCAAGCCGCGGAAATCTTCCAACGATTTGATCTCGCGGTTAAACCATCCCCCCATTTGAACGCCGGTATTGGCAGATTGGAAGGGCTTGATGTTGAAGCCTGCGGCGAGCTCATCCCATAATTCCTGACCACCACCGAAATGGATCCAGGCATTTAATTCCTGAGCCGTCATGCCGAAAGGTACGGCGGTAAAGAAGTTGAATGCGGGCGATTTTCCCTGCCAGTAATATTCCGCGCCGTTATACATATCGGCTGTTCCGGTTGATGCCGCATCGAAGGACTCGAAAGCACCGACCAGTTCGCCTGCGGCAAAGACTTTGATTTTCAGCGCTCCATCGGTCATTGCTTCGACGCGTTTTGCGATATTTTCGGGCGCCGTGCCAAGGCCGGGAAAGTTTTTCGGCCACGTGGTAACCATTTTAAGGGTTCGGGTGCCGCTCGCGATCGCGGGCGCCGCAACGCTCGAGGCTGCTACACCGGCGGATACAGAGACCAGCATGTCTCTTCGGTTGAGTTTCCGTTTTGTCATTATTGTTTTCTCCTTCTATTCGACATCTGATGGTTTAATGGTGGCGTCAGATGTTGTTTCTTGCAAATCGACCCAGCCATTTGCACCGAGTTCTTGCATTGGTTTATATCTGCTTTTATACGCCATTTTTTTACTGCCACTGACAAAATAGCCAAGGTATACGTAAGCCAACCCAGATTCCTTGGCGCGCGCGATGCTATCGAGAATGATGAAACTGCCGAGGCTTCGCTGCCTGAGATCGGGATCGAAAAACGAATAAACGAGCGAGAGGCCGTCGTTTAACCTGTCCTGCAAGAGGCAGGCAATTAAGTGTCCTGAAAGGTCTCTGTACTCTACAACCTGGGTATCGACCATGGTGTCTTGCACCATAGATATGAAGTCGAGGCTCGTGAGGTTCGCCATATCGCCATCGGCGTGCCGGCCATCGAGATACTTGCGTAGTAATTCGAATTGTTCGCGAGTTGCCTCGGGCGGCAAAACCTTACACGTCAGCCCATTATTTGTTGCTATGACGCGGCGCATATTCTTTGAGTAGGTAAAGTCGTCGACGCAAATGCGCACGGAGCGGCAGGCATAACAATTTTCGCAAGCCGGACGATAGGCAATGCCTTGGCTACGGCGAAAGCCGGCATGAGTTAACTCATTGTGCAACGCATCGGCTGTTTCATCCATTAAATGGGTAAAAAGTTTGCGCTCCTGCTCACCCTCAATATAAGGGCAGGGCGCAGGTTCGGTCATATAAAACGATGGCAGGCGCAGGCCTGTTTGTTGATTCATATTTCCTCAAAGCCCGTAGTACCACGGCGCGAAAAATGAGAATGCCATCCAGACAACAAAAACGAGCGGAACGCCCGCGTTAACAAAATCCTTGAAGGCATACCCACCCGGAGACAATACCAATAAATTTGTCTGATAGGCAATTGGCGTTGCAAAACTACAGTTGGCTGCGAATATAACAGCGAAGATAAATGCGGTTGGATCTACCCCCAGGCGCAAGGCGACGTCTAGGGCGATGGGGGTAAAAAGTACGGCGGTCGCATTATTCGATAGAATATTGGTTGTGACGGCGCAGATCAGAAAAAAACTCGATAGGATGACGGCCGGTGGGGCATTTTGAAAGGCCGATAAAAACTGCCCGGCGATAAAGGTCGCTCCGCCCGTGGCCATGAGTGACTCTGACATGGCCAGTGCCGCGCCGACGATCAGAAGAATGCGTACGTCTATGCCGCGCGCAGCTTGGCGAATATTTAAAACCCCCGTAAGAAGCATGGCGACCGCACCAGCCAACGCGGCGATGACGATGGGAAGCATTCCCGAGGCGGCGGATAGAATGGTTGCGAGAAAAATAAGTCGCGCTTTTGTAGCGTTGGCAAAATTTGGCAGCTCTTGCGTACTCCATTCCATCAGCAGGGCATCGCGATTACCGCGCAAGCCTTGAATGTTTTCTTGATTGCCAATCACCAATAAAACGTCACCAGCCTCAAGGCGAATATCGGAGAGCTGATGTCGTAACATGCGCGCCCGCCGCTGAATACCGATGATGAGGCAGTCGGTTTCGTGACTAAAGCCGGTTTGATAAATCGCCCGCGAGATCATTCGCGAGCCCGGTGCGACAACCAATTCGGCTAGCATCAAATCTTCGCGCGCATTATCGCCTGTGCGGCGTTGCAGCGATTTAATGTTGTTGCTCAGTACATGGTCGGTATTGGTCAGCATGTCACTCAGCTCTTTACGTGTCGCGGCAAGAAACAATCGATCGCCCGCGCGTAACTCATAATCGTCAAACGGCGGCAACATAAGTCCTTGGTGTCCTTCGATCATTTGGACCGTCATTCCGCTCAGGTCGGGGAAGAAGCCGGCCGTGGACTTGGCGCCAACGAGATGATCGCCAGTTTTCAACCGTACCTCGACAATGAATTGCCGGCCCGAGACCATTTCATCCTTGGCGCCCTCGCGGTCACCTTGCCGGCCGAGAATGTAAGGCATCACAAAAATCAAATAAGCGATCCCCGTCGCCATCAAGAGAGCGCCCGGAATAGCTTGGTCAAAAAAGCCGATCTCGATGCCAGCGACGCGCTCTGCCGTGCTGGCGACAAGCAAATTAGTTGACGACCCAATTAATGTCAGCATTCCACCAAACAGGGAGACAAAGCTGACGCTCATCATGAGGGAGCGGTTATTAATTTGACCGCGTTGCATGATCGCCGTCATCACCGGAATGAACATCAGCACAACTGGAGTGTTGTTTAAGAAAGCGCTGAGGATAATGATTAAGGCGAAGGCGATAAATGTGGAACGAAGTGGTGAGCGAGCCGCACCGCGTGACGTGACTTCGATCAAATATTCGAGCGCGCCCGAGTGGAATAAACCTTGGCCCATGACCAATAAGGCAAGGACGGCGATCAGCGCTGGGTTGGCAAAGCCAGCCAGCAGCGTTTCAATGGGTAAGAGGTTCTCGCCCGCCGCATTGACGAGCGGCATGAACGAGAATAGCAAGCCTAATGTCACGACGATCAAAAGTGACGTCGCTTCCATCGGTAAACGATCAGAGGCAAATAGGGTAATGGCGCCTGCAATTACGCCCAGGGTTAGCCACATATGAATGCCAGTTTCTATCATTTCACCATCATCTCTTGATTAAGCGTTTCGCGAAATCAACTAATTTGCTATCGCTAAACTCATAACATAATTCAGCACATTATTCAGTACTGTACAGGAGAAGAAAGATGGCAATTTGCAGTTTCATTGGGTTGGGCGTGATGGGCTATCCGATGGCTGGCCACCTTGCAACAACAGGGCACCAGACACGGGTGTTTAATCGCACCATGGCGCGGGCAGAGCAATGGCAGCAGGCGCATGCTGGTCCTTGCTTTGAAACGCCGCGGGCTGCGGCCGAAGGCTCTGATTTGGTGATGGTTTGTGTTGGCAATGATGACGATGTCCGCTCTGTCGTTTTTGGCGAGTCAGGCGCGCTGAACGGTATGAAGCCCGGGAGTATATTGGTTGATCACACGACAACATCGGCCGAGTTGGCGCGCGAGATCGCCCAAGTGGCGCGAGAGCGCGAGGTCGGTTTTCTCGATGCTCCTGTTTCGGGCGGTGAAATTGGCGCTGTAAATGGTCAGCTGACCATTATGGTCGGCGGCACCGCACATGATTTTGCGCGCGCCGAGAATGTTTTGCAGGTCTATGCGAAATCGGTCCGCTTGATGGGCGATGTTGGGGCGGGTCAGTTGACCAAAATGGTCAATCAAATTTGTATTGCCGGTTTACTTCAAGGCCTGTCTGAGGGGCTGTGTTTTGCCGAGCGTGCTGGCTTGGATATCGAAGCCGTCGTTGAGGTTATCTCAAAGGGGGCTGCGCAATCTTGGCAAATGGAAAATCGCTACAAAACAATGAAACAGAATAAATTTGATTTTGGTTTTGCCGTCGACTGGATGCGCAAGGATCTCGCAATCTGTCTTGCCGAGGCCAAACGCAACCAATCGCCCTTGCCAGTGACGCAAATCGTCGATCAATTTTATGCTGATGTTCAAGATCTTGGCGGTAACCGTTGGGATACATCGAGCCTGATTGCACGGTTGCGATCTCAACAGTAAGTATGAATTTCTTTAACTAAATTTTATCTTAATTTCACTTAATTAAATTAAGATAAAATATTGAAAATTAGACACGTCCACGATTGCTCTCTCTTTGTTCAACATGATCGTTATTGTTGTGTAAAAGTGTAGGAGGTAGCAAATGAGTGTGTTGGTTGTATGGCTTCGCCGTTTTGACGTCTTTTTCAGTTTTGCTTCTAATCTAAGCATTATAAATCCCACCCATTGGTTTTGGTCGCTTTGCCAGGCCTTGATCCTATCTGCTCGGTCCTGGGTGCCGACAGAGCGGCTCAAGGTCATTATACTCCTGGCAGCCCCAGGTTTAGTCGCCTTTCTGGCTGCCTGTGGTGGCGGAGGTGGCGGTAGCGTTGCCGATAGGGGGAATGTGCAAGTTGGCAGTAGCTCGGGCCCAGTTCAGAAAACCGCGAGCAGCCAAACAAGTTCTGCGTCCACGCCGTCGGTCTTGCAAGGCGAGACCTATTGTACGACCCATGATGAGTTTCGGCGCAGTGCAGGGCTTGCCGCCATCAATGCATCGGGCGCTTACGCGCAAGGGGCGACGGGGGCTGGCGTGACAATTGGATTTGTTGATACCGGTATTTTGGCGCAGCATTCAGAGTTTGATGGCCAAGATGCTATTGGCCAGAAAGTTACCTATTACAATGCGAGCGCAATTGCGGGCTCGACTTCTGATAAGCAACTTAGCCATGGCACGGCTATCGCGAGCCTAGCTGCGGGGCGTCACGGCTCGGGCGAGCGGATGCGGGGGGTGGCCTTTGATGCCAAAGTGGCGATGTGAGCGGTTCTCGAGCATCCGGATGGTTCACTTGCCGTCGATGGCTCGATCCTGACCCGAGCGTTTCAGGGGCTAACCGGCGCGGGAGCCCGCATCATCAATAATAGTTGGGCCGTAAAGACACTATACAATCCACTCGACCATGCTAGCCACATACGCGAGATGGATGTGCTCTTTGGCTCTGCGCTCAATGTAATGGCGCGAGGGCAGGCCACCTACGTCACGGTAACTGGGAATGGGGGTTTTGCTCAGCCTGTTACTTCGGGAGCATTACCCCTGCTATTCCCGGAGATTTCTGGCAAATTCCTGGCTGTCACGTCGGTTGGCCTTGACGGCGTGATTGACAGTCGTGCCAATCGCTGTGGCGTTGCCGCCGCATTCTGCGTTGCGGCGCCTGGCGGTTATTCCGATGGCTACGGCTATATTGTTGCCGCTTCCTCGTCAGGTGGCTATCGCACGGCGCGCGGCACGAGCTTTGCGGCGGCCTATGCCTCGGGGGTTTTGGCTTTAATGCGTCAAGTTTTCGGCGACCAAATGACCTCGGAACAATATATCGAACGTCTCATGGCGACGGCGAAGAAGGGCGGTATTTATGCCGATACCAGCGTCTACGGCCAAGGGTTGATTGACGCTGAGGCAGCGGTCACGCCAATAGGACGGCTCGTCGTGCCGCAAGCTGATGGTGGTGGTTTCGAGATTGGACGTTTTTCCTCTAACGCCTCGCGTGCCGATGGGCTGTTTTCTGGCGCTCTGTCGCAGGAGGCTTTTGTCGCGCTAGATGCGCTTGGGGACCCTTTCCCGATGACGCTGGGAAGTTTGGTTAATTCCACCCATCCCGCGCCGTTGGCTTCGCTATTTGACTCAACCCGTGACACGCTTTCCGAAAACGCTGTGGCGTCATATTTACCTCACTTATATGGCCATAAGCATGGACACATGGTTACGGGCCTGCTTGGCGGTGCTCGTTTTAAGACTGCTTTGCGCGGCCGGGGAGATCAAATTGCCATTGTCTCAGGGCTGCATTTTTATCCCGAGGCAGCTAGCATGCCGGAACTATCGGCGGGAGTCGTGATCCACAAAAATGGTTTGCTAGCGCTCTCCGACACGGCCTTGTTTTCGGGGGGTGGGGTTGGTGAAACGGTTTATGTCGATTTTAAAACCAGGCATGAGCTGTCTAATGATTGGGTTGCGATTTTAAACCTCAATTTGTCACGGTCAGGGTATCGACCCGATGGCGGCTTGGTCGATGATATCACGGTAAATCGGGCAAGTGACCTGAGCGCGACTTTCATTAAGGGCGATACGTATATTCGCCTGCGCCGGAGTTCAATGGTCGATCGCGGTCATGCAAGCTTTGTTTTGCCCGTCCGTCGTAACACCGATGGTAGTCTAAAGTTCGAGCGGCGTGACTTGGCGCTCACCGATCAAGGGCTGTGGCAAGTTCGCGTGACCAAAAATTTGGGGGCTGGCGTGAAGGTTTTTATCAATGCACAGCAAGATCAATCGCGCGAGCACATTGCCTTTGGTCTGGCGAAGCAGTTTTAAAGGTGGTTTTAGTCAGCCAGAATTTGCGCCACTTCAAGAGCAAAATAGGTTAATACGCCGTCCGCGCCGGCACGTTTGAAAGCAAGTAAGCTCTCTAACATGGCGGCGCGGCGGTCCAAAAACCCCCGCTCAAAAGCTGCGTTGAGCATGGCGTATTCGCCAGAGACTTGATAGGCGAAGGTCGGAATTGAGAAATTATCTTTGCAGGTGCGGACAATATCCAGATAGGGCATGCCAGGCTTCACCATGACCATGTCAGCACCTTCTTCAATATCGAGCGCAATTTCACGCAAAGCCTCTTCGGCATTTCGGCTGTCCATCTGATATGTCCGCTTATCGCCTTTGAGCAAGGATCCAGAGCCAACCGCATCGCGGAACGGGCCATAAAAGGCCGAGGCATATTTAGCGCTATAGGCCATAATCAATGTGTCTTGATGGCCAGCGTTTTCGAGCGCGGTGCGGATGGCGCCAATGCGTCCATCCATCATGTCTGACGGGGCGATAATGTCACAACCGGCTTCGGTTTGGATAAGCGCCTGTTGCACCAAAATGTCGACCGTAGCGTCATTGACGATCCTACCATTCTCAACCAGCCCGTCATGGCCGTGGCTGGTATAGGGATCAAGCGCAACATCACATAAAATACCGATCTCTGGCACGGCATCCTTAATTGCGCGCACCGCGCGGCAGACGAGATTGTCGGGATTAAGCGCTTCCGCGCCGTTTTCACTGCGGCGCTCTGGCGGCGTGTTGGGAAACAGTGCAATCACCGGAATACCGAGCCCTGCGGCTTGCTTGGCGGCCGCGACGGCGAGATCGATCGAAAGCCGATCAACGCCTGGCATCGAGCCGACGGCCTCGCATTCCCCCGATCCCTCAATCACAAAAATAGGCCAAATCAAATCGTCGACCGAGAGCTGTGTTTCGGCGACTAATCGACGGCTCCAATCGGCTTGGCGAAGACGACGCAGACGCGTCTGAGGGAAAGATTGCGGCATTTTCTAAGCTCCAAATCCTGAGGATCCTTTCTTAGCGCCGTTTCTCACACTATGCAATTTACTAGAATTTGCCAGAAAGCCGTCCCATTATCTTGACATAGCTAGGCTCCATCGGCAGTCTGCCGCAAACCACGCATTTTGGGAGCAAATCATGGATTTCGCGCTTTCTGATGAACAGCTAGCCATTCAAGATATGGCGATGAGTTTTGCCACCGACCGTTTGGCGCCGAACGCGATGGAATGGGACGAGACAGGCCATTTTCCGGTCGATGTATTGAGGGAAATGGCGGCACTTGGCTTTGCGGGCATTTATCTCTCTGAGGAGCATGGCGGAAGCGGTTTGAGCCGTTTGGATGCCGCTATTATTTTTGAGGCCTTGTCTTCAGGATGCACCTCGACCGCTGCCTTTATGACCATTCACAATATGGCGAGTTGGATGATTGATCGCTTTGGTAGCGATGCGCAACGCCAAGAGTGGATCCCAGAGCTGACGCAAATGAATTTAATCGCCAGCTATTGTTTGACCGAGCCTGGCTCTGGATCCGATGCGGCAGCGATGCGCTCGCGTGCTGTGCGCGATGGCGATGATTATGTGATTAACGGATCAAAAGCCTTTATTTCGGGTGGCGGCGTTTCTGATGTTTATGTCGCCATGATCCGTACCGGTGAGGACGGCCCGAAAGGCGTATCTTGCTTTATTATACCGAAAGACACCAAAGGTCTTAGCTTCGGCGCCAATGAGAAAAAAATGGGCTGGAGCTCGCAACCGACTGCGCAAGTGATGTTTGACGATATGCGCTTGCCGGCGCGATACCGTGTTGGGGAAGAGGGCGAGGGCTTTAAATTTGCCATGATGGGGCTGGATGGTGGCCGCTTGAACATTGCTGCTTGCTCGCTGGGCACGGCCCAACGTGCTTATGAAAAAGCCCTGACTTATGCGACCGAGCGGAAGCAATTCGATCAGACCTTGAGCCAGTTTCAATCAACCCAGTTCAAGCTCGCTGACATGCTTACGGCGCTTGAAACGTCGCGCTTAATGCTGCGTCAGGCGGCAGTCAAGGTCGATAGCAACAGCGCCGACAAGACCCGGTTTGCCGCTATGGCCAAGCGTTATGTCACCGATGCCTGCTTCGATGTCGCCAATGAAGCGCTTCAGATCCATGGTGGCTATGGCTATTTAAAGGATTATGAGGTTGAACGCATGGTGCGCGATTTGCGCGTTCATCAGATCCTCGAAGGTACCAATGAAATTATGCGTGTGATTATTGCGCGGGAAATTTTGAAAGATGTGACATGACGGAAGAGGTCATTCTTACGAGAACGGGTAGCTGCGGCCATATTATTCTGAACCGCCCGCAAGCCTTAAACGCCCTGACACTAACTATGGTTCGTGCCATGGACCCTGTGTTGCGGCAGTGGGCGACCGACCCTGAGATAACGCATGTTTTTATCGAAGGCGCGGGCGAAAAGGGGTTTTGCGCTGGCGGCGACATTCGGGCCTTGCACGATTGGGGAAAAGCTGGCGATCGCGAGGCAACCGGATTTTACCGCGAAGAATATGTTGTCAACACTCTGATCAAGCGCTTTCCTAAGCCTTATGTTGCCCTCATGGATGGCGTGACGATGGGCGGTGGCGTTGGGGTTTCGGTTCATGGCAGCGCTCGCATCGTGACCGACCGAACAGTTTTTGCGATGCCGGAGACCGGGATTGGCCTGTTGCCCGATGTTGGCGGAACCTATTTCTTGCCACGGCTGAAGGGGCAAATTGGCACCTATATGGCGCTTACGGGTGCTCGCTTGAAAGCTGCTGATTGTCTTTATGCGGGGATCGCAACCCATTATGTGGCGCTCGATAAGGTAGAAAGCCTGCGTCAGAATATTCTGACGACCAATGATGTGACCTCCGTGTTGGATGCTTTACCGAGCACGCTAGATGGCGCGCCTTTGGTGGATTTGCAAGGCGATATTGACCGCTTATTTGCGGCCGATCAAGTTGAAGCTATCCTGGGCGATCTCGATGCAGACGGCGGTGACTGGGCGCTGGCACAGGCCGGCATCATTCGCCAAAAGTCACCTACCAGTTGCGGTGTTGCTTTAAGGCAGTGTCGCGAGGGTATTAAAAACGAATTTGAAGATTGTATGCGTATGGAAATGCGTGCTGTCACGAGGATCATGTCACAGCATGACTTTTATGAGGGCGTCCGTGCGGTGATCATTGATAAAGATCAAGAGCCGAAGTGGCAGCCAGATCGTTTTGAGGCTGTTACCGAGGCCGTTTTGGATGAAATTTTTGCCGATCTCGGCGAACAAGAATTGAACCTGTGAAGGGGGAAGACATGTCGAACGTAGCATTTATCGGTTTAGGAAATATGGGCCTACCAATGGCTTTGAATTTGGTGAAGGCGGGCCATGCTGTGGCCGGGTTTGATCTTTCAGCCGATGCCTTGAAGAAATTGCGCGAGGCTGGTGGAACGGTTGCTAATTCGGTCGCCGAAGCGGTGGCGAATGTAGATGCGGTAATAACCATGCTACCAGCGGGCAAGCATGTCGAAAGCGTCTACACGGGTGAGGGCGGTATTCTGTCGGCAGCCTCTTCAGGGGCGATATTGATCGATAGCTCGACTATCGACGTCGACACAGCGCGCCGCGTTGGTGCGGCGGCGCAGGCGGCTGGTTTTCAAATGGTTGATGCGCCTGTTTCGGGCGGTGTCGGTGGGGCGACTGCAGGCACTTTAACCTTCATGGTCGGTGGAGAAACTGCGGCCTTCGAGGCAGCTAAGCCTTATCTCGACATTATGGGAAAAAATATTTTCCATGCCGGTGGCAGTGGTAACGGTCAGGTCGCAAAAATCTGCAACAATATGTTGCTCGGTATTTCAATGATTGGCACCTGCGAAGCGTTTTTGTTGGGTGAAAAATTGGGGCTCGACGCACAAACCCTGTTTGATATTTCTTCGACTGCATCAGGTCAGTGCTGGAGTATGACCAGCTATTGCCCCATGCCGGGGCCAGTGCCGACCAGTCCTGCTAATAATGCATACCAGCCTGGCTTTGCAGCCGCGATGATGCTGAAAGACTTGGTATTGGCGCAAGACGCTTCGGTCTCGGCTGATGCCGATACGCCAATGGGGAAACGGGCGACAGAGCTCTACACGCTGATGCAGGAGAAGGGCCACGGAAATATGGATTTCTCCGGTATTATCAACATGTTGCGCGGTAATGTTTAACCAAATAATCGTGGTATAAAGCGATTGGTGCGGGCTCGATATTCGGCATAACCGTCACGCTTTTGCATGTATTTTTCGAGTAGCTCGGCGCCCGACACTTTGACCAACAAGATGTTCATAATGAGGGGCGAAACGAGCGTCCAAATAAGCTCGGGGGCGATTGTAATAACCGCTAAGCTAATTCCCCACCAGAAGAGTGCATCGCCGAAATAATTCGGATGGCGTGATCGCGCCCAAAGGCCCGTTTGCAAAATGCCGCCGGTGCCAGCGGCGCGAAAGGCAGTCAGTTGACGATCGGCAATGGTCTCAATAGCTAGGCCAATACAGGCGATAGTTAAGAACAGGTAAAAAGCCGGCCCGACCATGGGCGTTGCGGCGTAAGATGTCAGCTGGATCAACGGTTGGGCGATCAGCAAAATCAGTGCGCCTTGCAGCCCAAAGACGGTGAACAGGCTTTTCAGCCAGAAAATCGATCCCGCCCGACGGCGCATCGATTGATAGCGTTTGTCTTCTTCGTCCTCGTGGAGCCATCGCCGCGTCAGATGCGATGCGAGGCGCAAGGCCCAAAGCGTAACCAAAATATAGGTCAAACGAATTTCGAGCTTAGCCTCTGGGAAATTTAGCAAGGCGAGCAGAGCGATCAGGCCAAAGCCTAAGCCCCAAAAAATATCAATAATGCCAGCATCGCGGCGGATGATGCTGATCAGCCAAACGACGAACAACATGACTGCAATGGCATAAACGGATAAAAGACCAAAACTCATCACGACTCTCCTTGGTATAAACTCGATTAAAGCCCCTTTTGTTCTCTGGAGAAAGGGGGCTATGGTCGTTTAAAGGGTATTTGTGAGGTATTGCATCGTCATGTCTTCATATCTACGGCATCAGGGTATTTTGGCGTTCGCGCATCGCGGCGGCACCGATTCCGCTCCTGAGAACACACTGGCCGCATTTACGCATGCGGTTGGGTTAGGCTTTCGCTATCTCGAAACAGATGTGCATGCGTCTGCCGACGGTGTTCTATACGCTTTTCACGATCCTGATCTCAGCCGCTTATTGGGGACGCCAGAGACCATCTCAAGCCTAACATCGCAGGTGATCGATACCATACGGATTGACGGTCGGCACGCCATTCCGCGAATGGCTGCTTTACTTGAGCAATTTCCAACCGCGCGCTTTAACATCGATGCAAAAGCTGAGGCTGCTTGCGACCCCCTCGTGTCTCTGGTTGAGCGCACCCAATGCCATGATCGGATTTGTATTGGGTCATTCGCTGACAAACGCATCCATTATATTTGTCGTCGATTGTCTCGGCCTGTATGTCATTCAATTGGTATGCGCGGGGCAGGCCGGTTTTGGTTTGGCGGCACCTTGCGCCTACCGCAACGGTTTTCTGCCTCCTGTGTGCAGTTTCCCGTCGAGCGCTATGGCTTTCGGTTTCTGACCAGAGAAAAAAT
This sequence comes from Alphaproteobacteria bacterium, assembly GCA_965660195.1. Lineage (GTDB taxonomy): Bacteria > Pseudomonadota > Alphaproteobacteria > RS24 > RS24 > JAYODZ01. The sequence continues at coordinate 30,474 of CBFHZM010000010.1, forward strand.
TGCTTATGCACATCGTTTGGGTTTGCAGGTGCATGCTTGGACGATTAACGACGAATCACTGATGCATGATTTGTTGGATATTGGCGTCGATGGCATCATGACCGATGCCTGTGGCCTCTTAAAAAAGGTCCTAATTGAACGAAATCTGTGGGGCAATTAGAGGGAGCGCCCATTTAACGCACAGTTACCACGGGGAAAGCGCTTAACCCCATGCGGCAGTCGTGGTACATCAGTGTATCTGACAAATTAAAGGAGCCCCTCATGCAAAACAAAGCTGCTGCAGTTTTGGAAAATAGTTCCTTCTTCTCGTCCTCTTTGGCCGACACGGATGCCGAAATTTTTGATGCCATTGGACGCGAGTTTCAAAGGCAAAAAACACAAATTGAGCTGATTGCATCGGAAAATATCGTCTCGCGCGCTGTGCTCGAGGCGCAAGGGTCAGTGCTGACCAATAAGTATGCCGAGGGTTATCCTGGGCGTAGGTACTATGGTGGCTGTGAGTTCGTTGATATTGCCGAGCAATTAGCGATCGAGCGGGTGTGCAAGCTTTATGATTGTGCCTATGCCAATGTGCAGCCCAATTCAGGTTCGCAGGCCAATCAGGCGGTGATGCTGGCCTTAATTCAGCCCGGCGATACAATTTTGGGTATGAGCCTCGCGGCTGGGGGGCACTTAACCCACGGGGCGGCGCCGAACCAATCGGGGAAATGGTTTAAATCTGTGCAATATGGTGTGCGGCCCGATGACCATCTAATCGATTTCGAGGAAGTCGAGCGGTTGGCGCAAGAGCATAAACCAAAACTGATCATTGCGGGTGGTTCGGCTTATCCTCGGGTAATTGATTTTGCCCGTTTCCGCGCCATTGCCGATAGCGTTGGGGCTTATTTGTTAGTAGATATGGCGCATATTTCTGGTCTGGTTGCTGGCGGTGCCCACCCCAGCCCCATTCCGCATGCCCATGCGGTAACGACAACGACGCACAAAACCTTACGCGGGCCACGCGGTGGCTTGATTTTGTCGAATGATCCAGAGTTGGGTAAGAAATTTAACTCAGCAATTTTTCCTGGCATTCAAGGTGGCCCTTTAATGCATGTGATTGCCGCCAAAGCTGTAGCTTTCGGTGAGGCGTTACGACCAGACTACAAGATCTATATCAAGAATGTGGTCGAAAACGCCCGCGCCCTCGCCGATAGCCTGAAAGGGCATGGCTTCGATATTGTCTCGGGCGGCACGGATAATCACCTGGCTTTGGTCGATTTGCGGCCCAAGAAAGTAACTGGCAATGTGGCAGAGGTGGCTCTGGAAGAGGCGCATATCACTTGCAATAAAAACGGTATTCCGTTTGACCCCGAAAAGCCGACCGTAACCTCTGGCATCCGTTTGGGAACGCCCGCGGCGACGACTCGCGGTTTTGGGGTGGTTGAGTTTAAGCTGGTCGGCGATCTGATTTCTGAAGTTCTCGATGCCGTCAGTACGTCGAGCAACGTTGAAGCCGTCCAGGCCTCGGTGAAGCAACGCGTCGAGGAGCTGTGCCAACGCTTCCCGATTTACAGCGCTTAAGCTCTCTCCATGCGTTGCCCTTATTGTACCAATACCGACACGCAGGTAAAGGATAGCCGCCCCACTGAGGACAATACGGTTATTCGGCGTCGCCGCATCTGCCAGGATTGCGGCGGTCGCTTTACGACCTTTGAGCGCATTCAATTGCGCGAGCTGACGATTGTGAAAAATAGTGGGCGCAAAGTTCCTTTTGATCGCGATAAGCTTATGCGTTCTGTGCAAATCGCTCTGCGTAAACGCCCCGTTGAGCCAGACCGCGTAGAGCGTATGGTGTCAGGTATTGTTCGACGTTTGGAAAATCTTGGAGAAGCCGAGATTCCAGCCAAAGTGATCGGCGAATTGGTGATGGAGGGGCTTTATGCGCTCGATCAAGTTGGCTATGTGCGCTTTGCATCCGTCTATCGCAATTTCCGCGAGGCTAAGGATTTCGAGGCCTTTTTGGGTGAAATGTCAGACCAAGATTAAGGCAGCCCGGCCAAGTGATGGCGGCGTCCTCTTGGCTTTAAGGCATGCCTGATATGCCAAATCAAATTTCAACAGACACAATGTTTATGGACTTCGCCTGCCGGTTGGCGCGGCGCGGGCAGGGGCGTGTGGCGTCCAATCCAAGCGTTGGATGCATTATAGTCGATCCCAATGGAATGATTTGTGCCCTTGCGCGCACGGCTGATGGCGGCCGTCCGCATGCCGAGATGTTGGCACTGCAACAGACGGATGCGGCTAGGGGTGCGACGGCATATGTCACCCTCGAGCCTTGTGCACATGAGGGGAGCACGCCGTCTTGCGCCCGCTCGCTTGCTGAGGCGGGGCTCAAACGTGTCGTGATTGGCTGTCTTGATCCTGACCTACGTACGGCCGGGCGTGGCGTCGATATATTGCGAGCGGCGGGTGTTGAGGTCGCTGTTCTTAATTCACAACAAGCGCGGCGGGTGCAAGCAGGGTTTTTGCATCGTATTCAAGATGGGCGTCCCTTCGTGACGCTGAAACTTGCTATGAGCGCCGATGGATTTATGCGCACAGCCGATGATGACCCACCTAACATTACTGGCGTAGAAGTACAAAGACGAGTGCATATGATGCGTGCCGAGCATGATGCGATCTTGACGGGTATCGGCACAGTTGTGAAGGACGACCCACAGTTGACGGTGCGTCTTGGTGGCTTACGATCGCCTATTCCTTACGTTGCCGACACCACAGGACGCTTTCCAACAGGCTGCAAATTAGATCGCGCCGGCACCGTCGTCTTAACGGCATCAGGCGAGGCCAAAGCGGATCAGGCCCGCATCGAGCGGCTTGAAGATATGGAAATTGGAACCATATTGTCTCAGCTTGCTGCTGATGGCTGTAATTGGCTGATGGTCGAGGCTGGCCCGAGTCTGTCGCAAAATATTTTGCAGTCTGGGTACGTTGATCGCTTGGTCGTGTTTACCGCACCACATAATATTGCGCTCACCGGCCAAAGCGACTACGACAGGCTCGAGCTTGCGGCGCACATGGCACGCATGGCGCATGTGGAAACAGCCGATAAAGGCGTTGACCGCATGGACGTCTGGGAACGAGGAGATTTATAGTGTTTACGGGGATCATTACGGATATCGGCGAAATTATCGGGCTGACCGATAAAGGCGACCGCCGGTTCGATATTGCGACGCAGTACGACATCGCGACCATTGAGCTGGGCGCCTCGATTGCTTGTTCCGGTGTGTGCCTGACTATGATCGAGACCGGCGTTAGTGAAGGGCGTAACTGGTTTGCTGTGGAAGCCTCGGCCGAAACCTTAGGGGTCACAACCGCTGGTGCCTGGCAGTTGGGCCATAAGCTTAATCTTGAACGTGCTCTGCGGCTTGGCGACGAATTGGGTGGTCATATTGTTTCCGGTCATGTCGACGGCATTGCACGGATCACCACGATTACCCCCGACGGTGATAGCCAGCGTTTTGTTTTTGATGTGCCGCCTGCTTTGGCACGCTTTATAGCGCCGAAAGGATCGGTGACCTTGGATGGCACTTCGTTAACAGTGAATGAAGTCAAAGGCACAACATTCGGGGTGAATATTATCCCGCATACGCAAACAGTGACCTGTTGGGGGCAGTCGCGAGCGGGTGATCAGGTTAATCTGGAAATAGATGTGTTGGCACGCTATGTTGCGCGCCTGTCAGAAGTGGAGCTGTAATGTCAGAATTTAAGCAGTTTATCTCGCCGCCAGAGGATATCATCGAGGATGCCCGAAATGGCAAGATGATTATTCTGGTGGACGCCGAGGACCGTGAAAATGAGGGTGACCTCGTTGTGCCCGCGCAAATGGCGACGCCGGAAGCGATTAATTTTATGGCCAAGTTTGGTCGTGGTCTGATTTGTTTGGCGCTTCCGGGACAGCGCGCCGAGCAGCTAAATCTCGAGTTGATGTCGCGGCAGAACCAATCACGCCATCAGACGGCCTTTACGGTCTCCATTGAAGCCCGCGAAGGGATTTCAACTGGGATTTCGGCGCATGATCGTTCGCACACGATTTCCGTCGCCATTGACCCGACCAAAGGCGCCGCCGATATTGTTTCGCCCGGGCACGTTTTTCCTTTGGTCGCGAAAGAGGGTGGGGTATTGGCGCGTGCCGGCCATACCGAGGCCGCTGTCGATATTTCGCGCTTAGCGGGACTTTATCCCTCGGGCGTCATTTGTGAGATCATGAATGATGATGGATCGATGGCGCGCTTGCCCGATCTTGTGCAATTTGCTCAGTTACATGGCTTGAAGCTCGGAACAATAGCCGATCTCATTGCCTATCGCCGTCGCAAGGACAGCATTATCTCGCGTGTTCATGAGCAGGATATAACGACCGACTTTGCTGGTGATTTTAAGCTAGTTATTTTCAAAAATACCATTGAAAATGAAGAGCATGTAGCTCTAGTTAAAGGTGATCTTTCAGGTGATGATCCGGTGCTCACGCGGTTTCATGCGGTGTCATTTATGGCCGATATTATTGGTGCGAGTGGCGATCGATCGCGGCTTCTGCGCTCCGCAATGGAAAGGATAAATCAAGAGGGTCGCGGGCTTCTCGTCCTTATTCGTAACACATCAGCGACGCCATTCTCGGACGCCTTTTCGCCCTCGCAAAACGCGGATCCAATGCCGCAACGCTTGCGAGAATATGGATTAGGTGCGCAAATCGTTCGTGATTTGGGCGTGAGCAATATCACGATCCTCTCAGATACGCCGCGTACAGTGGTGGCGCTCGAAGGATATGATTTGCGGATTGTTGATCAAAAACCCTTATTGGATGTTTAATTAGGTATCGGGCGACGGGAGTCTTTTATAATGGCAAATATTCTGATCGTCGAAGCACGGTTTTATGAGGACATGGCGGATGCTTTGGTTGAGGGAGCACAAGCCGTTCTCGAAGCCAATGGCCATTCCGTTGCGCGGTTGGCGGTTCCGGGTGTTTTGGAAATACCGCCGGCTATTAAGTTTGCTGAGGTTTCGGGTCGGTTTGATGGTTATGTTGCTCTGGGTGTCGTTATTCGGGGTGAAACTAGCCATTACGATATTGTTTGCGGCGAGAGTGCTCGCGGGCTCATGGATCTAGCGATGAATGGCATAGCGCTGGGCAACGGCATTCAGACTGTAGAGAATGCTGAGCAAGCCTGGGCGCGGTGTCGCAAGAGCGAAAAGGATAAAGGTGGTGGCGCAGCGGCAGCGGCACTCCGTCTTCTGGAGATCAAGTCCAGTATGCAGGGTCACGCATGAGTGGTCAGCAAGACGCGCGGGTGCTTGCACGGCTTTTTGCCGTTCAGGCCTTGTATCAAATGGATATAGCGAAAACGCCACTCGAAACGGTTATTCGTGAGTTTCGGGCTTACCGGCTCGAGGAGGGGCTCGACGGTATTGAGACCACTCAGCCTGACGAAGCGCATTTTGAGGCCTTGCTCCGCGGTGTCGTTGAGCATCAAACTGTGATTGATCGCCGGATTGATAGTCAGCTATCTGAAGGGTGGAAATTAAGCCGCATCGATAGCACGTTGCGTGCGATCTTGCGCTGCGGGGCTTTTGAGCTCATGTTTATAGACAATATCCCGCCGAAGGCTGTTACGTCTTGTTATACGGATTTGGCGCACGGATTTTTTGATGGGCCGGAGGGCGGCATGACGAATGCGCTGTTAGATAAACTCGCGCGTAACCTCGCAGATGAAAGAATTTGACTTTATCGCCCGATTGCGCGCCTGTGCGGGCGATCAAGAAGTTGGCTTGGATTTATCCGATGATGCGGCTTGCTATGCTCCGCCGGCGGGATATGACCTAGTTTTA
>CBFHZM010000011.1:0-34793 GCA_965660195.1 Alphaproteobacteria bacterium
AATGCAATCGTCGCGGCGCAAATTTTACGGCCGCCGACAAGGGCATAAACTGCACCCGCGCCAAGCAGCTTTGATGCAAGACGTCTTACCGCAACTTAGCGTCTCGGTCGATCGCTGTGAACCGTTCGAGTTATTCAAAAGTACTGGCCGCTATAGCAAATATGCGCTCGAAATTGGGTTTGGAGGTGGCGAGCATCTCGTCGCGCGAGCCCAACAGCAGCTAGATACAGGCTTTATTGGTAGTGAGGTATTCGTCAATGGCGTCTCGAAACTGGTAGCGGCCATTGAACACGAGAATTTAACCAATGTCAGAATTTATCCAGATGATGTTCGCGATCTGTTGCCGTGTTTGCCCGCGGCCAGCTTCGACTATGTGTATCTTCTTTACCCCGATCCATGGCCGAAAAAGCGCCATAATAAGCGGCGGTTCATTAGCCCTGAGAATTTGACAGAACTTCATCGTATCTTAAAACCGGGGGGCGCTTTTACCTTTGCGTCCGATATTGCGGATTATGTCAGCTGGGCCTTGGCCCATATCCGTCAGCATGGTGGATTTAACTGGACGGCGCGCACGGCTAGCGACTGGCGCCAGGCCGACGCCATGTGGCCCGGCACGCGCTATGAAGCTAAGGCCATAAAAGCCGGGCGGCAGCCAACCTATCTACATTTCCAGAGAAGCGAATAGGCTTGCGGCTTTTCTTGATTATGCTATAACACCTCTACATCGCTGCTCTTTATGCAAGTGGGACGCCCGTCGGGCCCCGCTTTTTTTATTGCAAAAATCAGCACCACGTAAGGAGCCGTCACCGTCGATATGATGACCGAGACTGAAACCATGGAGGAGGATATGGAGCCATACGCCGAGCACGCGCATCTCGTAGCGCCAGGCCCAGCTCAGTCCTTTTTGCCGATTGTCAGACCCGTTCTGGAGGGATTGGGCTATCACCTCGTTCGTATTCGTCTCACCGGCGATGGCGCCGCGCCGGTTTTGCAAATTATGGCCGAGCGCGATGACGGTATGCTCGATATTGATGATTGCGAGATTATTTCGCAGGCGGTTTCGCCGGCTCTCGATGTGGAGGACCCAATCACGGGCGAATATGCGCTTGAGGTTTCGTCGCCCGGTATGGCACGCCCGCTGACCCGCCCGATTGATTTTCAACGTTGGGCGGGCGAGGAAGCAAAAATCGAGTTGCAAGACGCGGTTGAGGGGCAAAAACGCTTCCGCGGCCATTTGGCTGGCTTTCAAGCTGGTGAGGCCCTGCTGGAAACGCTTATCGAGGGGCAGAAAGCCCCGCAAGTTTTAGGGTTTTCTCTGCCGATGATTGCAGAGGCACGTTTGGTGATTTCCGATCACATGTTGAAATCGGCTTTAAAAGCGGGTAAGTCCGCACGACAAGCCAAGAAATGATATCCCGATTGAGAAGGAGTGAATCATGGCAACCGGTATTAGTGCAAATAAGTTAGAGCTTTTGCAAATCGCAGATGCTGTGGCGCGCGAGAAAGGTATTGAGCCTGCTGTTGTTCTTGCGGCGATGGCGGATGCCATTCAAAAAGCCGCGAAAGCCCGCTACGGTTCGGAAAACGATATTCGCGCCGACATTGATCCGAAAACCGGCGATACGCGCCTATTGCGCGTTGTAACTGTGGTTGAGGTGGTCGAGAATGATAATACCGAAATTTCGTTGCCAATCGCGCAGCGCACCAACCCGCAGGCACAAATTGGCGATGAGATCATTGATGAATTGCCGCCCGTTGAGTTTGGCCGTATTGCGACGCAGGCCGCCAAGCAGGTTATCGTGCAGCGCGTACGTGATGCCGAGCGGGAGCGTCAGTACGAAGAGTATAAAGACCGGGTTGGCGAAATCTTAAGTGGTGTTGTCAAGCGCGTTGAGTATGGCAATGTGGTTATGGATCTCGGTCGCGGCGAAGCCGTCATTCGGCGTGATAATTTGATCCCGCGCGAAGTCTTCCGAAATGGTGATCGTATCCGCGCCTATATCCAAGATGTCCGCCGCGAACAGCGCGGGCCGCAAATTATTCTGTCTCGGACCGACCCTGCTTTCATGGCTAAGCTCTTTATGCAAGAGGTGCCGGAGATTTATGATGGCGTGATTGAAGTCCGTGCTGTTGCCCGCGATCCGGGAAGCCGCGCTAAAATTGCCGTGATCTCAAACGATCCGGGTATTGATCCTGTGGGCGCTTGCGTGGGTATGCGTGGCAGCCGTGTCCAGGCCGTTGTCGGCGAACTGCAAGGCGAGAAAGTTGACATTATTCCTTGGTCACCTGACGCGGCCGCTTTCATTGTCAATGCCTTGGCACCTGCTGAAGTGTCGAAAGTGGTTCTCGATGAGGATACGCAGCGGATTGAAGTTGTTGTCCCCGACGAGCAGTTAAGCCTCGCGATTGGCCGCCGCGGTCAGAATGTGCGCTTGGCGTCACAACTGACGGGTTGGGATATTGATATTGTCACTGAGGCCGATGAGCGTGAGCGCCGGCAGCAGGAATTTGCGGAGCGAACACAAGCCTTTATGGGAGCCTTGGATGTGGACGAGATGATCGCTCAATTGCTGGCGTCAGAGGGCTTTGCAACAGTTGAGGAAGTGGCTTATGTGCCGCTGTCGGAGATTTCGATCATTGAGGGCTTCGATGAAGACACCGCCGAAGAAATTCAAAACCGCGCTGTCGACTATATAGATCGCCTGAACGAGCAATTAAATGCCGAGCGCAAAACACTTGGTGTCGCGGATGAGCTGGCTGAATTACAAGGCTTAAGCCCGGCCATGCTGGTGGCTTTGGGTAAAGAAGACATTAAAACCCTCGAGGATTTTGCTGGCTGTGTGCCCGATGACCTTATCGGTTGGTTTGAAATTGTCGACCGTAAGCGCGAGCGCCAGCCCGGTATTTTGGATGGGTTCGATCTAACCAGTGAAGAAGCTGAATATTTGATTATGAGCGCTCGTGTGGCGATGGGTTGGATTACGCAAGCCGACTTCGACGCGATGATGTCGCCGACGGAACAGATAACGGAAGACGAAGATCAAGAGCTTGATCAAGGGGAGGATCTGGCAACAGATGGAGCGCTTTGAGGTTAGCCAACGCCCCCCGCGCCGTTCGAGCGAGGCCGATGCGCGCCAGTGTTTAGTCACTGGTGAAACTCTGCCATGTGACCGCATGATCAGGTTTGTTATTGCGCCCGACGGTGCGGTGACGCCGGATCTCGACGGCCGTTTACCTGGACAAGGTTTATGGGTCAGAGCGCGCTACGATCTAATTAGCCGCGCCATTCCATTGTTTAGCCAGCACGCTGCTTCTGATCAATCCGAGGCTCCAGTGCATAGCCCGGCGGATTTAGCCTCGCGTGTGGAGACGCTGCTTCACACCAAATTACAGAATATGTGCGGCTTGATGCGCAAAGCTGGAAAAATTGTGATAGGATTTGCGAAAGTATCCAGCGCACTGGAAAAACATCGCGCGCATCTCGTTTTACAAGCCCGTGATGCGGCGCTCGATGGGCGAAGCCGGATCGAGCGTTTGGCGCGCCAAGCCATGGTGCCAGTTTGGACCATCTTGAGCAGTCAAGAGCTAAGCCGCGCGTTGGGGCGCGAGAATATTATGCATGTCGCCGTTATTGATAATTCGGCGGCAGAGCAAGTAAAGACAATGTGCGATCGGATAATGGGCTATCAGCCCAGCGAGTGAGGAAGAAAATGAGCGACGGTAAAGACGAAGCAAATGGTGGACAAGAGACACGGCAAGGCAAGACTTTGAGCCTGCGCCGTACGGTGGAGTCTGGGCAAGTCCGGCAAAGCTTCTCGCATGGCAGGAGTAGGGCCGTTGTCGTTGAAAAGAAACGTAAGCGGACGATTATACCCGGTCGCGGCGATGAAGCCCAGCCGGCGCCCGTTGCTGAACCAGAACCCGTTGTCAAAAAATCTGTTGCTGAGGAGCGGTTGAGCAAAAGTCAGCAAGAAGCTCGCCTCGCGGCAGTTGCGGACTCGAAGGTGCGTGCTGTGGAAGAAACCAAGCGCCGCGCTGAGGAAGAAGCCCGTCGTGCAGAGGAAGAAGCTCTTCGTGCCGAAGCCCGCGCGCTTGAGGAAGCCGAGCAACAAAAACGGCGCGAAGCTCTGGCGCGTGAAAAAGAACGCGAGGTCAAGAAAGCCGTTGCCGATGAAGATCCCCCGGCGGCCGATATGCGGCGCCCCGCCAGCCCGGCGAAAGCGGATCCAGCGGCTGATGCGCGCGAAGTCCGCCGTCCAGCGCCGGCAAAGTCAGACCGCAAGCGCCGCGAGGGCCGCTTGACGATCAATAATGCATTGAACGAAGAGGAGCGCATGCGTTCTCTCGCCTCCATTCGTCGCCGCCGCGAGCGCGACCGTCGTCAGAGCATGTCGAATGAACCGATGGAGAAAATTTCGCGTACTGTCGTCATTCCCGATACGATCACAATTCAAGAACTCGCGAACCGCATGGCGGAGCGCGCTGTGGATGTGATCAAGACCCTGATGCAGCAAGGTATCATGGCGAAGATTAACGACACCATCGACTCGGATACGGCGCAGTTGATTGCCGAGGACCTAGGTCATAGCGTTAAACGCGTGTCGGAGTCCGATATTGAAGAGGGTGTTGAGGGGATTGACGATCGCGAGGAAGATAAGAGCCCGCGACCGCCCGTCATTACCGTTATGGGCCATGTCGACCATGGGAAAACTTCTTTGCTCGACGCCATCCGTAATGCCGATGTTGTGCGCGGCGAAGCTGGTGGGATCACGCAACATATTGGTGCTTACCAGGTTAAACTGGACTCGGGCATTATTACTTTTATCGATACGCCTGGTCACGCCGCCTTTACCTCTATGCGTGCCCGCGGCGCCAAGGTCACGGATATAGTCATCCTTGTCGTGGCTGCTGATGATGGCGTTATGCCGCAAACCGTTGAAGCGATTAATCATGCCCGGGCTGCCGGCGCGCCGATTATTGTTGCTATCAATAAGATGGATAAGCCCGATGCCAACCCCAGCAAAGTTAAAAATGATCTTCTGCAATATGAAGTCATTTGTGAAGAAATGGGCGGCGATGTGCAAATGATCCCAGTATCAGCACATTCGGGTGAGGGCTTGGATGTGCTGCTCGATGCTGTGCTCTTGCAAGCCGAGATTATGGACTTGAAAGCCAATAGTGCACGCGAAGGTTCGGGTTTTGTGATTGAAGCGCAACTCGATACCGGCCGTGGGCCAGTGGCAACGGTGCTTGTACAACGCGGAACGCTCAAAGTCGGTGATATTTTTGTCGTCGGTCAAGAATCGGGACGCGTACGTGCATTGATCGACGATCGTGGCCAGCAAGTACAAAGCGCAGGTCCCTCGATGCCGGTGGAGGTTCTTGGTTCCGGTGGCGTGCCGCGCGCCGGTGACGTTTTTAACGTTGTTGAGAGTGAGGCACAAGCGCGTGAGGTTGCCGCTTACCGCGCGCGTAAGACACGCGAAGATGCAAGCGCGCGGGGCTTGCGAACAAGCCTCGATCAAATGATGACGCAGCTGAAAGACCGCGATGTCAAAGAGGTTGCTCTGATTGTGAAGGGCGACGTGCAAGGTTCTGTGGAAGCGATTTCGCAGGCTGCCGATAAGCTTGGCAATGACGAAATTCGAGCCCGTGTCATTCACGCTGGCGTTGGCGGGATCACCGAAAGTGATATCACCTTGGCCTCAACATCGACGGCCATTGTCGTTGGTTTTAACGTGCGCGCGAATGTGCAGGCGCGTCAGGCGGCCGAGCAGGCGGGTATCGAAATTCGGTATTACAATGTGATCTACGATCTGGTGGATGATATTCGTGCCGCCATGGGCGGTATGCTATCACCCGACTTGCGCGAAACTATGCTCGGTAATGCCGAAGTGCTGGAAGTCTTCAGCGTTGGCAAAAACAACAAAGCAGCTGGTTGCTTGGTGCGCGAAGGTCTGATGCGCCGCGGTGCGAAAGTCCGTCTCATCCGCGATGATGTCGTTATTCATGAAGGCGAGCTGTCGTCTCTACGGCGCTTTAAGGATGAGGTCAAGGAAGTGCCGTCAGGTCAGGAATGTGGCATGGCCTTTGAAAAATATAGCGATCTCAAAAAGGGCGATGTGATTGAATGTTACGAAGTCGAGGCCGTTGCGCGGACGCTCGAGGGCTAAGGAGATAAGATGTCGGGGAGATCTGGCAAGGGCCGTGCTGCGATGGCCGGCCGTCCGCCGAGCCAAAGGCAGCTTCGGGTTGCGGAGACCATTCGACATCGTCTCAGCGAATTTATCTCGCGCGGGGAGTTCGACGAGCCAGCGCTGAACCGTGCCCGTTTGACGGTCACCGAGGTTCGTATCAGTCCTGATTTAAAACAAGCAACGGCATTCGTGATGCCGCTAGGCGGCGCTCAGCTCGATCAAATTGTCCGCCTTTTAAACGAAGCGGCGCCGTCGGTGCGCAAATATTTAGGCCGCGATTTGCATTTGCGACATGTCCCCGTGGTGGTGTTCAAGGCCGATGACAGCTTTGATGAAGCTGCGGCGATGGATAAATTGCTGAATAGCGAGGCGGTGCGCAGAGACCTGGATAAGTCCTGACCATGGCGCGAAAAGGCCGTGACGTTAGCGGATGGATTATCCTCGACAAACCGCTTGATCTCGGATCGACCCCGGCTCTATCGCGCGTCCGGCGTTTGTTTGAGGCCCGCAAGGCGGGCCACGCTGGCACACTCGACCCCGCCGCCAGTGGCGTTTTGCCGATTGCTCTGGGGGAAGCCACTAAAACCATTAATTTCCTAACGAATGCGACGAAAGTCTATGAGGCGGTGGTGGCTTTTGGCGCCACCACCGATACCGATGATGCCGTGGGCGAAGTGTTGCGCACGAGCGCCGTGCGGCCCACCGATCAGGAAATCGTGCAGGCGATCCCACATTTTGTTGGTGCGATCCAGCAGATGCCACCGCAATATTCGGCGCTGAAAGTAGATGGCCGCCGCGCTTATGATTTGGCACGTCGAGGCGAGACAGTGGTTTTACAACCGCGATCGGTGCAAATCGATGCGATTGAGATCCTCGATCGGCCCAATATCGACCAACTTCGGCTGCGTGTCATATGCGGCAAAGGCACCTATATACGGTCGCTGGCGCGCGATCTGGCACAATATCTGGGTGCTGAGGGGCATTTGGCTGCCTTGCGCCGGACCCGCGTTGGGAATTTTTCAATTCAAGATGCAATTGGACTGGAAAAACTTATGGATCTGGGCCATAGTGCCGACGATTTGGCAGCCATGGACCGGTTGCTCATCCCATTGGAGGCTCCGCTGGACGACATCCCGGCCTTTCTGGTGGATCTAGAGCAAACCGGTCAACTAAGACATGGCCAGCCAGTTCGAGCCGGGCTGGAAGACTGCCAGATGGCTTGGGCGCAACACGAAAGCAAAGCGGTTGCGCTCGGCCATGTTGAGCAAGGGATTTTCCACCCACGGCGTATTTTTAACCATGTCTCACGGGACCATTAAAACGGAGTTACGATGTCGATTTCAGAAGAGCGCAAACAAGCGCTGATCAAAGAATATGCCACCAAAGAAGGCGACACGGGTTCGCCAGAAGTTCAAGTTGCGATCCTAACAGAACGGATCAGCAATCTGACCGAACATTTTAAGTCGCATAAAAAAGATAATCACTCACGCCGCGGCTTGTTAAAAATGGTGAGCCAACGCCGTCGCCTGCTCGACTATGTGAAGTCGCGCAACGTTGAGCGTTATCAAGGACTGATTGAACGCCTTGGTATTCGTCGCTAAGCTTCATCTTTTCCAACAAAAGATTTGTGCCGCTGAGCCCGGCACGCAGCCGGTTTGTATAAAACGGCATGCGCCGGAACTGACGCATGAGCAGGCTCATTTAGCTTGTGCTAACAAAAGTGTCGCAAGGGCGGCATAAATCAGAATGCCTGCTTGTTCATCCGGAACAGCCAAAGTGGGGATGTAGAGAGAAAGTTAGAAATAAATGTTTAACATTACACGTGAAGAAATTGATTGGGGCGGACGGCCGCTGGTGCTTGAAACAGGTCGCGTGGCGCGGCAAGCCGATGGGTCCGTTCTCGCCACTTACGGGGAAACAACGGTTCTTGCAACCGTTGTCGCAGCGCGTGCGCCGAAAGCGGGTATCGATTTCTTCCCATTGACCGTTAATTATCAGGAAAAAACATACGCTGCCGGCAAAATACCGGGTGGGTATTTTAAACGCGAGGGCCGTCCTAGCGAACGCGAAACACTGGTGTCGCGTCTTATTGACCGTCCGATCCGCCCACTTTTTGTCAAAGGCTTCAAAAACGAAACGCAGGTTATTGTTACAGTGTTGTCGCATGACTTGGAAAATGATCCTGATATCGTCGCTCTCGTTGCAGCCTCTGCGGCGCTGACGATCTCGGGCGTGCCGTTCCTCGGCCCGATCGGTGCGGCTCGCGTCGGCTATATTGACGGTGAATATGTTCTCAATCCTGAGATGGATCGTTACGGCGATAGCGATCTCGATCTCGTTGTTGCTGGAACGCAAGACGCTGTGTTGATGGTCGAGTCAGAAGCCTCCGAATTGACCGAGGACGTCATGTTGGGAGCCGTGATGTTTGGCCACAAGCATTTCCAACCTGTGATCGACGCCATTATCCGCATGGCGGAGAAATGCGCGAAAGACCCGCGCGGTGTGCCAGAAGACAGCAGCGACGATCTGAAAGCGAAAGTGAAAGATCTGTCGGGTAAAGACCTAGAGGCGGCTTATCAAATTGCTGATAAGCAAGCCCGGCAAGAACAAGTTGCTGCTGCGAAGGACCAAGCCAAGTCCACGCTTTTGACAGAGGATAGCAGCCCCGACGAGGTGATTGCGGTTGGCGATGCGTTGAAGAGCCTTGAGAGCGATATCGTACGCGGCAATATTTTGTCGACCAAAAAACGTATCGATGGCCGTGGCCTCGAGGATGTTCGCCCAATCGTCTCTGAAGTTGGTGTTTTGCCACGGGCGCATGGGTCGGCATTGTTTACGCGCGGTGAGACGCAAGCCCTCGTGGTTGCGACTTTGGGCACAGGCGATGACGAGCAAATGATCGACGCGCTGGAAGGTACCTATAAAGAGAATTTCATGTTGCATTATAACTTCCCGCCCTATTCGGTCGGCGAGGTTGGCCGTACGGGCTTTACAGGTCGCCGTGAAATCGGCCACGGTAAGCTCGCGTGGCGGGCGCTGCATGCGATGTTGCCGAGCAAAGAGGAGTTCCCATACACCTTGCGCTTGGTATCTGAAATCACAGAGTCAAATGGTTCATCTTCGATGGCCACGGTCTGTGGTTCTTCGCTTGCCATGATGGACGCCGGCGTGCCGCTACGCAAAGCGGTTGCTGGTATCGCGATGGGCTTGATCAAAGAAGGCGATAGTTTTGCCGTATTGTCCGATATTTTGGGTGACGAAGACCACCTTGGCGATATGGATTTTAAAGTTGCCGGCACCGAGGATGGTATCACCTCGCTGCAGATGGACATTAAAATCACGGGCATCACCGAAGAGATTATGCGCGTTGCTCTGGATCAAGCCAAAGGTGGCCGGACCCACATTCTAGGTGAGATGGCGAAAGCGCTTGATGTTGCACGAGCTGAAACCGGCGCTTATGCGCCGAAGATCGAAACCATCACTATTCCGGTCGATAAGATCCGCGAAGTGATTGGCTCGGGCGGTAAGGTTATTCGCGAAATCGTTGAAACGACTGGCGCAAAAGTCGATATTTCTGATGATGGCGTGATTAAAGTGGCGTCTAGCGATGGCGATAAAATTGCTGCCGCTATTGATTGGATCAAATCTATCGCTGCTGAGCCAGAAGTTGGCGTCATCTATGAAGGCAAGGTTGTCAAAGTAATGGACTTCGGTGCGTTCGTGAACTTCTTCGGTAAGCGTGATGGGCTTGTGCATATTTCACAACTCGCTGTCGACCGTGTCGAGAAAGTTTCTGATATTGTCAAAGAGGGTGATGTTGTGAAGGTTAAACTGGTCGGCTTTGATGATCGCGGCAAGGTACGCTTGTCGATGAAAGCGGTTAACCAGGAAACTGGCGAGGACCTCGAAGCCGACGACGCCGAATAAGGTTTTTAAGAACACAGAAAAGCCGCCACACTTCGTGGCGGCTTTTTTTTATGCGCGCTTGAAGGCCAATGTTGCGTTGGTTCCACCAAAACCGAAACTGTTTGAGATCACCAGATCAAGTTTGGCATTATCAATGCGTTCGCGAACGATTGGCATGTCAGAAAACTCAGGGTCGAGTTCTTCAATATGCGCTGAGGCGGCAATAAAATTGCCCTGCATCATCAGCAAGCTATAAATGGCTTCCTGAACGCCTGCAGCACCAAGGCTATGACCGCTGAGGGATTTCGTGGCGCTGATCGGCGCGCAATCGGCGCCGAATAATTCGCGCAAGGCTTCGATTTCTTTGCTGTCACCTACCGGCGTTGAGGTGGCGTGCGGATTAATATAGTCGATCGGTCCGGTAACATTCTCTAAAGCCATTTCCATGCAGCGTTTGCTGCCCTCGCCGGAGGGCTGCACCATGTCATAGCCATCCGATGTCGCGCCATACCCGACCAGCTCGGCGTAAATTTTAGCGCCGCGGGCTTTGGCGCGCTCCATCTCTTCAAGCACCAAGACGCCGGCACCGCCTGAAATCACGAAGCCATCGCGGTTGACATCAAAGGCGCGCGACGCAGTGGCGGGCGTGTCATTGTATTTGCTCGACATGGCGCCCATGGCATCGAACAAAACGGATAAGGCCCAATCGAGCTCTTCGCCACCACCCGCGAACATGACGTCTTGCTTCCCCCACTGGATCATCTCGGCGGCATTGCCGATGCAATGTGCCGAGGTCGCACAGGCGCTGCTGATGGAGTAATTAACGCCCTTGATGCCAAATGGCGTGGCGAGGGTTGCTGAATTGGTTGAGCTCATGCATTTTGGTACCGCCAGAGGGCCAACACGTTTGGGGCTGGACTCGCGGGCCGTATCGGCAGCGGCAATGAGAGCTTTTGTTGAAGGTCCGCCCGAACCCATAATGAGACCTGTGCGTGGATTAATAACATCGTTCTCGCTTAAGCCAGCATCGGCGATGGCTTGTTCCATCGCGATATAGTTCCAAGCTGCGCCATCGCCCATAAACCGACGGATGCGCTTATCGATAGCGGCCTCAATGTCAATGGTTGGAGCCCCCGCAATTTGTGACCGAAAGCCAAGCTCGCGGAACCCGTCATGCGCGGTGATGCCAGAGCGGCCCTCGTAAAGGCTCTTGGTTACTTCTTCAACATTATTACCCAAGCACGAAATAATTCCCATGCCTGTTACTGCTACTCGCCGCATTTACGACCCCTCTATTAAATCGGCTAAATTCGACTTGCTCATGCTATCAAAAAGCATCGGCGCCAAATAGACCGACGCGCAAATCTTTTGCTTGGTATATTTCTTTTTCGTCCACAAGCATGCGAGCATGACCAATCCCCATGATTAGGCGGCCAGTCATGACCCGGCGCATGTCAATTTCGTAGCGTACCAAACGGGCCTCGGGAAGAACTTGACCGGTAAATTTCACCTCCCCCGAGCCGAGCGCGCGGCCGCGCCCCTTTTGGCCCAGCCAGCCGAGATAAAAGCCGATTAATTGCCACATGGCATCGAGGCCAAGACAGCCGGGCATTACCGGATCTTCCTCGAAGTGGCAGGAAAAAAACCATAAATCGGGTTTGATATCCAACTCTGCGATGATTTGGCCCTTGCCAAAGGCGCCCCCGTTCTCGGAGATTTGAGTAATGCGATCGAACATCAGCATCGGCGGCAAGGGTAGCCGCGCATTCCCTGGCCCAAACATATCGCCACGTCCGCATGAGATCAGATCGTCATAAGAAAAAGAACTGGGTCGCGTCATAATTTACCTTTTCGACGGATTGTTTGGGGCCGATCCCCAATATGATTATGGCAAAAGTTAGCATGTTGCGCCGGTGGGAGCAAAGCGAAGCGGTTATAAAAACGAACTTTTTCTAGCCCCTTAACTGATAACTTGACACGCTGGCCTATTTTCCCTAACTTAGAATGATTATTAACTAGGTGGATGTCTATGTCATCAGTCTCTGCGTCTATTGATCCCCAGAACCCCGCCCTTGCGGGTTTAACACCGGCTCGCGAGCGCGCGCTCATCCAGCGGTTGCGGGCAGCCAATTTGCGCACGACGCAGCAGCGCATTCAATTGGCGCATCTGTTGTTTGGTCAAGGTGACCGCCATTTAACGGCTGATAACTTATTTGCCGAAGCAAAAGCCGCGGGTTTAACCGTGTCACTTGCAACCGTCTATAATGCTCTCAATCAGTTTCTCGAAGTGGGTCTGTTGCGAGAGGTGATTGTTGACAGCGGCCGGAGCTATTTTGATACAAATTTGTCCGACCATTTTCATTTTTATGTAGATAGCACGGGTGAGCTGATTGATGTGCCGCCACAATCGATTGCTATTACAGAACTGCCTAAAACACCCGAAGGTTTTAGAGTTTCCGGGGTCGATGTTGTTTTGCGCCTCGAGCCAAAAGGCAAATAATCAATTTATTTTTTAGAATTATTCTAAAATACTTGACAGGATCTATCGCCCACCCTATATAGAGGTCATGGCGGAGACGAACTCTGCCTGGAAACCCCAGCTTCACGCTGACTTAACCTTTTAGAGGAGTGAGATATGTCTCTTGCTGAATCAAAAACCCTTCAAAATCTGAAGGACGCATTTGCTGGCGAAAGCCAAGCTAACCGCCGTTATCTGTACTTCGCGCAAAAAGCCGATGTTGAAGGCTACAACGATGTTGCCGCTGTCTTCCGTTCTACAGCAGAAGGCGAAACAGGCCACGCGCATGGTCACCTTGAGTTCATGGAAGAAGTTGGTGATCCAGCCACGGGCGAAAAAATTGGCGCGACATCAGATAATCTGAAATCAGCCATCGCCGGTGAAACCCACGAATACACCGACATGTACCCAGGCATGGCACGTACGGCCCGCGAAGAAGGCTTTGACGAGATTGCCGACTGGTTTGAAACACTTGCAAAAGCAGAAAAATCTCACGCAGGCCGTTTCCAAAAAGCTTTGGACTCTATGGACTAAGCTTACGGGATGAACTTCCCCCCGCGGTCCGGCGCCCCTCAACGCCGGACCGCACTATCCCCAAAGACCGTTCGGCAGAATATGAATCTGCCACAGGAGAAAAGTTATGAGAGAAGGCAGCACCGAAGCACCAATACGTCACCCAATCGACTGGCAAAGCGAAGCTTTTTACGATCGCGCCGAACTTGATGAAGAGTTGCGTCGCCAGTTTGATATTTGCCACGGGTGCCGCCGCTGTTTTAATTTGTGCGACAGCTTCCCGCGCCTTTTCGACCTCATCGATGAAAGCGAGAGCGGTGAACTCGACAGCGTGTCGAGCGAGGAATTCCCGGCCGTGATCGAAGCCTGTACGCTATGCGATTTGTGCTTCATGACCAAATGCCCCTATGTGCCGCCGCACGAATTTAACCTTGATTTTCCGCATTTGATGTTGCGTGCCCGCGCCGTAGAGTTGAAAGAAAAAGGGTCGGCACCTTTTGTCCAAAACCAGCTGGCGCAAATGGATCGCAATGGCACGGCAGTCGCGCCAGTTGCTGGCATCGCTAACTGGGCCAGCACTAAGGGCAATGCTTTGACGCGCCCTGTTATGGACGCTGTGCTTGGGATCGACAAGCGCGCTGAACTGCCGAAATTTGCAGGCAAAACTTTTATGAAACGAGCCGCCGATGCCGTTAAGTCGGGCGCTTATGCCCCGAACCCGAACGGACCGGCGAAGGGCCGCCAGGCTGTGCTATATGCTACCTGTGCCGTCAACTATAACAATCCGACCGTCGGCGAAGCGGCCGCACTTGTCTTGTCTCATTTGGGCGTCGAGGTTCAAACCGATTACCCAGGCTGTTGCGGTATGCCGTTCTTGGAGCAAGGCAATATTGCGAAAGTTGCCGAAAACGCAGCCAAAGTCGCTAAAGCGTTGCGCCCACTGGTCGACGCTGGCAAGGACATTATTACTCTGACCGCTAGCTGCGGGCTCATGTTCAAATTCGAGTGGCCCTTGATTTTGCCAGATAATGAAGACGTGAAAGCCTTGTCTGCTGCCACGCGCGATATTTCGCAATATGTTGTCGATATCTCTGAGAACGAGGGCGTCACTGAGGGTTTGAAACCGCTAAAGGGCGGCATTGCAATGCACCTCGCTTGTCACGCGCGGGCGCAAAATATTGGCCCGAAATCGGCTGAGATGTTGCGCTTAATCCCAGAGGCTGATGTCACCGTTATCGAGCGTTGCTCGGGACACGGCGGCACCTTCGGAGTGTTGAAAGAAACCCACGATCTAGCAGTGAAAATCGGCCAACCGACGGCCAAGCGCGTTGCCGCGTCGAACGCCGAGACGGTGTGTTCGGATTGTCCGCTGGCGGCCAAACATTTAGTGCAGATCACCAGCGAAATGGATGCGATGGAAAACCCGCCCGAGGCGGCCCATCCGATCGAAGTTCTGGCCCGTGCCTATAGTTTAATTTGAGGGTAACTCTAACTAAAATTGATGGAAGGAAACAAAAATGGCTACCCCTTATGAAATTACACCGCAAGATATTATGTCCATGGAGGCCTATGTCGCCCAGCGCAGCGAGTTACGTAAACGCATTGTGGCGTTAAAAAAACCACGCCGCATTGATGTTGGACCCTATGCAACATTTTACTTCGAAAATTACGAGACGATGCTGCAGCAGATACAAGAAATGCTGTATATCGAGAAAGGCGGTGAGGAGCAGATTGCTGACGAGCTGGCGGCTTATAATCCGATGATCCCGCAAGGCAAAGAGCTGACCGTTACCTTAATGTTTGAAATCGACGATCCAGCGCGGCGCGGATCGATTTTGCGGCGCCTTACAGATGTTGAGCTGACCGCTTATATCGAAGTCGCTGGCGAGAAAGTTTTCGCTGTGCCGGAGCAAGAAGTCGAACGCACGGCCTCTGACGGTAAGACCTCGTCAGTTCACTTCCTGCATTTTCCGTTCCCCGATCACTTGATCGAAGCTTTCCGCTCAGACGAAGGTCAGGTCATACTCGGAATCGGGCACGAGAATTATGCGCATATGACGATCTTAAATGCCGATACGCGGGCATCGCTCGGGGCCGATTTCGCGTCCTGAACAGGGCTACGTCTAATCGATAATCTCGTCGCTATAGACGCCCCAAATGTCATCGCGGGCGACCCAGCCCGTGTTCCCATCGGCACTGAGTTTGCAAAAACGCGGTGAGCATTGCTCAATGACAGCGACAAGATTATTACCAAGAAATGCCTGAATGTATGAATCGGGTGTAGGACGGCGGCGCAAGCGCGCGGCGCCGTCCTTAGCTTGTATCAGCGCAAAACGTGAGCCGCCGAGAAGGCGCTTTAGCATGAAACCTTCTTGGCCTTCGTGATCGCGCACTTTACGCCAGTCTCCATGCTCCCCAATGACTTCGAGCGGCAGTCCGAGGCGGCGGTATTGCCACTTAACGGGAAACTCATCGCCAGGCCCGACCCGCATATTTGCTTGCGTTTGGGCGATGCTGACAAATCGTGGAATGGGCAGGCCACTCGGCCCATTTTTTACGCCCGCCCCGAGTGCAACAGATATTGTAAGCAAGCTCAGCGCTGGCGCCACATAGAATAGCGTTTTCAATATCGACTTCATGTTCCAGTAATAAACCGCCATATCTTGATGAACAAGAGGTAGATCAACGCATTCGCCGCGCAGAAAAATCATGCAGTCGGCTGCGAGATTTGCTAGTCTCGCGGAAAGGAGTGTTGTCGTGCCGACCAAGTCTCTTCATGTTGCTCTGACGCGCCGCTTGCCTGCTTCGATTGAGGCGCGCATGGATGAATTATTCACGGTCAACTTTAGCCCCGATGATCAGGCGCTGTCGCGAGATAGCTTAGCCGATCTCATGGCGCGGCACGATGTGTTGGTGCCCACAGTCACTGATAACATCGACGCAGACTTGATTGCCGCAGCGGGCCCGCGTCTCAAGCTGATCGCTAATTTTGGTAATGGCGTCGACAATATCGATGTCGATGCGGCCTATGAAAAGGGTATCACGGTTACCAATACACCCAGCGTCCTGACCGAAGATACCGCCGATATGACATTGGCTCTGATCCTGTCTGTATCGCGCCGTCTCGTCGAAGGACATGAGATTATGCACCGGCCTGGCCAATTTACCGGCTGGTCGCCCAACTGGATGCTAGGGCAACGGGTTGGCGGCAAAAAGCTTGGTATTATAGGCATGGGCCGTATTGGTCAGGCGGTTGCTCGCCGCGCCGCAGTTTTCGGATTAGAGGTTCATTATTTCAACCGCAATCCGGTGCACGCCACGACTGAAGCCGAACTCAATGCTCGTTATTGGCCAAACCTCGATCGTATGTTGCGGCATATCGATATTTTGTCGATCCATTGTCCGCATACGCCCGCCACCTATCACCTTATGTCTGCCCGGCGTTTGGCCTTGATGCAGCCGCATGCCATTATCATCAATACCAGCCGTGGCGAAGTGATTGACGAAGCGGCCCTGGCCAGCGCACTGGCCGATGGTCATCTCGGCGGAGCGGGCTTGGACGTATTCGAGCGCGAGCCGGCTGTCAATCCCGCCTTGTTAAATCTGAGTAATGTTACTTTGATCCCGCATATGAGCTCGGCAACACGCGAAGGCCGCCAAAGTATGGGAGAGAAAGTAATGATTAATATTCGCACCCATGCCGATGGGCACCGCCCACCCGATCGTGTTTTGCCGAGCACAGCGCCTGTCTGATCACTTTTGCATCGGGTTGCCAGTAAGAGGGTTATGCGGATCCCAAGGCAAACCCACGACGCGGCTGTCGCCCTTGAGGCCGTCAAAAATTAAAACTTTGCCCACTAACGAAGACCCAGCACCCGTAATCAGCTTGATTATTTCCAACGCTTGCAAGCTACCCATCACGCCTGTGATCGGGCCTAGCACGCCATAGCTCTCGCAGTCCTCGTCGGTGGCTACTGTTTCCGGCACAAGGCAGCGATATGAGGGATAGGGCTCACCGTTCGCGTCGCGTTGATAGGGCATGAAAGTCGCGAGTTGTCCCTTAAATCCGATCGCGGCGGCAGATACTAACGGTTTATGCGCGCGATAGCAGGCATCACTCAAGATGAACCGACTGGCGAAATTATCGAGGCAGTCAGCGATGATGTCATAGTGCTGTAACAGATCAGCATGGGCGCCAGTGAAGGCCTCGGCATAAAGGTTAAGTTTCACATCGCGCCGTAGGCTTTGCAAGCGATCGGCGCTGGCCGTGACTTTCGCCTTATTAAGGTCGTCTTCGGCAAACAGGGTTTGGCGTTGAAGATTGGCGAGGCTGACATGATCATGATCCATCAACCCGACTTCACCAATACCGGCGGCCACAAGATATTGCGCCACTGGAGCACCCAAACCGCCGAGACCAACAATCAAGACGCGCGCTTTGGAAATTTTTTGTTGCCCTGCTCCGCCGATCTCGCGCAGTAAAAGATGGCGCTTATAGCGCTCGGATGCATCGTTGTTATCGGCTGTTGTCACAGTCCCTCAAATAAAGCCGTTGAGAGATAGCGCTCGGCAAAACTCGGCAGAATAATGACAATTGTCTTACCGGCCATGCCATCGCGCGTGGCTAATTCTAGCGCGGCGGCGACTGCCGCGCCCGAGCTAATGCCGCCGGGAATACCCTCGATGCGGGCCAAGCGGCGCGCGGTCTCAAAGGCCGTTTCATTTGAAATTGTAATCACATCGTCGAGGAGCGATATGTCGACATTGCCTGGAACAAAGCCTGCGCCGATCCCCTGAATTTTATGTGGGCCGGCCGCGCCTCCTGATAAAACAGGGCTATCTTCGGGCTCGACGGCGATCATGCGCAGAGACGGTTTCCGCGCTTTGAGCACCGAACCAACACCTGTAAAGGTGCCACCTGTTCCAACACCTGACACAACGGCGTCGACGGCGCCCTTGGTATCATTCCAAATTTCTTCAGCCGTCGTTACACGGTGAATTTGCGGATTGGCGGGGTTGTTGAATTGTTGTGGCATCACCCAGCTCGGGTTGCTCGCGAGTAACTCTTCGGCCTTCGCGATGGCGCCTTTCATCCCCAATTCTGCAGGGGTGAGTTCGAGTTGCGCCCCCAACAGTAAAAGCATCTTACGACGTTCCAGCGACATGCTCTCGGGCATGCACAGAAGCAAGCGGTAACCTTTCGCGGCGCAGGCAAAGGCTAGGGCAATCCCTGTATTCCCCGAGGTGGGCTCAACGATTACTGTATCGGGTCCGATTTTGCCTTCGGCTTCGAGAGCTTCGACCATGGCGACGCCAATCCGGTCTTTAACGCTGGCGATTGGGTTAAAAAACTCGAGCTTCGCGAGTAAAGTCGCGGCGCAATTCTCGGCCGCCATCAGGCGATTGAGTTTGACCAGTGGCGTGTTGCCGATGGTGTCTACGATCGACTCGTAAACTTGGCCACGGCCCTCGGTTCTCGGTGTGTCTGTCATTGCGCTCTCCCGTTCTTCGTTTTGTTTCAAATATTAAAATCTTCGTTTTGCGGCACTGGTACCGGTGCATCGCGGCACAGATCTTCGATCGTTATGGTCGATAATTCGGCTTGCACCATATCGACCAATCGATCGCATAAGGGGGTTAGTGTTAGTTGTCCTAAGTGCGATCGAACGGCAGGCTTTTCTTCTTGCTGCTCGAGTGCATTGATCACGGCAACAATTTCTCCGGCCGTGATCCGTCGCCTCTCACGCGCCAAGCGATAGCCGCCGCGGGGGCCACGCACACCACGTAGAATATCGGCGCGTACCAGTGCTTGCATTATTTGTTCAAGATAGCGCTGCGGAACTTTCTGCCGCTCGGTAATGTCGCGCGCTTGCACGGGGTCCGGCCGTGCGTGTTGCGCAACATCGATCACTGCCTCAAGGGCCAACAAGGCTTTGCGCGATAAGACTGACATGCTCACGCGCCTCCCGTTGAACCGAAGCCGCCAGCGCCGCGCGTTGTTTCGTCGAGGCTTGTGACTTCTACCATTTTCGCTTGCGTCACTGGCGCAATGACCATTTGCGCAATTCTATCGCCGCGTTGAATGGTAAAATCCTCAGCGCCGAGATTAATTAATATGACTTTAATCTCGCCTCGATAGTCACAATCAATAGTGCCGGGTGTGTTTAAAACTGTGATACCAAATTTCGCCGCCAATCCCGAGCGTGGTCTAATTTGGGCTTCATAATCCTGTGGCAGGGCGATGGCAAAGCCCGTTTCAATCAGCGCTCGCTGTTGCGGCGCCAGTGTGACGGCGGTGCTGACTGCGGCGCGTAAATCCATCCCAGCGGCACCAGAGGTTTCATAGGCGGGTGTTTCAAGGTCTGCGCCATGAGGTAATTTCAGAAGTTTAATTTCGACCTTATCCATATTACTTTTTCCCCTTATGACCCGCGTTGCGCGCCAAGGGTTTCGCTAATTCTTTGCGCCAATGCGACAGCGACCTCGGCTTTGCTCATCCGCACCCAATCCTCGTGCCCTTCGGCGGTCATCAGATGCACAGTGTTGAAATCGCCGCCCATAACTTCGGAGTTTGGGCTGACATCATTTGCGATCAACCAGTCGCATTGCTTACGGACCCGTTTTGCGGTCGCATGAGCGACTACGTTTTCCGTTTCTGCAGCAAAGCCAACCACTAACGGTGGCCGCTGTTTTGCCTCCTGACAAAGCCAAGCTAGAATATCTGGATTTTCCACCAAGGATAGCGTTGCGCCGTCGACACCTTTTTCCTTCTTAATTTTCTGCTCGCTGGCATCTGCGACCCGCCAATCGGCGACGGCAGCGCACATAATCGCGGCATCGGCGGGCAAGGATGCTTCTACGGCTTGCATCATTTCTTGTGCCGTTTCTACGGCGATGGTGTTAACGCCACGTGGTGCCGATAATTGTGTCGGGCCGCTAATCAAGGTGACGTTTGCACCAGCATTGGCAAGCGCTTCGGCTATGGCGTAGCCCTGCTTGCCTGATGAGCGGTTGGCGATATAGCGAACTGGGTCGATCGGCTCATGCGTCGGGCCAGCTGTGACAAGAATATGCCGCCCGGCCAATCCGCCTAGGTTTTGCGCCATATCTATCGATGCTTTTATGGCGGCCGCGATTTGCGCCGGTTCTGCCATGCGACCAAGGCCATATTCGCCGCAAGCCATATCACCCTCTTCTGGCCCGATGAGGGTAATGCCATCAGACTTGAGCTGGGTGATATTGCGTTGTGTCGCCGCATGGTGCCACATGCGAACATTCATGGCCGGCGCGATGTAAACTGGTTTATCGGTCGCTAGCAGGGCGGTGCTGGCGAGATCATTCGCTGTGCCCTGCGCCATTTTGGCGATCAGGTCAGCCGTCGCGGGCGCGACCAGCACGATGTCGGCATCGCGGGATAACTGGATATGCCCCATCTCGGCTTCGTCGGTCATATCGAACAGGTTCTCATATACCTTGTCACCGGAAACGCTGG
This sequence comes from Alphaproteobacteria bacterium, assembly GCA_965660195.1. Classification (GTDB taxonomy): domain Bacteria; phylum Pseudomonadota; class Alphaproteobacteria; order RS24; family RS24; genus JAYODZ01. The sequence continues at coordinate 20,627 of CBFHZM010000011.1, forward strand.
CTAACGACAACGGTGACACAAATTGCTCCGCCGCTGCGGTCAGGAGACAGCGAACTTGAAACCCGTCCTTGCGTAAAGCCCGCACCAGGTCTGGGGTTTTATAGGCGGCGATACCGCCCCCAATAATTAATAATACGCGATGCGCCTGCATGGAGCCTAATTTCCTCTAACCCCCCACAATAGGGAGGCACTACATGATTAACATAAAATTCTTGTATAATAAATTAATTTACAGCGCTAACCAGAAGAGAACAACAGCGGCGGCGGCACCGGCGATCGCAAAGATGGCGAGCCCGCGCGCCATGCGATCGGTGCTCGGTTCATCTTGCAACAGTTTCTGCGACGCTGTTTCGAGCGCGGCCAGGGTTTGCGGCAATCTTTGCAAAGCGCGCCCAGCGCCAATCACACTATCGCGCATCGACCGGAGTTGTGCCTCTGGTCCGAGTTGTTTTTTCAACCAATCGCTAATCACAGGGCTGGCGGCATCCCAAAAATTAAGATCAGGGTCGAAACTGCGCGCAACCCCCTCAACTGTCACCATGGTTTTTTGTAGCAGCAATAATTGCGGCTGGGTTTGCATTTGAAACTGCTCGGTGATTTCAAAGAGTTGATTGAGCAGATGCGCCATCGAAATATCACCCGCATTCTGATCGCGAATTGGTTCGCCAATCGAGCGCAAGGCTTGCGCGAATTCCGCCATACTGTTGTCTTGCGGCACATAGCCAGCTTCAAAATGGATGCGCGCCACGAGCTCATAATCACGAATAATGAAGCCGTGTAATATTTCCGCTAGAAAGCGCCGACTATCGGGGCTCAAGCGACCATTTATGCCGAGATCGATCCCGACCAAAGTGCCATCGGCGGCAATCAATAAATTGCCTTGATGCATATCGGCATGAAAAAACCCGTCCCGCAGGGCGTGGCGCAAGAAGGTTTGAATCAGGCGCTCAGCTAGCTGCGTCATGTTGTGGCCAGCCTGGCGCAAGGCGACGAGGTCGCTTGCCGGCGTGCCGTCGATCCATTGCATGCTCAAGATGCGTTTGCTGGTCGCTTCCCAATAGACTTCGGGAACGGTAAAATAGCGATCGTTTTTACTATTCTCGTACATCTCTGACAACGCCGCTGCCTCGAGGCGAAGGTCCGTTTCCAAGGCCATGGTGCGGGCGAGGGTTTTTAGGCTCTCGACGGGACGAAGGCGGCGCGACTTAGAGCTCAACCGCTCGGTCCAGCGCGCTAGCGTTTGAAACACGCGCAGTTCGTCGCGCAATGTTGCCTCAATATTCGGCCGCAAAAATTTAACGGCGATTTTCCGCGTCGGATCACGAGCGTCTTGCGCCATATGTACTTGCGCAATCGAGGCTGCCGCAATGGGCTCGCTTAAATTGCAAATCAATTTATCGGCGGCTGGAATTTCTTGCACTAACATTGCGCGCGCCAAAGACGTGTCAAAGGGCGGCATTTTATCTTGTAGATGCCTCAGGTCCGCCGCCATTTTATCGCCAATAATATCGGGTCGCGTCGCGAGAAATTGCCCTAGTTTAATATAAGTCGGCCCTAATTTGGCGATCCGCGATGATAACGCTGTGCCGCGCTCATCGCTGTCAAACCGCGGTGCGCCCATGGTCAAAACCGCTCGCATGACGCGCAACAAGGGCGGCGCTTCGGTCTTAAAATTGGGCGGTAAAAGACTTTCCTGCGCCAGCAAAAGGCGCGCCATTCGGAACAGTCTCAGAAACCCAGCAATCTTCACAGCTATTTCCGCCAGCCAAAATGCGTTGCCGTGATGCCGGCGCTCAGATGTTCATAGCGAACACGCGCAAAACCAGCTTCTTGAATTTCTGAGGCAAAATCCTCAGCCCTCGGGAACATACGAATGCTCTCTACGAGATATTCGTAGGAGGCTGCGTTATTAGAAATGAACTGCCCAAGCTTCGGGACTATTTTGAAGGAGTAGGCGTCATAGGCGCGTTGCAGTAACTTACTCGGCAGTTGTGAAAATTCGAGGCAGGCGAAAATGCCGCCGGGTTTCAGCACGCGGTGCGCCTCGGCCAGCGCGCGATCGCGATGCGTCACATTCCGAATACCAAAGGAAATCGTATAGATATCCATGCTGGCATCGGCAAAGGGTAGTTTTTCGGCATCACCCGCGATAAAATCAAGTTGGCTTTCATATCCACGGCTTTGCGCGTTTCGGCGCCCGACCGCCAACATTTCCTCATTAATATCCAAAAGTGAAATGCTAAGACAACCACTGCGTCCCGCCTTGGTCTCGAGCGCTTTGAAAGCGATATCGCCAGTGCCGCCCGCGACATCGAGCATCGCAATCGGCCGTCGGTCATGATGCAAGGGTAGCCGTGCGATAAGATGCGCTTTCCACAGGCGGTGTAACCCGGCCGACAGCACATCATTCATAATGTCATATTTTTCTGCGGTTTGATCAAAAACCGCCCGCACCCGCCCGGCTTTTTCTGCGGCAGGGATTTTATTAAATCCAAAATTGGCGAGTTCCGCCTCATGATCTTTTGCTTTGTCGGTCATGGTCGGGACGATAGCCGAAAAACTGTTTAAAGGCCATAAGGCAAACATGCTTTGCGCTATTGCTAGCTGTTGGCTTGCGCTATAAAGCCTTATGCCCGAGCTTCCTGAAGTCGAGACGGTCCGGCGCGGCCTTGAACCTGCTATGACCCAACGCCGTATCGCGACGGTTGAGCAACAGCGTCCGGATTTGCGTTTTCCGTTTCCAGATAAATTCGCCGATCATTTGCAGGGCGCTCTAATTACACGTCTCGAGCGCCGAGCGAAATATTTGCTGATCCATATTACGACGCGCGCTGGCGCGGATATGGTGTGGCTGTCGCATTTGGGCATGACGGGCCGTTTTGCTATTGAGCGGGAACAAATTTCGCTGCGCCCGGGGCAGTTTCACAATCAAGCTGATGGGGGCGCGCATCGCCATCTGATCTTGCAGCTCGATGATGCGACCCGAATTGTTTATATAGACCCGCGCCGGTTTGGCTTTATGGATCTGCTACCGCGCGCTGAGCTGTGGCGCTACCGTGGATTGGCAAATTTAGGCCCCGAACCCGATGCTGATCTGACCCCCGATATGCTGGCGCCACGCCTCGCTGGTAAGAAGACGCCCATTAAATCTGCCTTACTCGATCAGAGGGTGATCGCGGGCTTGGGTAATATTTATGTTTGCGAGGCCCTCTTTCGTGCTGGTATTTCGCCGCGCCGGCAGGCCAGCACGATCGGTCCACAGCGCTTAGCCCGCCTCGTGCCAGCGATTATTGCGGTGATCGAAGAAGCTATTCTGGCTGGCGGTTCGACCTTGCGTGACTTTAAGCATGAAGATGGCTCGCTTGGTTATTTTCAGCATAATTTCGCAGTTTACGACCGGGCGGGCGCGCCCTGTAGCCGAGACGGGTGCGGTGGTACCATCCGTCGGATCCTGCAAGCGGGGCGCTCGAGTTTTTATTGCGGCAAGTGCCAAAAATAGCACCGCAAAGCGTGATCGGGGTGGCTTGCGATGAAGGGGGGCTTGCCTAGATGAGTTCGGCCTAGTAGGACTTTTGTGACAGAAATAAAACCACCGATCGGGCCGAAGTCTGGCCTGCTGGTTGAGGAGGACAAGATGGATTACCAGAATATAATCGTTGAAACACACGGGCGCGTTGGCCTGATTAAGCTCAATCGGCCGCAAGCTTTAAACGCTCTTTGCGCTGCTTTGATGGACGAGTTGACCGATGCCGTTGAGGGTTTTGACGCTAATCCAGATATTGGCTGTGTGGTTTTGACAGGCTCAGAAAAGGCCTTCGCCGCCGGCGCCGACATCAAGGAAATGCAGAGCAAAAACTATATCGATGTTTTCACCGAAGATTTCATCACTGCAAATTGGGAAGCAGTGTCGCGTATGCGGAAACCTATTATTGCGGCAGTTGCGGGTTATGCCCTCGGCGGCGGTTGTGAGTTGGCGATGATGTGTGATTTTATTCTCGCCGCCGACACAGCTAAATTTGGTCAGCCTGAAATTAATCTAGGGGTTATTCCTGGCTCTGGCGGAACGCAGCGCTTGACCCGCTTTGTCGGCAAATCGAAAGCCATGGACATGTGCCTCACAGGCCGCATGATGGATGCAGAGGAAGCCGAACGCTCGGGGCTCGTGAGCCGCATTATTCCTGCCGACCAACTGCTTGCTGAGGCGCTCAAGGTAGCCGACACCATCGCAGCAAAATCTCTACCATCAGCGATGATTGCCAAGGAATGTGTCAATCGGTCTTACGAGACGACCCTGTCTGAAGGGGTGCGGTTTGAGCGGCGCGTGTTCCACTCGTTGTTTGCGTTTGACGATCAGACCGAAGGGATGGCGGCTTTTGTCGAGAAGCGGCCCGCCAAGTTCTCACACCGCTAAACAGTTGGGTAGATTTAGCTGTTGACGCGGCGCGGCCTAAGGCCTATAAATCGCCCAATATCCGCCATTTGGCGGAAGAAATTCTATTGTCCAGTAAGGTAGGAATACGATGGCAAATACAAGATCTGCCAAAAAAATGGTTCGCAAGATCGCCCGTCGCACGGAGCGCAATAAAAGCCGTGTAAGTCGGGTCAGAACGTTTTTACGTAAGGTTGAAGAAGCAATTGCTTCAGGCGAGAAGCAATCCGCCACGCAAGCGTTACGGGACGTGCAACCCGAATTGATGCGCGCGGCGCAAAAAGGTGTGCTGCATAAGCGCACGGCTTCGCGCAAAATTTCTCGCTTGGCGAAACGTGTTGGTGCGCTGGGTTAATCTCGCGCTTCTAATAGGTTTTTAAAACGGCTCCATTTTGGGGCCGTTTTTTTTAAATTTTTTTGCATTTTTTTAAAAAAATATTGTGACCCAAACATAGGATTTTTAAGCGAAAAAATTTTAACTTCGCGGCGCGCTGAAATTTTTCGCCTATGTTCTTGTTTCCTTCCCGTTGCATTTTTCGTCATGGTGTTCGTATAGTACGAGACTGCTTTCTGCAGCCAAGTTCGACCAGGCAAAGAAAAATTTTATCAAGTAATATCAATTTCTTGATGGGCTATTCTTTGACAAAAAGAGGTCAGGATTTAAGCTTTGGGGAGTGGCTGGAGTGATATCTGCTTTGCTCCAAAACTCTTAAAGTTAAACAAATTTTTTGGAAGTTGGTCCATGGCTGGTATTGAGATTTTGAATATAGCTTTCGAAGGTTTCGCCGGCCATGTCTCGCCTCAAACTGCTTTTAAAACACTCGCCGAGAACAATGATGCGCGCTTGATTGACGTACGCACGAGAGCCGAGTGGCAATTTGTCGGTGTGCCCATATTAGCGGCGGAGCAGTTTCTGGCGATTGAGTGGCAGAGTTTCCCGACAATGGAGAAAAATGATAGTTTCGTAGAGGTGGCGCAAGCGCAGATCAGTGATCATGATGCGCCGCTATTTCTGTTGTGTCGATCTGGGGCGCGTTCTGAGGCGGCGGCGCGGACTTTGGCGGCGCGTGGGTATCAGCAGGCTTATAATGTTGCCGGCGGTTTTGAGGGAGATGCCGATCCGGCGGGCCATCGCGGTACCGTCAATGGCTGGAAATTCGATGGTTTACCTTGGCGTCAAGCGTGACGGGTAAAGTGGTTTTTTGAGGGACGCAGACTAATGGATCGGGAAGACGTGGGTCGGATGGAAAATACAGATACGGGTGTAGATAAAGTCGGCCCAGAAAATGATGAAGTGGCAGCACTCGAGCGGCAGTGGCATCGCGTCAAATCGCGTCTGCGTGCAGAGCTTGGAGAGGCAACGTTCAATAGTTGGTTCAAGGCGCTGACCGTCCAAGGCAAGACCAAAAGCCGTGTCACATTGCAGGTTCCGACACGTTTTGTGCGGAGCTGGATTGAAGCCCATTATCTGACCCGCATTCTCGACTATTGGAAGGCTGAAGACGACGCGGTGAAGCGGATTGATATTGATCTGCAACCCGAATGGTCGCCACCGGCACCGCAAACGCGGGTGCAAAAAGCGCCGCCGAGCCGCTTGCCACAAATGACAGAGCGGCGCGCAACAGCGGCCCCCATGCCTTCTGTTGAGGGGCGCAAAGCGATCCGCCACGACATGGGTGCGCCGCTTGACCCGCGTTTTACATTTGACAATTTTATCGTTGGAAAATCCAACGAGCTAGCGCATGCCGCGGCCCGCCGCCTGGCGGAAAATGAGGCTGTCGGCTTCAATCCATTGTTTCTCTACGGTGGCGTTGGCCTCGGCAAAACGCATTTGATGCATGCCATTGCCTGGGAAATAAACCGCCTGCACCCCGATAGAACAATCTTATATCTCTCGGCTGAAAAATTTATGTATCAGTTTATCCGCGCCTTGCGGTTTAAAGATACCATGGCGTTTAAGCAGCAATTCCGCGAAGTTGATGTGCTGATGATTGACGATATTCAATTTATCGCTGGCAAGGATTCAACGCAGGAAGAATTCTTCCATACCTTTAATGCTTTGATTGACCATAATCGCCAGGTCGTCATTTCGGCCGACCGCTCGCCATCGGACTTGCAAGGTATTGAAGAGCGTATTCGCTCGCGTCTTGGCTGGGGGCTGGTAGCAGATATTCACCCGACGGATTACGAGCTTCGCCTGGGAATATTGCAGTCGAAAGCCGACACATTCTTGGGGCGGGGAGACCAAATTACCGTTCCGCGTACCGTTTTGGAGTTTCTCGCGCAACGTATCACCAATAATGTGCGCGAGCTCGAGGGTGCTTTGAACCGCGTTGTCGCCTATGCCGCCTTTGTCGGGCGGCCGATCACGCTGGATGTGGCGCAAGATGTATTGCGTGATCTGCTGCGTGCCTCTGAACGCCGTATCACGATCGATGAAATTCAACGTCGGGTAGCGGAATATTTCAATGTCCGCATTGGCGATATGTTGTCCGCCCGCCGGTCGCGCTTGATTGCCCGCCCACGCCAGATTGCGATGTATTTGTCAAAACAGCTGACGACGCGGTCTTTGCCTGAAATTGGCCGGAAATTTGGTGGTCGCGACCATACAACGGTTATTCATGCAGTTAAGAAAATCGAGCAATTGCGGGGCGAGGATCCGGCCCTTGATGAGGATGTCGATTTGCTGCGTAGAATGCTTGAAAACTAGAAGTTTTCCAGCCTTTTCGCGGTAAATCATTTCACCATTAGCGGCGAATTCTGCTATAGTTTCTGGGAAATTTGGGGCCTGATTCGTGGCTTGATCATGGGGCGCTCCGCCCCGTTCTTGCGCCACTAATATCGTCTCTGCGAACGCATCGGCGAGCTGTGCCCACAAGATGGAAAACGGCTTCTCGGCGACCCTTAACGGCGACCGAGGGGCGGAAGCGGTGGCCGCGCCGCAATGTGGCACAGAGAGGTTTGTATGCGAACTATTATTGAGAAATCAGCTCTTCTGAAGGCTCTAAATCACGTGCAAAGTGTCGTTGAACGCCGTAACACGATCCCGATCTTGTCGAATGTTCTGCTGCAAGCCAAGGGTGGCATGTTGGCGTTGACCGCAACAGATCTGGAAATTGAGATCCGCGAAAAAATCGAGGCCGAAGTGGTGCAAGACGGCGCAATTACGGCGCCGGCGCATATGTTGTATGACATTGTTCGTAAATTGCCTGATGGCGCGCAGGTTGAGCTGGCGCTGGAAGGCGATGGCGGTCGTTTGAACCTGACGTCTGGAGCCTCGCATTTTACCTTGCAAACGCTACCGCGCGACGACTTTCCGACCATGTCGCAAGATGAAATGCCAGTCGCCTTTGCGCTTCCGGGATCGTCTTTGCATGCGCTGATTGACCGGACAAAGTTTGCCATTTCTTCTGAGGAAACCCGTTATTATTTAAATGGTATTTTTCTTCATACGGTGGAAGCGGGCGACCGCGCCTTGTTACGGGCTGTGGCGACCGATGGCCACCGTTTGGCGCAGGCACAAATCGTCCAGCCTGTGGGCGCTGCTGGCATGCCATCTATCATCGTGCCGCGAAAAACGGTCAATGAAATCCAGAAGCTACTTGAGGAGAGCACCGGCGAAGTCAGTATCCAGCTATCAGACACGCGGATTAATTTTGCTTTCGAAAATATTGTTCTGACATCGAAGCTGATTGACGGAAAATTCCCTGATTACAGCCGCGTTATTCCTGTCGATAATGACAAGCAGCTCAGTGTCGATGTTAAATCCTTCTCGCAAAGCGTTGATCGTGTGGCGGCCATTTCGAACGAAAAATCGCGAGCCGTTAAACTTATGTTGGCGAGCGATAAGCTGACTTTTAGCGTGTCTAACCCAGATGGCGGTAGCGCGACTGACGCGGTCGCAGTGGCCTATGATGCCAGCCCGCTGGAGATTGGTTTCAACGCTCGCTATTTGCTCGATATTATGTCGCAAATCGAAGGTGAGACAGCTAGTTTTGAACTCGCGGATGCGGGATCGCCGACTATTGTGCGTGATTTGGCTGATGCCGACGCGCTCTATGTTTTGATGCCAATGCGGGTCTAACTTGGTCCGTCCTGTCGCCACGTTGCCGCAGACTCTCGATGCGCCCTATATCAGCCATTTGCGGTTGCAAGATTTTCGCAATTATACGCGCCTATCTTGTGCCTTTGGGCCGCGGACAAATATTCTGCTGGGCGCAAACGGGGCTGGTAAAACCAATATTTTAGAAGCCGTGTCTTTGCTCGGCGCGGGCCGCGGGTTGCGCGGCGGTCAATTTTCCGACCTTACCCGCTGCGCGGCAGCAACGGCTTGGGCGATTGGAGCCGATTTATCTTTGGCGCATGGCGCCAGCCGCATAAGGGTGAGCTTTAATGGTGCCGGCCGTGATTTGCTTGTGGATGGCGATCGCGGTGCGAGCTTTGACAGCCTGTCGCAAGTGCTACCGCAATTATGGCTAACGCCAGCGATGGATCGGTTATTTGTTGAGGCCGCCTCGGGGCGACGGAAATTTTTTGATCGCTTTGCGGCTAGTTTGTCGCCGTCACTGGCGAGCTCAGCGGCCGCCTATGAAAAAGCGATGCGCGAGCGCAATCGATTGCTCGGCGAGGGATCGCCGCAAACTGTGTGGCTGGATAGTCTCGAGGAAACGATGGCGGTGAACGGCACTGCGATCGCTTGGGCGCGCCTTGAAGCGCTGGACCATTTGGCTGCGGGGATTGCTCATATGCCAGAAACCGGCTTTCCGCGGGCGCGGATTGGTCTTGAGGGTGATTTGGAAACCGCTTTGCGTTCGGAAAGCCTGCTGGTGGTTGAGGATATGTTTCGCGATCGCCTGGCCTCGGATCGGGTGCAGGACGCAACGGCAGGGCGTACCTTATTTGGACCGCATCGGTCAGATTTGTTGGTCTATTACGCCGATAAAAATATGCCAGCGAACCAATGTTCCACGGGCGAGCAAAAGGCCCTGCTCATCGGCCTAATTTTGGCGCAGGCGCATTCGATTGCCGCGCAAACGGGCGACGTGCCGCTTTTGCTGCTCGATGAAGTGGCGGCGCATCTCGACCCAGATCGGCGCCAGGCCTTGGCCCAAACGCTCGACGATCTGGGTGGGCAAGTCTGGATCACCGGTACTGATCTGCAAAGTTTTGAGGCCTTTGCACCGATCAGCTCCGTATTTACCGTAGCCGATGACGCGGTGATCCCGCATGCCAGCGCGACACAGATTAGACATATGAAAGAGATTATTTAGGAAAATTATCATGACCGATGACACCACCCCCGAAAACGCCTATGGCGCCGATGCGATTAAGGTCTTGAAAGGCCTCGAAGCTGTTCGCAAACGGCCGGGTATGTATATCGGCGACACGGATGATGGCACTGGTCTGCATCACATGGTGTATGAGGTTGTCGATAATGCTATCGACGAAGCCCTCGCAGGGCATTGCGATCGTGTTTGTGTCACTTTGAACGGCGATGGCTCGGTGACCGTCAGCGATAATGGCCGGGGTATTCCAACCGATATGCATAAAGAAGAAGGCATGTCGGCGGCGAAGGTGATCATGACGCAATTGCATGCTGGCGGTAAGTTTGACCAAAACAGCTATAAAGTGTCTGGCGGTCTGCATGGTGTCGGCATTTCTGTGGTGAACGCGCTGTCCGATTGGTTGGAGTTGACAATTTACCGCGCCGGCAAAATCCATAATTTGCGGTTTGAACATGGCGACGCTCTGGGAGATCTGTCTGTGCAGGGCGATACTGAAGAAACGGGTACAGTGGTGACGTTTCACCCCTCAGCCGCGACCTTCACGATGACCGAGTTTAGTTACAATACGCTAGAGCACCGCTTGCGTGAGCTGGCCTTCTTAAATAGCGGCGTGAACATTATCTTAACCGATGCGCGCAAGCCCGAGCCAGTTGTCACCGAGCTATCCTATGAAGGCGGGCTCGAAGCCTTTGCTCGCTATCTCGACCGCAATAAAAATGCCCTGCTTGATGCACCGATCACCATTAAGTCTGAACAAGACGAAATTGGCGTCGAGGTCGCGCTGTGGTGGAACGATAGCTATCATGAAACAGTTTTGTGCTTCACCAATAACATCCCACAGCGCGATGGCGGTACGCATCTCGCGGGGTTTAGAGGGGCTTTAACGCGCGCGATCAATAATTATGCGCAAGAGAGCGGCATCGCTAAAAAAGAGAAAGTGGCGTTGAGCGGTGACGATTGTCGCGAGGGTCTAACGGCCGTGTTGTCGGTCAAAGTGCCCGATCCGAAATTTTCCAGCCAAACAAAAGATAAGCTGGTTTCTTCCGAGGTGCGTCCAGCTGTCGAGAGCGTCATGAACGAGGTTCTGGGCAATTGGTTTGAGGAGCATCCAGCGGAAGCCAAATCGATTATTGCTAAGGTGGTGGAAGCTGCGGCAGCGCGCGAGGCGGCGCGTCGGGCGCGGGAGCTAACACGGCGGAAAGGGGCTTTGGATATTTCGAGCCTGCCGGGAAAGTTGGCGGACTGCCAAGAGCGCGATCCATCGCGCGCCGAACTATTTATTGTTGAGGGCGACTCCGCTGGTGGCTCTGCCAAGCAGGCGCGCAATCGTTCCAATCAAGCCGTGTTACCCTTGCGGGGTAAAATCCTCAATGTTGAGCGCGCCCGTTTTGATAAAATGCTCTCTTCGAATGAGATCGGCACTTTGATCACGGCGTTGGGCACCGGCATTGGCCGCGAAGACTTTAATATTGATAAGCTACGCTATCATAAAATCATCATCATGACTGACGCTGATGTTGATGGCGCGCATATTCGAACTTTGCTGCTGACCTTTTTCTATCGTCAAATGCCCGAGGTTATTGAGCGCGGCCATTTGTTTATCGCACAACCACCGCTCTACAAAGTTAAGCGCGAAGGCTCGGAGACCTACCTCAAGGACCAGGGCGCACTTGAGCATTACCTGATTGATGCTGGCGTCAAGGATGCGGTTTTGACACTGTATTCGGGGGAACAGCGAAGTGGCGAGGATTTGCGCGGCTTGGTTGAGGAAGCTCGCCGCATCGGGGCGATGCTCAATGGATTGCCGCCGCGCTACCCCAAACAAGCGATTGAACAAACGGCTATTGCCGGTGCTCTAACACCGAGTATTTTGTCAAACCAAGATCTTGCCGGTGAGACATCGGCCTATATTGCGCGCCGCTTGGACAGGCTTGAGGATGAGGTCGAACGCGGCTGGCAAGGTACGCCGTCCGGTGATGGTGGTTTGGCCTTTACACGGACTTTGCGCGGCGTTCAGGAGACCATCCATATTGACGGGCCATTGATTGCCTCGGCCGATGCACGCCGTCTCGATGGCATGGCAGCCGATCTGCAATCGGCCTATCTCGAACCGGGCGTTTTACAAATTAAGGACCACAAGATTCCGATCTATGGGCCGAGCCATTTGCTGGCCGCCATTCTAGATTTTGGCCGCCAAGGCGTGAGTTTGCAGCGTTATAAGGGATTGGGCGAAATGAACCCCGACCAGCTGTGGAATACCACCCTAGATCGCGACGCCCGCACCTTATTGCAGGTGAAGATCCGCGATGTTGCGGATTCAAATAATTTGTTTGAGCAACTCATGGGCGACGTTGTTGAACCGCGGCGACAATTTATTCAAGACAATGCTCTGTCGGTTGCCAATCTCGATATTTGATCTGGTCCGTGGGTAGGCTGGCGTGACGCAAAAGCGTAAAACCAAACCGGCCAAGGCTCCGTCGAACCCTTGGACTCGTCTATTTTATTGGGGCGCTGTTCTATGTCTTTGGGCGGGAATAGGGGTTGCTGGATTGGTCGGCTATTACGCCATGGATCTGCCCGACACCCAACAATTGTGGAAGGTTGAGAACAGCCCCGAATTCCGATTTTACGGCGCAGGGGATAAACTCCTGGCGCGCCGTGGGCGTTTGCAGGGGCGACCTTTACTGTATCGCGATCTGCCCTCTGACCTCGTGCAAGCAGTGGTGGCGATCGAGGATCGGCGTTTCTTCTCGCATTTCGGCATGGATATTCGCGGCCTGACGCGCGCTATGGTCAGCAATATCCGGTCCGGCGCCGTCGTGGCAGGGGGCTCTACTCTGACCCAGCAATTAGCCAAGAATGTGTTTCTCGACCCGGATCGCACGCTGAAGCGGAAGATACAAGAGCTTCTCTTGGCGTTTTGGATGGAAGCAACTTTGAGCAAAGAAGAAATTTTCGCGCTGTATATGAACCGCGTTTATTTTGGTGCAGGCGCTTATGGTATTCATGCTGCGGCCGAGACTTATTTCAACCGACCCGTGCCCGAATTAACGTTGGGCGAAGCGGCGACTTTGGCGGGTTTGCTAAAAGCGCCCTCACGCCTTGCGCCTAACCGCAATCCAGAGGGCGCCCGTGCGCGGGCGTCATTGGTGCTACAGGCGATGACGGAGACGGGTTATCTTGCACCACAGCGTTTGGCGGATCATCCTCTGGATGATGTCCGGATTGTCCCGCGTAGTAATGATACGGCGCATTATGCAATTGATTGGGCTTTGGAGCAGCTCCCTGGTTTTATTGGTCGGCCGCGCACTGATCTCGATATTGTGACAACGCTCGACCCCGTAATGCAGTTAGCCGCCGAACAAGCAGCTCGGCAGGTTCTGGACACGCAAGGGCAAGACCGCAATGTTGGGCAAGTCGCGATGGTGGTAATGACACCCCAAGGCGCCGTCCGCGCCATGGTCGGTGGGCGGTCTTACGAAAATAGTCAGTATAATCGTGCCATTCTTGCGCAACGACAGCCAGGCTCGTCATTCAAGCCCGTAGTCTATCTCGCCGCGTTAGAGGCGGGGTATAAGCCGAATGATATTATGCAAGACGCGCCCTTTAGTGTGGGCGACTGGGCACCCCAGAATTATGATCGTTTGTATCGTGGCCCGGTGACGCTGACCGACGCCCTGGCGAATTCGTTGAACACGGTGGCGGCGCAATTGAGCGAGGCCGTAGGTCGCGAGCGCGTCATTGAAACCGCGCGGCGTCTGGGCATCACTTCGCCACTTTACCCACATCCGTCGATTGCGCTCGGAGTTTTTGAGCTGTCCTTGCTCGAATTAACAGCGAGCTATGCCACTATTGCCAATGGAGGCTTTCGCACATTCCCTTATATTATCGAAGAAGTGGTTAGCCATTCGGGTAATGAGTTTTACCGTCGCCGCATAGGCGCCGCAGTTCCAGTGATAGAACCGGACATCGTTGCCAGCTTGCAAAGTATGTTGGTGGCTGCGGTTGAAGGCGGTACCGGACGCGGTGCACGTGTTGATGGGCTTCGCATTGGCGGCAAAACAGGTACGTCGCAAACCTGGCGCGATGCTTGGTTTATCGGCATGACCGGCGATTTGGTGGTCGGGGTTTGGGTCGGCAATGATGATGGCGCACCCATGAACCGGGTTACAGGGGGGGCGATCCCGGCGCAAATTTTTAAAACCTTCATGACGGCCGAGGCGAAGATGAATCCAATGGCGCCCTTTGGCAGCGAGGGCAAGCCGAGTGCAAAACGTCGCGGCTTATTCGACTGGTTGTTCGGTAACTAACTGTGCGAGCGCCGCGGCAAGCGTGTCGCTCGTATCCTGATGCGTAAAAAACTTAATAAATTTACCCTTTTGGTCGAACAGATAAATGATTGATGAATGGTCAATCACATAGTCCCCATCGGCGTTCTCGCTGGCCACTTTCC
>CBFHZM010000012.1:0-33709 GCA_965660195.1 Alphaproteobacteria bacterium
TCCATATTGGCTTGGTCTGCCAGTCGATGGATGCGGCGCGGCCCAAACTTGAGGCATTATTGGGTGTGCGGTGGGCTGGCGGCGAACCCGATCCATGGGACTTGGTGGTGTTTGGTGAACGCCGTCAGTTCGATATGCGGATTGCGCATGCGCATGCCAAGCCAACGCATTATGAGCTGATCGAAGCGGTTGCGGATACGCCGTGGCAGGTCGAGGGTGACATCGCCTTACATCATTTATGTTTTTATAGTCGGTCCTCTGTTGAGACCTGCAAGCAACTCGAAGCGCAAGGCTATCGCCGGGTGCTTGGCTCTGTGGGTGACAAATTTGGTTATTTTCAAGATCCGTCTGGCCTATTAATTGAAATTATCGATGATGGTCTATTGGCCTATCTCGAAGGCTATTACGCGAGATCAGCGCAAGCTTAGGTCGGACGTAGCGGGCGAGGTTGAATAAGGAGATAGTGATGAAACTGTATGTCGTGCCATTAGCACCCAACCCGGTGCGGGTCATGCTTTATATCGCCGAGCGGGCAGCTCTAGGCGTTGATATGGGAATTGAACAAGTCATTGTGAATACGCTGAAGGGCCGACATAAGGAGCCTGAACATTTAGCGCGTAATCCATTTGGGACATTGCCCGTATTGGAAACAGAGAGTGGGCGCTATATCGTCGAATCTCGCGTGATCATCGATTACTTGGAAGACTGTTTTCCAGATCATCGTCTGTTTAGCGCCGATCTAGAGCAACGTGCGTATGAGCGCGACCTCGAACGCATATGCGAAATTCGCTTGGGCAATCTGGTGGCACATTGGGTGCATGCCTATAAGTCCCCCTTGGGATTTCCTCCAAATCCTGATCGCGCCGCCGAGCTGGAAGCCGCGATGCAACCTGCTTGCACTTATCTTGATGCCGCGCTCGCCGACGGCAGACCGTTTCTGGCCGGCGATCGGGTAACCATGGCCGATTGCAGCCTGCAGGCCTTTTTGCAATTCATGCGCTTTACGCAAAAAGATTTAATGGTCGGATATGTTAATATAAAGCGTTGGGATGCGGCGTATCGAGCGCGGCCAGCAGTGGCATCTGTCATAACCCTATAAGCACTTATGCGCTGCGATAATTTAGCGTTGTTTGCGCCGTATCGAGCAATAATTGCGTATAAAGATCAGATGGTAAGTTGCTTAACTCGGGGATTTGCAATAATGAGCGTCCGAGCGACAGGCCGATCAAGGTCGCGGCCAAAAGCGCGATGGCGGCATCATCATAACGACGGGCGAAGGCATCTTGCATCGGTCCATAAAGCCCTGTGAGATAGCGCTGGCGAAGCTCATCGCCAACCTCGGGGTCCGAAATATTCACGATCAACATCCGTATGGCCGTTATTTCATCACCGTCAGGACTCTCCTTGGCTAAGCGCTGGATCATGTGGCGCAGAACTTCCTCGCCGGTTTTGCCGCTCATTGCGGGCCAGATCAGTGCACCGTCCAAAGTCGCCAGAAACAAATGCTTCTTAGAACCGAAATAACGCGCCACGAGCGCAACATCGGTGTTGGCTTGGCGGGCAATGTCGCGCATCGATACGGTGCTATAGCCGCGCGTCCAAAATAAAGCCTTGGCGGTGGCAAAAATTTTACTTTGCGTCGTTTTACGGTTGCGCATATGCCTTAGTGACATGAATATTATATATAGTCAACAAATGTTGATTTTATCGTTTTTATTTTAAACATATATAAATCAACAGTTGTTGATTTATATAAGAGCAAGGGTTATCTCGATCGACTATTGGCCGATAAAGCCTGTGCTTAGTCGAAAAAGCTATATTTAGTCGCGGTTGAGTAAGTTAACTTCTTGGCAAAGATAAGTGGTGGTGCAGCTGTCGCCGACGCAATTGGTTTTGCCGCGTGAGGCGGTTTTGTTGATGAGCTTACAGTGGGTGATAGCATGATCCTCGATCTCGAGCCGAATATCCCTATCATTCATGTGCTCATAACGCACATAGCCTTCGGCCTGCTTTAGAACATTATAGCCTTTGTTTTGATCGACATCGTACCGCCCGCCTGTGGAGGCGCAGCCGCTGACCAGGAGTGCCACAGAAAAAACTTTTAATTTTGTCACAAAAGTGCTTGTGTTACTGAAACGCATGTAAGAATCCTATCGACACGAAACTTTATTAGGTGCTATGTTAAGAATCTGTGTCCTCGCGTCAACCTGTATTATCGCGTTGTTCCTTGCGACAGCGGCGCGCGCTATTGGGCCACAGCAGGTTATTTATGCTGGCGCTGGTTATTTATCATCGGCTGAAGAACTTAAAACGAAATTCCCGAATCTCTGTGCGCTCGCGCAACAAAACCAAGATTGTTTCATTCCAGATTTTCGTGTTTTCTACGATCAGATCATTGGCTACAGCAATGATAAGGTGGTGATATCCGATCAGCAGTCAACCGCCTTACGAAATTTCATGCTGTCACTGGCTTTCGAGTCTGAAACCGTGGAGGAGGTCGTTGCGCTTGGCAAACGTAACCTTCGCCTTGGTCTTGTGGCGCGGATTATCCTCTATGATTTTCAGAAAAAAAACCTGCTCGCAAATTACCCCATCAGCGTTTCCACGATTATTACCTGCACCGAAAAGGCGGATTGCTCTGATCAGCGCGTGCGTCAAGAATTTCATAAGCTTATTTTTGATGCGCAACAAAACTCGATCATAAGATTATTGCCGGCACGCCTCGCCGATGTTTCAATCGATACGGCGCGGTTTTTTATTGAAATCAGCGATGTCGAAATTGCGGAACGGGTCTATGAGACGCTGGGCGATCAGGCTCCCGACCCTCAGGTCTTCGAAAAATGGCTAGCCAGTAGTCTTGAAGGATACTTGTTTAACAACATTCGAATTCCCGTTCTCCCCTATACCCGGGGGCAAGCCATAGCCGGCAAAATGCCACTGAAAATAGCAAATAGTGATGATGCATTTGACATCGAGCTTCCGCCAGCTAGTTTCAGCATTAAAGTTGCGTTACGAGGGCTCTTGAAAAAAATGTTGGACGAGACGGCTAATCGCGCCGCTTATAGTTACATCAGCGCCTTAGGGCTGAAAATTGATGGCCGCTTAGCGACCTATCTTGATCAGAAATACCAGCGCGGTAATGTCATTAAGATTCCGAAATCCGATGCGGTTAAGGACATTGATCAATTTCGCGATAGCATTTTAATTTTGCTGAATGAGACGACGACGCAACTGGTAACGCCGGATAAGAAATGGATTAAAACCCATAAATCTGACAAGCAAGCCCGCGTCGGTGACTTGGTGAAAGAAATAAAAGCCCTCGAAGAAAATGTATTTACTAAAGTAAGGTGAAGTAATGATGTTGCGTAAAGTGTTTTCCGTGTTTCCGATTGCTCTAATTTTGATAGTGTTGATAGGCGTCTTGCCGGCTGCGGCGCAACAAACAGTCGAGGGTATTGGCACGGTCGAACTTGACGGGCGCTGCAAGAAAAATGCTCCCAAAAACGCCGCTGTTGTCGAAGCGGCAACGCAAGCTGCAAAAGAATCGGCGCTGAACAATTACGCCAGCCGCAAATTCAGCAAAGCCAAGTCGAAAATTTACTATGAAAAAGAATCGCGCATCTTCGCCGAGGCCGACAAATATTTTGTATCCTGGGATATTGTCGAAGCAATGTGCGACACCAAGCTTAAAAAATATAGCATGGTGATTACCGCCGTGATCGATGAAAACCGCCTTAATATCGAAGTCGAGGAGGGGTCGGCTGCTGAGACCGTCAACCGCTCTCAGAAATCCTACATGGCGACGCTCTTTGTTGCCCGTAAAATGGATGTTTTATCCTCGGGGCCTTCGACCAAGACCAGTTCCGAAAGCTCCCAATCAGGGAAAAGCGCCGAGCGGTTAACGGCGTCGGGAACGTCGGCTATGTCGGAAACCAAGTCGCAATCTTCCGCGAGCTCTTCGTCAGAGTCTTCAACCATCACCGCAAGCGATAAGTTCAAATTCTCCCGCTGGCCGAACCAAGATCACGAAATCAAATTATTGCAGAAATTATCCGATGGATACTTTAGGGCCATATCAGGGGCGAATATCCAGGTCAATGCACCAGCTTTCGACGTCGCCGCGATGGAAGCAGATTTTATCAAAGGCGGTAAAATTGGTCCGCAGAACTACCGCAATGCCTTGCAGGCGTTGCGCGACTTTAATTTTAAATATTTTGCCTATGGCACAATGGATGTCGGCCCGCCGCGGCGCGACCCAGACAGCGGATTATTTGTGGTCTATGTCACGGTGAACGGTACCGTTTCCGATGTTTCCGATATTTTTGCCGATACCATCACTGCGGTTGGTCCGATCCAATTCAGTGGCCAAGGTCCAGACCAGACGGTAGCGGCCACAATGGCATTACAAAAAGCTGGCGAAGAGACCGGCCAGCGCATTGTAGACTTCATGCAGCAACAAGGTCTTTATTAGAAGGAGAGTGTACAAATGCGTTTTCTAGTTTTATTTTTGGTAGCCTTTTTGGCTACACATCAGCATGCCGCTGCGCAATTCGGTGGCCTGAAAAACCCACTGGGCGGCGGCTCAAGTAGTTCAAGCGGTGCGTCAGCCGCAGATAGCCAAGAGGCTTTGGTACTGCGCGCCCATGCCGCTTTGGTGAATATTCTTGAGGGTCAAAGGCTTTTCGCCGTTGCTTTCGGCTATGACGATAAGGCAAAAGCGCTCGCCGAAAGCGTCGATTTGATCAAGAAAGATACAAGCAAAGATGGCCTTGAAACCGCCGTCAATCTCGCTGAAGACACTAACGCGATGATCAAAGAAGCGGCCGCGAATGAGGTTGAGCTCTCGGCGGAACAGTCAAAATATTACAATGATGGTCTGATCCAGTTCGCTCAAGGCACCTATCACTTTGTGAAATTAGTGCCAGAGATTGCGGAATGGGGCAAATCTGCTCAATCTGAGATCAAGGGCGCTGGCGTCATGGGCCTAGCAAAAATGCAGCAGAAGCTGGGTACAGGCCTGTTCTTAGTCACGACATTGCCAAAGCTCGTACCCGCTTTTGTGAGCACGTTGACGGGCGATGTTATCGGGATTGGTAAAAGCAATAAGCTTGATACCTCCGGTGCTAACGAAGCCAATTTTAACTAGGTGTTAGGTCAATGCGGTACGTAATCAGCCTTCTCCTCTTTGGTGCTTTTCTCGTAACGTCCGTTGCGGCCCAGAAAATTACCTATCAGCAAGTTTCAGCCTTTGGTTTGGCCGAAACGCAGGAGGAAGCTATTAATGCCGCATTGACTCGCGCCATAACCAAAGTGAATGGGGCGTCTATTGATGCCAAAAATTTGATCGGTAAAGTGACCCAATCTTCATCACAAGATGGCGTTCGGAACACAAAAACCGATAAGACTATGCAACGCAATTACCGCGAAGCGTCGCGCGGCGTTGTCTCGTCGTATGATATTGTAAAACTTGAACAACAGGCCGATGGCCAGTGGCGGGCAGATGTCACCGCTAAAATTGCCCAATTGTCGATGACGGGACAAGCTGGTCGCAAGCGGATCGCCATCCTTCCATTTCGTGTTGACGCAAGTAATAAAGCTCTCAACAAGCTGGCCGATGAACCGCGTCAGATCAGCTCAAAATTCTCGCAAGCGCTCGAGGATAAAATTACCAGCTCGCGCCGATTTATGGTTTTAGACCGCGAGTTTATAAATCAAACGCTGGGCGAAAAAGCGTCTGTGCTCGATAACCCTTTACTCCCGATTGAGGAAACACTGAAATTGAGCCAGACCATTATCGCTGAGATGATCGTCGTGGGTTCGGTCAGCGCCGTATCCTACAAGCTCGTTCCCGTGCATTTTAAAACGCTCGACCGCACCATTCAAATTCCGCAAGGCGAGGTAGCGCTGAGCTATAAAATTATCGACGTGATGACCAATCAAACAAAGTTTTCGGGCAAGGTGATGCGTCGTTATGGGTCGGATGATTTTTTGAAAATTTTTGATGCAGGCAACGTACCTGACCCTGTTATGGCATTGGCGGAGCTTGCGAGTTTGGAAATGGCCGACGAGATCTTGGCCGCTATTTATCCACTTATGATTGCCGCGGTCAGCGGATCTACGGTGACCCTGAACCAAGGGGGCGACCTCATAACGGTTGGCGACAGTTTCAAAGTGTACCGGCGCGACGAGAAGATTATTGATCCTTACACCAAAGAAGCGCTTGGTTATGCGGAAACCGAGGTTGCACAAATTCGGGTTGATACGGTGAATGCGAAATTCAGTACAGCGCAAATTATTTCCGGCGATGATTTGGCACAACATTTTGCACCCAAGCGTTTGGTCTGTCGTTTGATTGGCAAGGGTAAATCGCAAGCGCAAACGCGCGCTGCCGAAGCCGATAAGAAAATGGATGATTTTTTTGCCGATAAGCCAGCTGGTGATACGACAGCCGAAGACCCCTTCGGTGGCACTGGTTGGCAGTAGTATTTTACTTTTGTTTTAAGGAGAGGGCGATGACGTCAGAGTTTAACTGGAGTATTTTTCGCGGTGCTGTATGTGGACTAGCCGTCACAATGGCGCTGACCATCGGGGCTGCGCCCACTGCGCGCGCGCAAGGCGGCCTGTCGGCAGATGAACAAGCCATTCCGTCTCCCTTGACGCCGCCGCAAGACGACACGATAAAATTTGTCGAGCAACAGCAACGTGAAGCGGCGCCTATTGCTATAGCGCAAGGTCAGTCGGCCGAAAAAGCCTTGCGTGATTTTATGCGCAAGAAGAACTGGCGCGAAAACTGGGACAACAAGAAAAACCGTACGATGGTGATCGCGACAGCGAGCGAGAAAATTTCGTCGACCGATCCCGATTTTTTGGAGAAGCGGGAGTTTCTCGCGATCGAGGCTTTGCTGATGGGCAAGGCAAAAATTATCGAATCCTTTCTGACCACGGCCTCGGCTAGTAACATTCTGAGCGTTCCAGGCAACCCGATCGCCAAACAGGTCCAAAAAGAGCAACAGCAAATTCGCGCTGAACTTGAAAAGGCGCGCAAAAATTTAGAGCTGGCGCAAAAGGATGCGGCACTGCTTGCCGAAGCGGTGGATCAGCAAACGGCCGATGAGCTTGCTGGCGTAACTGAGGGCGATCGTAAGGGACGTTTATTCGATGCCATTATTCGGAAAATCGATGCCAGTTACCAACAGGGCGAGTTGGCGGCGGAAAAGAAACAACGTCTCGACGATTTGAAAAAGCGCCTCGAATTGGCGCGCGATGCGGAAAACAAGGCGTCCGAGCTTGAAGCGGAAATCCAAAGCAAGATCGATGAGCTGCAAGGATCGATTAAAAAGGAAATAAAATCCTCAGTCGAGACATTGTCGGAAATGCCGATTTTCGGGGCGACCGTGGTGCAGCAAATTGAGAGCTATGATGAGCTGAATGAGCGTTTCGAAATGTCGCTGTTGGTTGTATGGAGCCAAAAGCTTGAAAATGAAGCGCGGTCTGTGCTGCTCAACGAGGGCGGTGCGCAAGCGTCTGGGGGAGACTCGTCGGAAGAGTTTTACAATTGGGTGAACTCTAAAGATCTCTCTCACATGGTCGGTCCGCGGCGTTTCAAAGCCACAGATGGTACGATTTATTTTATGGGTATTTCGGCAATGGCTTATGATCCCGATTATGACGACCGTGCCGATGTCGCGACCGAGGTTGAAGCCTGGGCGAAACAGCAGGCGATTTTGTCCGTCACGGGTGACATGCGTTCATACAAAAAGTTTGAAAAAATGAAGCAGGAAGTTCGCAACGCCGCCGGTGGGACGGATACAAAATTCTATAAGGATGCCTCACGTGAGTTGTCGAACGAGGTTAAGGATGTACAAATGCGCGGTCTTGAGGTTTTGGCGCCGCTTGAGATGACCCATCCAGCTTCTGGGCGTAATATTTTAGTCACCGTCGGCTATATCAATAGTGCCCTATCGGCGCAGGCGGGCGATCTCTTGGCAGACACATTCGCCACCTTGCGCGAGTTTAACGCCGAACAGAGCATCATGAAGGGCGAGGTGCAGGGCATGCGTGATAAGGCGGCTGAAACCAAAGACAATCAAGCTTTGTATCAGCAAGGTTACCAGCAGGGCGGGCAGGCTGTGCAAGGAACATATGACCAGCGGGCGCGCGAGCGGTCTCAGTCTAGCGCACCTGCCGCCAACGCTTCAGGTGATGCGGCGCCCAGTGGCGGGACATGGGGCGATGGTTCCGTCAAAGATGATTTTTAAAGGGCGCGATTAGAGGCCCGCCTTCGATGACGCGATTGATCCTCGGTTTCGTGCTTGCTCTCGTAATCTGCCCTCTGGCGTGGGCAGGGGATATGCAAGATGCCGCCCGCGTACTCGATCGCGATCCGAGCATCCTTTCAGAAGATTGGACGTTGAAAGGCGGGTTTTACTTCTTTGTGTTACCTGAAGCCGATGAGGACGATTGGATCTTAGCCGAGCGTCTAGCAGACATTGTAGCTGCAGCTTGTCCTGCGGCACGGCAAAATATCAATCTGTCGTATAATGGCCCATTGCATATTTTTTCGCGTGGCGACGATCAGGGCATCGCCAAAAAAATCTATGTGATCCGGCAAGATTTGCTGGATCGGAGCCTTGGACTACCTTGCTAGACTATTGGTTCCTATAAAGTAAGGTGTGATGTTGCGTTTGATAGTAATGGTGGCGGTGGTTTCAGTTTCGATGCTGGGGCCTGCGGCCGCGCAAAACACGACCATCAGCTCGTTTGCAAAGGCCAAGGATCATCTCTGGGGCGTTTTCTCCGCTCAGCCGAAAACTTTTTATTGTGGTTGTGACTTCGATCGCGGGGGTCCCGATTGGGCATCTTGTCAATTTCAAGCGAAGAAAGATCGCGCGCGCGCCAGTCGCATCGAGTGGGAACATGTCGTACCGGCCTCGGTCTTTGGCCGTCAGCTCTCCGCTTGGACGCAAGGTGATCGGCAATGCGTGTCCCGCACGGGCAAACCCTATAAAGGGCGTAAATGTGCCGAAAAGGTCAGTCAGCGTTTTCGTTTAATGCAGGCGGATATGTATAATTTGCAACCTGCGATAGGCGAGGTAAATGGCCTAAGGAGCAATTACCCCTACGGTGAGATTGCTGGCGAACCGCGCGATTTTGGTGCTTGTGATATGGAAATACGAGGCCAAGTAGCCGAGCCAAAGGAGGCCATTCGTGGTGATATTGCGCGCACTTATTTTTACATGCAAATGGTTTACCCCGATGTCACCATTTACGATCAAACCATCCGGGTACAGATGGAGGCTTGGGATCGCGCCGATCCGGTAGATGCCTGGGAGTGCCAGCGGAACACGCTTATTCAGAACATCCAGAAGTCTCGCAATCCGATACTCGATCGCGCTTGTTCGCAAGCCGTAAGCCCCGTTGCAACAAGTGCTGAAGCCGCGCCGTCTCCCGCGTCCCGTGAACCAGCCCTACCAGCCGCACAGCCTGACATACGGCCTCGACCCGAAAAACGTTATAAAACGCGGTCAGGCGCTTGGGGTGATCAGCAGATTAAGGATAATTTCTAGGGCTTTGACACCGCTTTAAGGCCCAGAAGATCTACGCATAGTTGGCTGTGGATCTAGATTAATTGTTCCATAAACATAATATATTTCATCTATAATTTTATTATTCACATAATAGTATTCGCTAGTTCGATGTTTTTCAGCGTAAACTTGACGATAATGCACACATATACTATGTGTTCCGTACATAAATTAATACGGATTACAAATTATATCGGATTGCGCCTTGCAATTTCTAAGGTTTGCATGGGCTTGATGGGTGAGGAGAATTTCATGAAAAAGCTTTCAGTTGGTGTGTCGTCAATGGCGCTGGTTATTGGTGCTGGGCTATCACAGCCGGTTTTGGCGCAAATCAGTGGCGGGCTTGATGAAATCGTTGTCACGGCTCGGAAAAAAAGCGAGAGCTTACAAGACGTGCCGATTGCTGTTTCTGCCCTAAACGGTAACGCCTTGGAAGAGCTTGGTGTGTCGGTTTTTGAAGATTATCTGGTGCAGTTGCCAAGTGTCACAGCAGGTGGCTCGGGGCCTGGTCAGAGCACAATATATATTCGCGGCGTCGCTTCGACGACTCCGAATCTGACGACCGCTGGTGTTGCCGGTTTGGCGCCGAATGTGGCGCTATACCTCGATGAACAGCCGTTATCGCAGCCGGGACGTAATCTCGACGTCTATGCCGCTGATTTGGAGCGTGTTGAGGTGCTTGCAGGGCCCCAGGGCACTTTGTTTGGGGCCAGCTCGCAAGCGGGTGTTGTCCGCTTGATTACGAATAAGCCGCAGTTGGAAGAGTTTTCGGGGACCGCTAGCTTCCAAACCTCTTATATGCCAGAGGGTGAAATTAGTGCTAAAGCGGTAGGCGTGATCAATTTGCCGCTTGGCGATCGGACGGCTGTACGCGGCGTTTTCTATGTCGATCGGCGTGGTGGTTATATTGACAATGTGCGTGGGACGCGCGATGCGCGCGAGTCTGCCCGCTTCCGGAAAGCTGGTACAGTGCGGTCAAATGGTGTCGCTGTTTCAGAGGCCCGAAACGGTATCCAAGGCGGTGTTGATCTCAGCAATGTCACTTTTTTGCAATCCGATAATGCGGCCTTGGTTGACGACGATATCAATGACACAAGCTATGCCGGGATGCGCCTGAGCGTTAAACAGGAATTTGGCGATGATTGGGCGGGCCTATTGTCGATCACGCATCAGACGGTAGAGTCCGATGGCGTGTTTTTCGCCGACCCCGATCTTGGCGACTTAGAAATTCAGCGCTTTGCCGCGGATACGATCGAAGATGAATTTGTTAATGTGAACTGGACCCTCGAGGGGCGCATGGGGGCATTGAAGTTGCTTTATACCGGTGCCTATACCGAGCGTGAGACCGACCAGTTGGTGGACTATGCAGATTACCTATTCGTTGGTCAGTATATACCTTATTACATTTGCGACAGCACGGTCAGTTATCCAACTACGGGTGTTCTGCCGGCTGGCACCTGTCAAGCTCCGGACCTGAGTGTAAACAGCTACTCCGAGCTCGAGGTGGAAACGCATGAATTCAGGATCGATACGCCGGAGGAGAACCGCCTACGAGCAACCGTTGGCGCTTTCTATAGCGATCTGGTGTTGCGAGAGCGCAATGACTTTACCTATTACGGGATGTTGAATGCGTCAGTTTTCGGTCCAGCCCCCTCGTGGGCCCCTAATTATCCATTCACCTCTGGCTATTTATCGGAGCAGGGGCCTTACCCGCCCGGCGTTATGTTCCGTAATGATGTTGAGCGCACAGATGAGCAACAAGGCGTATTCGGTGAATTGACTTATGATGTTGTTCCGCAATTATTGGCGGTAACTTTGGGCGCGCGCTGGTACGATATTGAAGTTGATCTCGATGGTTCGGCCAATGGTTCGTTTTGTAACGCTGGTTCGACAGGGGTTGACGCCAACGCTTATGGGACTGATATCTCCGATCTTTATAATGGCGATGGACAATATACGTTCCGCGGCACTTGCACGACCAGCCGCTACATTACTTATACGGCGGATATGAGCATTGCTGACATTATGGCGCTTGATCCAGACCTCTCAGCGGCGCAGGCCGCACAAATCCGGGCCGCGACCAATGCGCCCGATACGGCCTCAACAGATGGTACAATCTCGAAACTGACGGTCAGCTATACGCCCGAAGATGACCGGCTTTACTACGCGACCTATTCTGAGGGCTTCCGACCCGGCTTGCTCAACCGCCCCGGTGGAGCGCAGGGGCCTGATGGATATACTGTACCGTTTGAGGTTGATACCGACGAAGTTAAAAACTACGAGATTGGTTGGAAGCTGACCTCTGAGGACCGTCGTCTCCGCTTTAATGGCAGTGCTTTTTTCGTCGATATTGAAAAGCTGCAGACGACGATTTTTGATCCAGGTATCGTCAACTTATTCTTCTCTGACAATGCGGCGAATGCAGAAGTCAAAGGGATAGAGGGTGATCTCACTTACATGCCAGCTAGCATTGAAGGCCTTACAATTGGCGGTGCCTTTTCTTTCCTTGATACCGAAATCACCGACGTTCTCATCCCAACTCAAGATGTACGTAAAGGATCTGAGCTGGCCTTCGCTCCAACCTTCCAGGGGAATATTCGGTTTCGCTATGAATGGATGACGGAGAGCGGCTTCTTGGCACATGTCATGCCGCAAATTTCGTTCTCCGATGAGTCCTACAGTGACGTGATTGAAATGAATAAAGATGTTATCGACAGCTGGGTGACAGTGAATTTCCGTGCCGGAGTTCGAAAGGATAGCTGGTCGGGCGAATTTTTTGTCGACAATGTTTTCGATGAAAGAGCTGAAATCAGCCGAAACTATGTCAATGACCGCAAGCGGGTAACCTATATGCGTCCGATGACCATCGGCGTCCGCTTCAGCCAAGAATTCTGATGAGGCTGGGTAAACCTGGCTGAGGGGTTGCATGACAGAGAGTTCGGCCCTCGCGCAAAACATACAAGCGATTCAGAACAAGTTCCAAAAGCAAGATTTTGCCTCTGCCTTGGAGCTTGTTGACGCGAGTCTGCGCCAATATCCAAACGAAACCGAATTGCTTTATCTGCGCGCTGTTGCGCGGCGCTACCTGAAGCAGTTCACGGCGGCGTCGCATGACCTTGATCAGTTGCTGGTGGCGGCACCAGACATGGGTCGCGCCCATCAAGAATACGGACATTTGATGCGCGATCAAGGACGCTGGGATGAAGCCTTGGCGCGCTATCGGCAAGCGATTGATTGTAACCGTGGGCTGATCGCCAGTTGGTCCATGTTGGCTGAGATATATCGCGCTCGTGGCGAGAGGCAGGCCCTCGATTATGTCGAACAGCAACTTAGAGCCCTTCAAGTTCTACCGCCGGTTATCTTGCGAGCCACGCAATTATTGCATGATGGTTTGCTCGGACAGGCCGAAACTTTATGCCGGACGATTTTGCAGAAGGATCCGCAAAATATCCAGGCGATGCGTTTGTTGGCTGAAATTGCCAGCCGACTAGGCGTGTTGAACGATGCAGAATTCTTGCTCGAGTCGGCGACGACATTTGCCCCCGAGGATGATGACATCCGACTTGACTATTTGCTGGCATTGCGTCGCCGGCAAAAATTTACCGAAGCCTTGGCACAGGCAGAGTATTTGGTACAGAAAAACCCAAACAATTTGACCTATCAATCGCAAATCGCGGTTGAGAAAATGCAAATGGGTGAGCATGCTAAAGCGGTTGAAATTTTCGATAAGATCTTGGCATTGGCGCCACAAGACCCCAATACGTTGACATCGAAAGGCCATGCGCTGAAAACCATGGGTGATCAAAGCGGAGCGGTGGCAGCCTACGAAGCGGCTTGCGCTGCCAAGCCTGACCACGGCGATGCTTATTTTTCCTTGTCGAATTTGAAAACCTATCGCTTTGACGATGACGCTATTACCGCTATGGAAAACCAACTTCAGCGTCCAGGCCTGACGCGTATGAACCAGATTTATTTTCATTTTGCCCTAGCCGCTGCGCTGGAAAACAAAGGCGCAGCCGATGCGAGCTTTCGTCACCTTATACTGGGCAACGACCTGAAACGACAACAGAGCCACTATGATGCCGCGCGTATGACGGATGAGATGGCAGCGCAAATTGACGCCTGTACGGCCTCCTTGTTTGATGGGCGCCAGGGGTGTGACGCGCCAGATCCCATATTTATTGTCGGTTTGCCGCGATCGGGATCGACACTTATCGAGCAAATTTTGGCATCCCATAGCCAAGTAGATGGAACGCTTGAGCTCCCAAATATTTTGTCTCTCGCCCAATCGCTGCGTGGAAAAAACCGCATGACGGGGCAGTCGGCCTATCCGCAAAATCTACACACATTATCTGAGGTCGAGTTACAGGCCTTGGGGCAGGCATATATCGATGAGACGCGCATTCACCGCGGCACCGCACCGTTCTTCACCGATAAAATGCCGAATAATTTTCGTCATATTGGTTTGATCCACCTGATCTTGCCAAATGCTAAAATTATCGATGCGCGTCGCGCGCCGCTAGATTGTTGTTTTGGTGGCTTTAAGCAACTCTTTGCTCAAGGGCAGGAATTTAGCTACGGCCTGCACGAGATCGGCAGCTATTACCGCGATTATGTGCAACTGATGGCACATTGGGATGATGTCTTGCCGGGTAAGGTTCTTCGGGTTCAGCATGAAGATGTGATTGTCGACCTCGAGGGACAAGTACGGCGCATGCTCGACTATCTCTGTCTTCCGTTTGAGGCCGCATGTTTAAACTTTCATGAGACCGACCGCGCCGTTAGAACGGCTAGCTCCGAACAAGTGCGCCAGCCAATTAATCGCGCTGGTATGGATCGTTGGCGAGCCCATGCGGCACATTTGATGCCGCTGATAGAGGCGCTCGGAGAAAGTCTCGTAGACCCCGAAGACTGGGCATATATTAAGGAGGCTGCGGCATGAATGATGATCAGGACCAAATTGTCGAACCCGTCGTGCCGGTTGAGACGGATTACCAGGTTGGACAAGACAATGTTGAGGTCTGGGGGTTTGATATTCATAATCCCGTTTTTGTTTTAAGCGCCTGCTTGGTTTTATTTTTTGTCGGGATTGTTCTGGGCTTTCCTGAGCAATCTAATCATTTCTTGATAGATATTCGCGACACGGTTTTAAACAGTTTCGATCAGTTTTTTTCTCTCTCTATCTCATTCTTTAGCGCCTTTATTCTCCTATTAATGATATCCCCCTTCGGCCGTATTCGTCTGGGCGGGGTAGAGGCTGAGCCCGAGTTCGGCTTCTTAAGCTGGATCTGTATGCTATTTGCTGCCGGCGTGGGCATCGGTATGATTTTTTACGGTGCAGGTGAGCCGCTGGCCTATTACACTGGCCCCTATGGGATGCCACTGAATATTGAGCCGCTCACCGAAGAGGCCTATCGTATGGCCTTCAGTGCCACGATTTTTCATTGGGGCTGGGGCGCCTGGTCAGTTTATGCGCTGGTGGGGCTGGCGATCGCTTTTTTTGCCTATAATTGGAATTTGCCGCTCACCATTCGGTCGATATTCTACCCAATCTTGGGCGAGCGCGTTTGGGGGTGGCCGGGTAATCTGATAGACCTGACGGCCGTTGTCGCTACGCTTTTTGGTTTGGCGACGTCACTCGGGATCGGGGCAAAACAGGTATCGGCCGGGCTTTATTATTTATTCGATTTATCACCCACCATTCAGGTGCAGTCGATCATCATTGCGATGATTACATCGATTGCCATTTTTTCCGTTATACGCGGTCTCGAGCGCGGCGTGCGAGTGCTCAGCAATATCAATATTGCCTTAGCGTTTATGTTGCTTGTGTTTGTGATTTGTTTCGGCCCGACGGCAGATATTTTTGCCGCTTATCTCACCAATGCGCAAAATTATCTCTCGGACATGTTTACCTTGAGCGAGTGGCGCGATCGACAGGATCGGGCTTGGTTCCATAGTTGGACCATTTTTTATTGGGCGTGGTGGATTTCGTGGTCGCCTTTTGTCGGCATGTTTATCGCGCGAATTTCGCGCGGCCGTACTGTGCGGCAGTTCCTCTTCGTGGTTATGTTTGTACCATTATTCATTGCGCTGGTTTGGTTCACCTCATTTGGCGAGACGGCAATCCAGCAATATCAGTTAGGGATTGGTACATTGCCAGACGGTATTACGGATTTCTCCTTAGTTCTGTTTCAAATGTTGGAGCAAATGGCGTTTCCAATGATTAGCAGTTTGTTTGCTGTTGTGTTGCTGGTCATATTCTTCGTGACGTCTTCGGACTCAGGTTCTTTGGTTGTAGATAGTATTACGGCCGGCGGTAAACTACACGCGCCA
This sequence comes from Alphaproteobacteria bacterium, assembly GCA_965660195.1. Taxonomy (GTDB): domain Bacteria; phylum Pseudomonadota; class Alphaproteobacteria; order RS24; family RS24; genus JAYODZ01. The sequence goes on from CBFHZM010000012.1 coordinate 15,918, forward strand.
ACTGTGCAACGCGTGTTTTGGGCAATTGTCGAGGGTTTGCTGGCAATCGTTCTTTTGGTTGGTGGTGGCGGGTCGGCGCTCGGGGCGCTGCAGGCCGGCGCCATATCGTCGGCCTTACCGTTTACATTTATATTACTGATTGCTGCAATAAGTTTGTTGCGAGGTCTGTATTTAGAGACGTATCATCTCAAAAAGTTGGAGCAAGATTAGGGAAGGGAAGACAGCATGACGCCGTCCAGGCTGGAAGACGCACTGGTGACAATGCGCCGTATCATGCGGGCGACCGAGCTCAGCTCTCTGGCTCTGGCCAAAAAGTCTGGTTTGACGCCAAGCCAACTCATTGTTCTGCAATTGATAGCGAACGAAAGCCAGCCTACGCCTAGCCTTGTGTCGGCGCGAACAACACTCAGTCAGGCTACCATTACGACGGTTTTGCATAAACTTGAAGCGCGCCAGTTAATAACGCGGCAGCGCGACGATAAGGATAAGCGGCGGCAATATTTGCAAGTCACAACGTTGGGCGCAGAAACGCTCGCGGCTGCGCCCGATATATTGCAAGCACAGTTTCAGATACAGTTTCAAAAATTAGAGGACTGGGAACAAAGCCTGCTGGTTTCATCACTTCAGCGCGTCGCGAAATTACTCGGTGCCGATCAAATTGACGCGGCGCCCATTCTTGACCTTGGAGAATTAAATGCGCCCATTATCAACGAGTAAAATGCTACGGTTCTGGGCGCATCTTTTCGGCGTGGCTTTTTGCATCAGCCTCATGCTGGGTACGCCGTCGCTGGGCGCCTCGCCGCGCAAGCCTAATATTATTATTTTAATCATTGATGATGCTGCCTTGATGGATTTAGGCGTCTATGGCGGTGAAGCAAAGACACCGCATATTGATGCGTTGGCGGCCGGCGGAACGCTGTTCACACAATACCGCTCGTCACCGCTCTGCGCGCCATCGCGGGCTATGCTGTTGACGGGGCTTGATAATCACCTCACGGGAATTGCCACCATTCCCGAGGTTTTGCCGTCGAGCCAAAAGGGCAAGCCTGGCTATGCTATGCGCCTAGAAGCGGGCGTAAAAACCTTGGCTGATCACTTAAAACCGGCAGGCTATCAGTCTTTTATGACGGGGAAATGGCATTTGGGGCACGGCGGCGCTGGACTTCCCAATGATCACGGGTTTGATCGGTCTTTTGCCTTAGACGCTTCTGGGGCTGATAATTGGTCCCAAAAATCTTATCTCCCATATTATTCAACTGCGCCGTGGTATGAGAATGGACAGGCGGCAACGCTACCCGAGGATTTTTATTCTTCGGCTTTTATTGTTGAGCAGATGAAGCACTATCTTGCGTCGCGCGATCCAACACGACCGTTTTTTTCCGTGCTTGGCTTTCAGGCCATCCATATCCCAGTGCAAGCGCCGCCTGAACTGGTGACACCCTATATTGAGATCTATCGACAGGGTTGGGATGATTTGCGCGCCCGCCGCATGGAGCGCGCTAAGGAACTTGGGCTCGTGCCCGACATAGCGCTAGCGCCCAACCAGCCGATGCGCGCTTGGGCGTCGCTCCCCCCCGATGAGCAAGAGCTCTATGCGCAACGCATGGCGGTCAATGCGGCGATGCTGGAAGCCATGGATTTTCATATTGGTCGGCTGATAGATTATCTCAAGCGAGACGGGCAATTCGACAATACGATCTTTGTTGTGACGTCTGATAATGGCGCTGAGCCGAATAGTCCGACAGATGACGCGCGTATGCGGTTCTGGTTGAAAACCCAGGGTTATGATGCCACGGCTCAGCCTATGGGCGGGCCAAATAGCTATGGCTTTATCGGCCGTGATTGGGCTATGGCCGCCTCGGGGCCCGCTTTAAAATTTAAATTTGCCACGGCTGAGGGCGGGGTGCGCGTGCCGTTAATTATGACTGGGCCTGGTATTACACCTGGACAAAAAACCGCTGCCATGGCGTGGGTGAGCGATGTGGCGCCGACCCTGCTTGATCTTTTGGAGGTGACGCAAGCAGAGGGCCGCCTCATGACGGGAAGAAGCCTGAAGCCGGTCATCTCCGGCCAAGCGGGGCAAGTCTATGCGCCATCCGAAGCGCAGGCGATCGAAGTCTCGGGCAATGCAGCGCTGTATCTTGACGGATATAAGATCACGCGTAATTTGCCACCATTTGGCGATGGCGTCTGGCAGATGTTTAATCTAGCAAGCGATCCTGGCGAGACAGTTGATTTGGCGAGCCAAGAGCCGGAGCGTTTTGCGCAACTCTTGCGCGCTTACAGCGATTATGAAGTGCGGGTAGGGGTCCAGCCCATGCCCGCCAATTATAACGCGATTGATCAGATCATCAGCAATACGATCCGCAAACAAGCGCGCCGCTTCGGCCCCTTTCTTGCCCTAGTTGCTGTTGTCAGCCTGTTTGGGGTGTTGCTGTGGCGGCGGCGCCGCGCTTAAAAGCCGAGCTGGCCTTTGGCTAAAATATTGCGCTGAATTTCATTCGATCCAGCATAAATTGAACCAGCCCGATCATTTAAATATTTGCTCGCCGAAACCGCCGCGTGGGCTTCGCCAACCAGCGGCTGATTGCTGGCGGGCACAGTGACGATCGGTCCGCCGGGTGCGAGATGTGCCGCTTGAAACGGCATAACGTAAACTCCCGCCAGCTCAATTGCCAATTCGGTGAGCCTTTGGCTCAATTCCGTGCCTTTGATTTTCATCATCGAGGCTTTTAGGCCCGGCGTGGCACCACCCGAAAGTTCAGACATCATGTGCAATTCGGCCGCTTCGAGCGATGAGAGTTCGACTTCGAGCTCGGCAATTTTATGGGCCATCTCAGCCGTCGCAGCTGCCTCATCATAATGCGCCCTCAAACTCGCTAACCGTGCCAGCAAGGCGGGCCCGTAGGATGACCCGCCACGCTCAAAACTCAGAAGATATTTGGCGACCGTCCAGCCTTGATTGATTTTGCCGACAATATCTTTCGACGCTACCCGCACGTCATTAAAAAATAATGTGTTTTGAATGTGCTCGCCCGACAGCATAATAATCGGATCAACTTGTACACCGTCTTGCGTCATGTCGATCAGGACGAAGCTGATCCCTTCCTGCGGCTTACCGCTGATGTCCGACCGTACCAAACAGAAGCACATATTAGCTTCATGCCCATGGGTCGTCCAAATCTTTGTGCCCGAACAAACGAGGTCATCGCCATCGACTTTTGCCGTCATCGTCAGGGCGGCAAGATCGGACCCAGCTTGAGGCTCAGAATAGCCTTGGCACCAAAAATCTTCGCCCGACAGAATACGGGGCAGGTAATAAGCTTTCTGTTCCTCAGATCCGTGACCAATAAGCGCCGGACCACACATGCCAATGCCCATTGGGGAGAGAGGGGGTGCGCCAGCGCGCGCCAGCTCGACCGCGAATATATAATACTGTGCCAACCGCCAGTCGCATCCACCATAAGCCGCCGGCCATTTAGGAGCCGCCCAGCCGCGCTTGTGCAAAATCGCCTGCCAAGCCAGTGCAATCTCCTTGCTGGCATAAACGCTGGTCATCCGCGCGCTATACTCGCGCAGCTCGGCGCTCAGATTCTCGGCCAGGAAATCGCGCACTTCTTCGCGGAAAATTTCATCCTCACGGGCAAATTCAAGTTTCATATTCAGGCCTCCTCGTACGCCGAGTTTCACATATCCGGCTCAGACTGCAAGTCTATACTGGAAGCTCTGGTCGCGGTTGATGGTCAAATCAGCTGATCGCGGTAAATGTTCCCACAGCGCTTCCGTCCATGTTTCGTAATGAGCGCAAAATTCGGCGACCTCGTCGCGCGATGTGAATTGCCACTTACCAGAACGGGCCGCATTGCCTTGTTCCTGCGTCCAGCGGCTGTCAATCACGGCTTCGAAGTTTTCCTGTCGAATAAGGAGGAGTTGATCAAGCAGGTTCCATATTGGGTAATAACCCTCCACTTGTTGCACCGACCAGCGCCGCCATAGGTGATCAGGATCACGCTGTTTTTCCCATGGCGTTTGCGGGCGGCCATCAAGAAAATTGGCACGTGCGCCAATGCACCAGCCTTCCAAAAAGATAATTGCGGGCTGCCCCTCATAAAACTCAGGCGCAATTTGCGTGTCGTCGGCTTTCGAAAAACGGGGCAGGTAAATACCCTCCCTACGATCGGCTTTTAAAGCCGTTAGGCAATCCAACAATGTTGTAACGTTATGCGTTCCAGGAACACCGCGGGTTTGTGCTAGTGGTGAAACCGTTTCGGCGAGCTGTGCCCGCTCCGCCGCGCCCAAATAGAAATCATCCAAAGCGAGCGTTAAGCTTTCGCATTGTCGATTCTGCGCAAGATAGTATTCGAGCGCGGCGCAAAGAGTGGTTTTGCCAGCACCTTGTCCGCCCGAAATGCCGATAATATATGGCCTAGGTCGGTTTGGTAGACGCTCGGCAAGCAAGGGGACGAGTTCATCGAGCGTCAGCGATGTTGGCATGGCTAGATCCTTTATAAATTGTCGAAGTCGCCTTTGCGCCCGCGTCCGTCAACAAAACGCGCCGCTCCAGAAGCCGCGCCGTCAGCCAGCGATTGGCGGCCAACTTGATTTTCATAGAGTAAGGCGTCGCGCGTCGATAGTGACCATTGCGCTATAGCTGAAGCGCGATCATTCCGCAGACAGACTTGTGGAAAGCGCGCTAGCTGCTCGGCCAAGGCGAGGCTGGCGGTAAGTGCTTGGCCATCATCAACCAGGCGATTGGCAAGCCCAAAACTGAGGGCTTCTTCGGCATCGACGGCCCGCCCCGTGAGGATCATATCCAAGGCGCGTGACTGACCGATTAGGCGCGGCAGTCGGATCGTTCCACCATCAATCAACGGCACGCCCCAGCGACGGCAGAAAACGCCGAAAATAGCGCTGCGAGCAGCGACGCGCAGATCGCAAAGCAAGGCCAATTCGAGACCGCCGGCGACGGCATAGCCCTCGACCGCGGCGATGGATGGCTTTGTAAGTTCGAGCCAGCTTGCCCCCAAGGGTGCCGTGCTGGCAAAGCGCTCGCCCCCGACAAAGGCTTTGAGGTCGGCGCCAGCACAGAATTGCCCACCTGCGCCAGTTAAGATGTGAACCCGCACGTCGTTATCAGCCTCGCCTTGCATAAAAGCGTCGTGTAAAGCCTGCGCTGTCTCGGGGTTAACGGCATTGCGGTGCGCCGGGCGATTCAAGGTGATCAGATTTAGGGCGCCGCGTTTTTCGTTCAGGACCGGTTGCATGAAACTCTCCCCTTCATCGAGGTTTAGCGATCGACCGCGTTGAGAATGAACCAAAGCGCCATGGAGGCAAGGCTTGCACTGGCGCCGAGCGTTAGCCACAAGCGCAATGCGCCGTACCAGTCTGTCAAAACCCCGCGGCGGCTGTCGATAATATCAATGATGCCAAGCGCTATAAAAATAAGGGTTAATAGACCCAGCGCGAGCGGGGTCGGAAAAAACAGGCAGATCAGCACTAATAAGCTTGGAATTACACTGAGAACGAAGACGAAGTCGTCTCGTCTCTCGAGATTAGCGCCCCAGCGCACGCCACCGAGAAACGAGGCAATCAAGGTTGCATAAGTGATTGCAATATCTATTACCCCAAGCTGCAAGGTTAGCCCAACAGGGAGCCACCCGATGAGACCGCCGGCAAAAAACGGAATTAACCCCGCCAGTCCGAGTAAGCGCGCCATGAGTGGCGTTTCGTTAGCGTGTAAATCATGCTCTTGCATCGATCTCCCTTTCTTCCCCCGAGAAAAAATTACCCTCGCATCAACCTAAAGAAAAGCCGACTTGTCAATTCTCCGCGATTGAAAGGGGGTTGCCAAATACGGCCTCAGGCTACACCCTACGTGGGTCTGGGAGATAGTACTATGTATGATTTGGTTATTCGCAATGCAAATCTAGTTGACGGCACCGGTCGCGTACCCTTTTCGGCCGATATCGCAATTCATGACGGCGTGTTTGTTGAAATCGGAACAGTGAGTGGACAGGGTAAAAAAGAGATCGATGCCAAAGGTCATCTTGTAACACCGGGTTGGGTAGATATTCACACGCATTATGACGGGCAAGTTACCTGGGATCCGTATCTCTCGCCGTCGGGTTGGAATGGTGTCACAACAGTTGTGATGGGCAATTGCGGCGTTGGTTTTGCGCCTGCCGCACCGGATCGTCACGACTGGTTGATTAGCCTGATGGAAGGCGTTGAAGATATCCCTGGAGCGGCTTTGGCTGAGGGGATTAATTGGCAATGGGAGACCTTTCCGGAATATCTTGACGCGCTTGAAAGAATGCCACGCGCGCTCGATGTGGCGACGCAAGTACCGCATGGCGCCGTGCGTGCCTATGTCATGGGCGAGCGGGGCGCGCGCAATGAGGCGGCGACGCCCGATGATATTGAAAAAATGGGTGCTATTGTCGAGGACGCATTAGTTGCTGGCGCCTTGGGCTTCTCGACATCGCGCACGATGTTGCATTTGGCTAAAGATGGCGAGCCAGTGCCTGGCACATTTGCCAATAAAGATGAGCTTTTGGGGATCGCCGATGCGATGAAGCGGGCCGGCCACGGCGTATTTGAAATGGCGTCTGACCTGAACCCTGCGGAAAAAGAGTTTCAGTGGATGGTAGAGGCCTCGAAACGGACCGGATTACCCGTCACTTATGCTTTGTTGCAAAATCCAAGCGACCCAGAGAGTTGGCGAAAGCTCTTGGAAATGACAGATCAGGCGGTCGCCGATGGCGCCGATATACGGGCGCAAATTGCGATGCGCCCAACGGGGCTTATTCTCGGTTGGCAGAGCACGGTGCATCCCTTCATCTTCCATCGCGCTTATGAGCCGTTGGCAGAAATGCCATTTGCCGAGCGTTTGGTCGAGTTGAAGAAGCCCGAAACGCGCGACAAGATCGTCAATTCACTGCCCTTTTTTGCCGAAGAAATGCACGACGGCGCAGGCGGGTTGCCATCTGGGGGAGGTTTATCCGCTATGGTGGCGCTGGGTTTCGACAACATGTTCCCCTTGATGGATAATGGCTATGCCGATTACGAGCCTGATCGCTCGCGCAGCATCGCTGCGCTTGCCGCCGAGCAGGGGCGGGCGCCAGCAGACGTGCTCTATGACATGTTGATGGAGAATGACGGGCAAGGATATGTGTATCTGCCGATCCTCAATTACGCCCATCAGAATTTCGATCATATCCACGATATGTTTAACAACCCGAATACGATTGTGAGTCTCTCTGATGGTGGCGCCCATTGTGGCGTCATTGCCGATGCTAGTATGCCGAGCTTTATTTTGATCCATTGGGTGCGTGATCGTAAGCGCGGCGATCGCATTGACCTCGCACATGCCGTTAAAGCACAAACCCTCGATACAGCCCGTACCTATGGTCTCGATGACCGCGGCACAATTACGCTGGGTATGAAGGCCGATTTGAATATCATCGATTTCGACGCGATGTCGCTTGCGGCACCGCAAATGGTATTTGACCTGCCAGCGGGTGGCCGCCGATTGATCCAGCAAGTCAGTGGTTATCTCTACACCATTGTTAGCGGTGTTGTGACCTATGAAGATGGAACGCCTACGGGCGCAATGCCGGGACGGTTGATCCGCGGTCGGCGTGCTGCCCCGGCTGAACAGTTGGCTGCGGAGTAATCTCTATGCAAGCGGTTTCAGATCAGGATCTCATTCTACATCATTACGACATGTCACCTTTCTCGGAGAAGGTGCGCAAGGTGTTTGCCTTTAAGTCGCTAACTTGGTTTGCTGTCGAGCAACCCAATATGGCACCCAAGCCCGACCTCACGCCTTTGACGGGTGGCTATCGTCGGATACCCGTGCTGCAGGTTGGGGCAGATATTTTTTGTGATACAAAGTTAATCATCGCTGAAATCGAACGTCGTTTTCCTAACCCATCGCTCTATCCGAAAGGCTATCGCGGCGTGGTCGATATTCTTGCTGATTGGGCCGACCATCGGTTGTTTTCCATGGCGGCGGGGCCTACGGTCGTTGAGTTGATTGAAGCTTTGCCCGACGGTTTCATGGAAGACCGTGCCGCAATGACGGATGGTTTTTCAGCCGAGGCAATGGCACAGGCCTTACCGGTTTTGCGGCAACAATTAGTGCATAGCTGTCAGCGCCTAGAACGACAGCTCATAAAAACGCCCTATCTGCTGGGCGAAGGCTTCTCATTGGCTGATGCGGCGAGTTTCCATGTGATTAATTTCGCCGCTTTTGCGCCGAGTTTTGCGACTGCTCTACAACAATTTCCAGCCGTAATGGAATGGCTTGATCGCATTCGTGCTATGGGCGTTGGCGATATGAAGCCGCTTGATCCTTCTGATGCCTTGAGTTTAGCGCGCGCTACCAACCCAGCTGAAGCCCCACCTGCTGATGCGGTCGAGGGCATTGGCGATCTCGCGGTCGGGCAGACCGTCGCCATATGCGCAGATGATTATGGTAAGGAAGTGACGACGGGCAAGATCCTCTGGTTACGTCAGGACGAAGTGGCTTTGCTGCGCGAGGACGCAGATTTGGGGTCTTTGGTTGTACATTTTCCGCTTGCGGGCTATCGCATCGTCGCCGTTTAGGCGCAGTCTTGCAACCCGTCGCCTGTAGCGGTAAAGAAGTCTCTCACCGCGCGCGATTAGCGCTTTTCGTCTAGCTATGGGGTGACAATGTCAGCTACGCCGCCGCTGTTACACCTTGCCGATATCTCTCTGACCTATGGCAGTCAGCCGTTACTTAATGGCGCCAACTTATCGGTTAAACCAGGCGCGCGGCTATGCCTCGTCGGACGAAACGGCTCGGGTAAATCCACACTTCTAAAAATTGCCGCAGGTTTGATCGAGCCCGATGACGGCGAAGTTTTCGTTCAGCCAGGTATTGTCGTACGTTATTTGGCGCAAAGCCCGAGCTTCTCCGAAAAAGCCAGCATTAGCGAAGTTGTGCTTGCTGATATTTTTGACAATGAAGATCGTCAAAAGGGGTATCAGATCATGGCCGATCTGCATCTCGACCCCGAGAAATCAGTGGTTGGCTTATCGGGCGGTGAAATGCGTCGCGTTGCTCTGGCGCAAGCCATGGCCTGCCAACCGGATATTTTGCTCCTCGATGAGCCAACTAATCACCTCGATTTGCCCGCCATTGAGTGGTTAGAAAATTGCTTGCGCGCGCATCCTGCGGCTTTGGTTTTGGTTAGCCATGACCGTCGCTTTCTCGCCAATATGGCTGAAAAAACCATCTGGCTCGATCGCGGTGAAACGCATGACGCTGCGGTGTCCTTTGATCGTTTTGAAGATTGGCGCGATGACTTTCTGGAGCGCGAGGCAACGGCGCAACAGAAACTAGATCGTAAAATAGCGCGTGAAGATGACTGGTTGCGCCACGGCGTCTCGGGTCGACGGCGGCGTAATGTGCGACGGGTGAAGGAACTTTTTGAACTCCGTCAGCAAAGGCAAAATTATCAAGGGCCAACGGGCGCGGTGGCGCTGAATGGCCCCGATGCCGATAGCTCGAGCAAGCTGGTTGCTAAGTTCGACCGCGTCAGCAAGGCAATCGCAGGCCGCGATTTGGTCAAAGACCTCTCCTTTATATTGGCGCGCGGCAACCGGCTCGGTATTGTCGGGCCAAACGGCACCGGTAAGACGACGCTCATCAAATTATTGCTTGGCGATTTACCGCCGGATAGCGGCACTATTCGCTTGGGCAAGAAGCTTGATACGCTGGTGCTGGATCAGTCGCGTTCGGGCATTAAACCCGATTGGACAATTAAGGATGCCCTCACCGATGGTGCGGGTGATCTGGTCGCGATCGGCGAGGAGACGATGCATGTGATCGGTTATATGCAGGCATTTTTATTTCATCCCTCGCAAATGCGAACGCCGGCGACGATTTTATCGGGTGGTGAGCAAGCGCGCTTGCTATTGGCGCGCGGCCTAAGGCGACCATCAAATTTTCTAATTATGGACGAGCCAACCAACGATCTGGATCTGGAGACACTTGATCTCTTGCAAGAGATGATCGCGAGTTATGAGGGCACGGTCGTGCTGGTTAGCCATGATCGCGATTTTCTCGACCGCACGGTGACGCATGTTCTGGCCGCCGAGGGCGATGGTAGTTGGGTGCTTTATGCCGGAGGCTATAGCGATATGACCCGGCAACGGCGGGATCAGGCAGAAACGGTAGCGCCCCAGAAATCGACGAAAGCGATAGTATCGGACGACGCATCGCATCGCACCAAGCGGCCGCCGCGCATGAGCTATAAGCAAAGCTATCGCCTCGAACGGCTACCAGCCGAGTTGGACGACTTGCGGGCAAAAATAGCCGTTTGCGAGCGTCAAATGGCTGATCCGAATTTATACAATTCGGATCCGCAAGCTTTCACCAAAGTGGCAGACACGCTGGCAACGCTCCGTGACAGCTTGTCGGCGGCAGAGGATGAATGGCTGACTTTGGAGCTTCTGCGTGAGGAGTTAAGCTGATTGTCCCACCGTATCGACGGCGCGTAAAATCCGCGTATCCCGATCGATCGGCTGAAAGCTCTCGCCGCCGACGCGGTGCCAATATGACGCCAGCCTTGGATCTTCCACTGTCTTACCTTCGAGCAGCGCGTTGAGTTCAACGCGCGGATAGATTTGATCGGCGAGGCGAATTTGACTTCCCGATAAGCGGCGCACAATATGGCGGCGATTAAGTTCATTGGGATGCGACAGGCCGGCAGCGCCTAACAGCTTGGCCAAGGTTGTAACCGAATTCTCGTGGAAATTGGCGACCCGCTGGGCGCGATTGTCGACATCGATTACCCGGTAACGTTTTGGATCCATAGTTGCAATGCCGGTGGGGCAACGGTTGGACGCACAGTCGCGGGCCTGAATGCAACCGATCGAGAACATGAAGGGGCGGGCCATATTACACCAGTCAGCACCAAGGGCGCAGTGCCGAATAATGTCGTAGGCACTGACGATTTTACCCGAGGCGCCAATTTTTATGCGCTCCCGCAAACCCGCTCCGCGCAACGCATTGTCGACAAAGACGATCGCGTCGCGTAGTGGGCAACCAAGATGGTCAGCAAATTCAGCTGGTGCCGCACCGGTGCCGCCCTCGGCGCCATCTACCGTAATAAAGTCTAGGCGCTTACCGCTATCCACCATGGCGCGAACAATGGCTACAAACTCCCAAGGGTGGCCGATGCATAATTTAATACCAACGGGTTTGCCGCCCGAGAGATCGCGCAATTTCTCAGCAAAGAGCAAAAGCTCATTGGGCGTCGAAAATTCAGAGTGGCTTGAGGGAGAGATACAGTCCTGACCGATTTCAACACCTCGTGTCCGCGCAATCTCGGCATTGACCTTACTGCCGCGTAAGACACCCCCATGGCCGGGCTTGGCGCCTTGGCTCAGTTTGATCTCAATCATTTTCACCTGCGGCAAGGCAGCCTTGGTTGCAAATTTTTCGGCATCGAAATTGCCATCAAGGTCGCGGCAACCAAAATAGCCAGTCGAGATCTGCCAAATAATGTCGCCGCCGCCAGCTTCATGATATGGCGAGAGTGAGCCCTCGCCCGTATTATGGGCAAAGCCCCCCAGCCGTGCGCCCGTGTTTAAGGCTTGGATGGCGGTAGGGGACAGGGCGCCGAAGGATGTGCCAGAAATATTGAGAACCGACATGGCATAAGCATGGGCGCCTTCGCCGACAAGAACACGAAAATCATGGTTGGTTATTTTTTTTGGGTTCAAGGAATGATTTAACCAATTGTGGGTTTCGGCATAAACATCAGCGACAGATCCGAACGGAAGGTCGGCGCTGATATTTTTCGCGCGGCGATAGACCATGGCGCGTTGTTCGCGCGAGAAAGGCAACTCATCTGTATCAGATTCCCAAAAATACTGCCGCAATTCGGGGCGGATTGCTTCCATCATAAAGCGGGCGCGGCCCAATAAGGGATAATTTGCCAGAACGCTGTGTTCTTTTTGAAAAGCATCATGGATCCCCAAAGCCGACAAGGCTCCGAGTAGCCCAGCGGGGAGGTAAAACCATGGCGATAGCGGCGAGAGCGCCAGCGATACTAAAGTCAAAACAATTACAGCTAGAACTAGGGTATAACGCCCCCAAATATAATCTATCACGGTTCCCCTCAAAGAATTTATCAAAACGGTTGTACTGGCTGACGCCAAAAGCATAAAAGTTTTATAAGAATCTAGATGTTTTGTCGTCCCGATTTCAGGGTTTTCTGCAAAAATCTGCGTCGCAAATTATGGTTGCAACACTTGCCAAAGCGTTGAGCTCTGACCATACTAAAAAACATAAAGCAGAGAGCAAGAGGGCTGCGCTCTGGCGGGTCTTGAACGCCCATAAGCTGCACATAAGGGGCGGTTCGGTGTGAGTATGTCGTCGCAGTGTAGCTAACTGTCTCGCGTTGATTTTATCGTGTAACGCGCGTGATTGGGTTGTCTCCTGTGGGGTTTGTTGTGGAGGTACCCGCTTATGACTGATGCTACAGTGGATAATGTAACCGATGGCCAAACGTCGGTTTTTAGCCCGTCGCGATTACCCCGAACCGTTTATATAACGGCCTGGGTAGTCGAAATTGCTGCCGCGATTGTTGGGCTTTTCATTGCTTTCACTCAAGGTCTCTCGGTTTTTATGACCATACCTGAAGTCGAACGCGATTTTGGTACTTATGCCCGGGCGATGGTTGGGGCTTTACCTTTCGTCATTATTGCGATCCTTGAACCGACTAAAATATACCTCGCGTCTGGTCTGTATCTTAGTCGGCGATTGCTTATGAGGTCGTTGTTTCTCCTCGGCCTAATTGCGCTCACCTTTGTGACTTTTGAAACCATGTTCAATGCGTTGGTACAACAAAACACTAATGTGACGCGCGAGGTTCAAAAACTGGTCAATGAACGTTTGGAAAAACGCGACGCTCTAATTTTTAACCAGCAAATGATCAATCGGATGCGCAGTGAGACGCCGCAATCGATTAATGCTCAGTTCACGCAATCGCTCGATGCGCTCGGCGCCGAACGCCGCGAACGAGTGGCGCAGGCTGATGCTGAACTCGATCGTTTGGTCAGCGGTAAATTGCAGCAACGCCAAACCCTGCTGGCCGATCAAGACACTGCCGGTATAGCGTCGTTGGAAGATCAGATCGCGCGGGTTGAACGCGAAAATGCCCGTCTCACGGCAGCGCGCAATCAAGCGCTGTCAGATAGCGACGCAAATTATCAAGGGGCTCTAGCTCAAAAACAACAAGAGCTGGCGCAGATTGAGCGCGACCGAAGCGAGCAAATTCAGCGCGCCACTAATATTTTATTTGGGCGTGCAGCTTTGATTGAGCAAATCAATAGCCAATTGCAATTGCGCACCGAACAGGTCACGGCCAGCATTCAACAATTAGATGCGGAGCGTGCTCGAGCTCGGCAAGCCGTGGAAGACCGTTTTAATTTGCGGCAAGGGAAACTCGTCGACGAAGAGGCGCGCCTGCGTGATCAAGTTGGGCAGCAGTCGCGTCAAATGTCACGGGCTCTATCGGCAAGGTTACAAGAAATTGACCGCGAAATTACGAAGGCGCGTGAAGCCCATCGTACCCGCGTGCAAGAAATCAATCGTCAGATCGACGGTCAATTGTCCGAATTAAATACGCAACGTGCCATGCATCTCGAGACAACTCGAACCCACTCAAGTCGTATCGATAAGCTCGAAGCCGACAATGCGGTTTTGATGAGTGAGTTTCATGATCTACGTCAGCTCTATCGGGCTAAGCTCGAAACGGTGCAGGTGTATCAATTAGCGGCAATCGTTTGTGGCACTTTTGAGAGTTGGTGTTTTGGAAAGCAAGTTGATACGCCTGCAGGTGATTCGGATATTCTTGCACAATTACAACTAACGAGCTTCGACGTGGCCGACTTACCAGAAGAAAAAGTTAAGGCCGTCGCAACCCTGTGGTTCGGCTCGACAGCGGCTATTGTTGCAACCATGGGAACATTCCTCGCCTTCATTTCATTTGTTCTTGCCGATCCAGAACGCATGGCTGCCCCCAACCTCCGCCGCCGTGGTCGCGGCGGCTTGATGGTGTTGCGTATGCTTAATCGCTTTGCAAATTTCGTCCGTGCCATGGCGGCTGCGGTTGTCGAATTTGGCGTCCGCTTTGGTGAGGGATGGCTCAGCATTGCGCGTGCAATTATCTTTCTAATCGGCACAATTGCTGGTGTTTTTGTAGAATTTGTTAGGTTGGTAGCTGATGCTTTGCGGGTTTCGATCATGCGCTCTGGGCGTGCCGTCAACAAAACCATGGGCGCGATGCGGCAGCGCATCACTGCACCCGTTATTCGCTACGAGACAGTTGAGACAGAAAAAATTGTTGAAGTCGAAAAGGAAGTGCCTACTGAAATTGTGAAACGAGAACTAATTTATATTCCTGTTGATGCGTCGGACGAGCGAGCGCAACAGCTCGATGATGATGCGATGGAGGAGCTAGTAAAGCAACAACCGATGCTATCAAAACTCTTGCGTCAAAACAGTTTTAGACGCACTGTAGCGATGCAAAAAGTCGCATCTCCGAAAACCAGACCAAACCAGCCTGGAGGGGAGGAGAGCGAAGTAAAAGGAGACGTAGTTATGGCAACCACCAAAAAGCCAGCCACCAAAAAACCTGCTGCTAAAAAGCCAGCAGTTAAAAAACCTGTAGCTAAAAAGCCTGCCGCTAAAAAGCCTGCCGCTAAAAAGCCAGTCGCTAAAAAGCCAGTCGCTAAAAAGCCAGTCGCTAAAAAGCCAGTCGCTAAAAAGCCAGCTGCTAAAAAGCCAGTCGCTAAAAAGCCTGCCGCTAAAAAGCCTGCCGCTAAAAAGCCAGCTGCTAAAAAGCCAGTCGCTAAAAAGCCAGTCGCTAAAAAGCCTGCCACTAAAAAGCCAGTCGCTAAAAAGCCAGCTGCTAAAAAGCCAGCTGCTAAAAAGCCAGCCGCGCCTCGTCCCGCTGCACGGGCTTCCGCCGCTCGTAAGCCAGCTGCAAAACGGACAGTCGCTCGGAAATAATAAAGAGCGTTCTAGAACGTGTAGATGACAAGCTTATCTCGGCAGGATATTGGTACAGGGAAAGGTCAGCGAGAAATCATTTCTCGTGACCTCTCCGCGCTCACCGATCGACTGTCCGAGATAAGCCGTCGTCGCCGTACTGACGAGTTGCGTTCGCGCCTCGATAATTACTTTACCCTAGCAAAAATTACTGCCTTGATGGTTGCGAGCTTCGCGGCCCTCGTTCTCACCTTCGCTTTTTCTATTCGGCTTATTATCTCTAGTTTGTGACGCTTCACCGCTCTGCGAAGAGCGTATCTTGCAACAGCTCTGGAAGATAAGTCGTGTCGCGCACAATGCGTGCCAAGTCTTTTTTATCCTTGGTCGATAGGTCGTCGCTGGCCAAGTTGCTGTTGGCATTTCTACCGGCTGCTAAATCTTTTAATTGCTGACGTAGTATCCGGTCTTGTGTCGACACCAAGTCTTGAGATATTCGCATGACTGCGTTGGGGATGTCTTGCCGAGCGATCAACGCGTCGGCGCGTTCGGTAGTTCGGCGCTCTGATAGGCCGCGCGATAAGGCAAGAACCCGCAAGGTCTCAGTAATTGGTAAAGTGATCGCGCGTTTAGCGTCAAACCGCCCATTGATAAATTTAAGCCGTCCGAGAAAATCCAAATGGGTATCACCGCCACCAACATTCCGCGCGAGGTTTTTTAAGAAAGCTGGCCGCCGCATCGGTTCAGAAAGACTGATGAGTTTTAAACGTTGTGCGAGGTCCAAGCGCCCAGCGACATATTGAAAGTCGAAAAATATATCCATGGCCAGCGTGTCTTCGGGGCGGGCCTGCTTTACCCAAGTCGACAGCCGTGCCGACCAGTCAGATAAGGACATGCACCAAGCTGGGTTATGCGACATCACCCCGCCGGTGCAATAAGGTAAGCCCGCCTCGGCCAAAATGTCTGAAATGTTTCTGCCATACATTAAAAACCAATTACGATCGTTCTCATCTCGATCGACGGTCTGATCAGCATAGATAATGGCGTGGTCCTGATCGGCGGCTAGCAAGCTCTCGCCGCGTGCCGCGGAGCCAAGGATTAAAACCGCGTGTGGGCGCGGCGCAGGACCATGGCCATTGGCGATCATCTCCCGCTCCGCAAAATCAGCACTGCGCGCGAGCAAAAGCTTAATCTCGCTGCTGATGATTGCCATAATATCCGTCGTGGCCAAGCCCTCAGCGTTGAGGCGCTCCGCGACACCCGGTAACAGTGACAGAGCGCCTGCGAGGTCATCGCGCTGCTTGGCGGATTGGATATGGTCACCAAGAACCAAGGCGGCACTGGTGCGGTGCCGTATAAGCTCGCGCGCCGATAGCCAGCCAACCAAATGGCCGTTTTGATCAGTGATTGCCAAGTGGCGAATATCGTGCCGCGTGATCCGCCCGAGGGCGACATAAAGATAGTCGTCTTTATCCGCCGCGATTACGGGCGCCGACATGATGTCACCCAGTTCGATACGCCGCGCTGTTTGGGTTTTATTGAGCGGGGTTGCCATGGTTCTGACAATATCGCGCTCTGAGACGATCCCTAAAGGCGTTTCGCGGGTTCCAACAAAAATACAATCAATATGTTTCTCTTGCATGTGCGTGGCGGCCTCAAGAGCGGTCGCAGTCGCTGGCAAAATGACGGGCTCTTGGTTCATCAGTTCGGTTAAGCGGTGACGAAACGGGTAAGTGTCGACATTGCGAATGGCGTTCAGCGTGTCGCGCGCTTCGAAATGTCTTAGAATATCGACCCAGCCAGCCTGCACAATATCGCGCCGCCACTGCTGTCGGCCCGAAAGCTGAAAATAGGCATCTGCTAGGGTTACAATTCCCTTCTCCTGCAGCAGAGGTAGTAAGGCGGCGAATATCTGCGCTGTCAGCCGCGCATCGCCAATCGCAGAATGTCGGCCATGTGGCGCGATGCTAAAAAAATGCGCCAAACTCTCCAGATCATTTGCGGCCCGTCTGGTATCGCCGCCGAGCACGAATTGACTAAGCTCGCGAATGCACAAGGCCGCTTCCCATTGCCATTGTAGATTAGCGCGTGCGCATTCGTTTTCGATAAATGCCAAGTCGAAGCCGATGTTGAAACCAACTAGCACGTGACCTGTTAAACCAGGCGCTAGATCGGGAAAGACGGTCGCGAAGCTGGGTGCTCCTGTAATAGCCTCAGATGTTATGCCGTGGATCTCAGTTGCCTGCGTGGGTATCGGGCGGCCTGGATTAATAAGACTATCGATAATTGGTTCGGAAGAAGCCTTGAGATTAATGGCCCCGATTTGAACAATGCGATCAGTGCGCACATTAAGCCCCGTTGTCTCGAGGTCGAGCGCAATGGCAGGACAACGTGCGAGGCTGAGTGTTGGGCTGAGTGTTGGGGTGAGTGTTGGGGTGAGCATTGACTATCTCATCTTTTTTCTTTTACTCTAGGCCGAAGAGTGGGGTTTGCCAAGACAGACAAAAATTGGCGTTCCGAAGAAGCTCACCGTCACAAGGGGGATTGCTTATGTCGCATGATGAAAACGCTGAACGCGCTGTTTTTAAGAACATGGTTGAAGGGACGCAGGAAGACTGGTCGATCATTCAGAAATCAGCCATTACCTTCAATAAGGGGCTTGCTGGGCGCGTGATCGAGCATCTTAGAATTCTCGATGGCGATTTTGGTGGTTTCCCGGTCGATCGCCTCGAACACTCGGTGCAGACCGCAACACGAGCTTGGC
>CBFHZM010000013.1:0-32205 GCA_965660195.1 Alphaproteobacteria bacterium
AGCCGGCCAAATACATGTCACCAACTGCATCCAACAGCTTGTGGCGGACAAACTCGTCTTGTTCGCGCAAACCTTCTTCATTAATAACGCCCTCGTCGCCTACAACGACGGCGTTTTCAAGCGAACCGCCAAGCGCCAAACCGACGCGGTGCATGGCCTCGACTTGATTGAGCATGCAGAAAGTACGCGATGACGATAATTGCGAAACAAACGCATCTGGCGTTAAGTCCAGAGCAAATTCCTGACGGCCAATCGCATCGTTTTCAAAGTCAATCACTGCTTCAAAACAAGCGCTATCATCTGGCAACAGTTCACAGAAGGCATCACCCATTTCAATGCGCACAGGCCGCAAAATACGCAAATAGCGGCGCGGCGCTGATAAAGCTGCAATACCTGCTTTTTGCAACATCTGGACGAAGGGCGAAGCACTGCCATCCATAATCGGCACTTCAGGGCCATCCAGCTCAACAATCACATTATCGATGCCAAGTCCCGACAAAGCCGCCATTAGATGCTCGACTGTGCCAACACTATAGCCATGCGCATTGGCAACGCGACTTGACAGCGTCACATCACAAACACGGCTGAACAAAGCAGGCACAAGCCCTTCTTCGAGGCTCGGGGCGTCTGTTCGAACAAACAACACACCAATATCAGCACCGGCGGGCTTCAGCGTTACATTGACTTCGGTTCCAGAATGCAACCCGATACCGCTGAAAGAAATGGCCGAAGCCAGTGTCATCTGCGGGCGGCTGAAGCCATCAGCAACAGACGCAGGCAAAGGCATCGCCGTAAAGCGCTCCTGAATTTGCGATATTGTTGCAGGTGGTGGCGTCATTGCTTCCGTTGTCCTCTCGTGATCTTGTTCTACTAAAGAGGGACCGGCTATTCAAATAACGCTTTGTTGCGTTTTGTAACAAAAAATAGGCTGGATTCTCTTGGGGAAAACCAAGAGAATCCAGCTACTTATGAGCATTCAAGTATTTTTATCGGCGAAGAAAGGTCGGAATATCCAACTGATCTCCGTCGAAGCCAGACGCCATCATGGTTGGCGTCTGCATTGTCGTCTGAATAGCTGGCTGATGGCTTGTGGCCGCAACAGCCGCTACAGGACTAGAGGTTACCACTGGGCGCGGGGCGCTAGCTTGCACACTGGCAGCTGGCTTAGCCGAAGCTGCGACCTCACTACCACTCCGCAAGCGGCTGGGTTTTTCAGGAAGCCCAATGTCATCTTCGTCCAGAGGTAGCAGTTTTTCCTTGCCGTCGCTTGGCGTGCTAACAGGCTCAATATTTGCGGCAGCCGGAATTTCAGGAACCGATGCTGCTGCAGGTTCAGAGTGTTCAACCCGAACAGGAACAGGTAAACCGCCATCCGCGGTCTCGATTTCTTGCTTTTCTGCTGCAACTTCCGTCTGAACAAATGACGATGCGTCTGGGGTCGACGGCGCAGCCGCTTCATCTTTTTTACGAGCGCCGAAAACTCGTTCAATAAAACTCTTTGAACGCTCTGGCATTTCGCGCCGTGGCGGCGTCGCAGGCCGCTCGGTCATGAAGGCCGGCAAACTTGATGCCTCTTTTACTGGCGCTGGCGCCACTTCTGGGTTTACTTGCACATCTTCTTGAGTTTCAACAAGGCGAACATCGCGCTCCAGGCTTACAATTTTGCCTTCATCTTGCTCGAACTCGTCTTCGACATCTGCCTCAGCGACATCCATACCGGTGGCAAAGACGGAAACTCGAATTCGACCATTCAGGTTGTCGTCGAGAGACGAGCCAATTTTGATATTGGCATCTTTGGCAACTTCTTGGCGAATACGGTTAGCGACCGACTCGACATCATATAGCGTCATGTCTTGCCCGCCGGTAATATTCACCAGAATACCGCGTGCCCCGTTCATCGACACATCATCCAGCAGCGGATTGGAAATCGCGGCTTCGGCAGCATCGATCGCCCGATTGTCGCCAGTTGCTTCGCCTGTTCCCATCATGGCCTTGCCCATTTCGTTCATGACTGTGCGAACATCAGCAAAATCGAGGTTCATCAAACCTGGGCGGACCATCAGATCCGTAATGCCAGCAACGCCGGAATGTAACACCTCGTCAGCCAAGGCAAAGGCTTCGCCAAAGGTGGTTTGCGCATTGGCAATGCGGAATAAATTTTGGTTTGGAATAATGATCAGCGTGTCGACTTCGCGTGCCAAAGCCTCAATGCCAGCCTCGGCATGGGCCATCCGTCGCGAACCTTCAAACTCGAAGGGCTTCGTCACGACACCAACCGTCAGAACGCCGTTCTCGCGAGCAGCGCGGGCGATCACAGGTGCCGCACCGGTTCCCGTGCCGCCACCCATACCGGCAGTGATAAAGGCCATATGGGCGCCCTGCAAAATATCAATAACATCGCCGAGGGCTTCTTCGGCAGCCCCACGACCAATTTCAGGATCAGATCCGGCGCCAAGCCCTTCAGTGAGCTTGGTGCCCATCTGAATACGGCGATCGGCCTTGCTCAGCGTCAGAGCTTGCGCGTCGGTATTCGCGACGACAAATTCGGCGCCATCGAGGCCAGCTGCGATCATATTATTAACCGCATTTCCCCCAGCTCCGCCGACGCCAACAACGACGATGCGGGGCTTAAGTTCACGCTTGGAAGGTACTGTTAGTTGAATGCTCATAAGATTCTCCTCAACTCGTGATATTCACCGGACTGGATTGCAAAGAAGACAAAACAAAACCCAGTCCGATTTCCGTTTTGTTTGTCTGAAACGCAGATGCAGAGGCCTCAGCCACGAGACCGATTTCTGTCATCCATGTGTTTTGATTATTGCGCATGGTCTAAAAATTCCTTTTCAGCCAGCTTTTTAGGCGGGCCAAGCGCCCGTAACTCGACGCCTCTGCCTGCAAGCGAAATTGGTCGCGCTGACGCGCATAAGCAATCAGGCCAGCTCCAACTGAAAATGCTGGACTACCGGCCATCTCGGGCAAACCATTCAATCGCATGGGTGTGGCCACCCGCACGTCGCGGTTTAATATTTGTTGCGCTAGCTCACGCGCTCCAGAAAGTTGCGCTGCTCCTCCGGCCAGCACCACCCGGCGACCCGCAAGCTCGGTAAGACCGCTTTCGTCGAGCTTTGTCATAATCAGCTCAAGGATTTCTTCTAAACGCGGCCGAATGATCCGCGTCAGCATATGGTGCTGTACGATATGCGCCCCGCCATGACCCGTTGGCAGTTCGATGTCTTCACTGCCCCCTTCGAGGGCGCTTCCAAATAGATTTTTAATACGTTCCGCCGAGGCCACCGGAATGTTTAACCCGAGTGCCAGATCGCGGGTAACATTCAAACCACCCGCTGGCACCACCCCCATAAACATCGGCTTGCCTTCGTAAAACAGGGTGAAGCTTGTTGTCGTTGCGCCCATATCAATGTGCAAAACACCCAAATCCATCTCATCTCGACTAAGCGACGCCAGCGCACTGGCATAGGGTGCTAGGACAAATTTCTCGCATTCGAGATGGCAGCGTTCGACGCAACTTCTGAGATTGCGAAGCGCCGCCAGCGGGGTCGCCACGGTCAGCATGTTAACCTGCAACACGTCGCCAACCATGCCGCGCGGATCACCAATGCCATGGCTATCATCGACACTATAGTTAATCGGAATGGCATGAACGATTTCATGATCGGGGGTATCGAGCTCATAGGCCGCGTGCTGCAGCCCTAAAGCCAGATGGTCATCGGTCACGACTTGATTTTGAATAGCAATTTCTGCGGTTGCCAAATTGCTAACCAAACGGCCACTGGCAACACCCACGATCACTTTACGAATCTCGGTCTCGGCCATACGCTCGGCATGATCAACAGCCGCACGGATCGACTCTTCCGCTTTAACCATGTCGGTAATTTGGCCGCCGCGGATACCCTCCGAAATTTGATGCCCAAAACCCGTAACAACAGCACGGCCATGTTCGCCATCGGCATCGACCGGTAGATCTGCCAAAAGGCAAGTAATCTTGCTCGACCCAATATCTAAAACAGCCACACTCGCCTTCTTGCTGACCGAAGGGCGCGACTGAAATTGCTTTGGGTGGACAGATTGGTTCACGCGTTGGCCCCCTTTTGCTCGGCCGGGTCGATAAATTTTGCCGGACGTAGCAAGACGCGATCATCCAGACGCAAATCAATAGTCTGGTCGCCCACCGCCAAAATGCGTCGATCTTGTTCTAGTTGCATCAACCGATCGAGCGCATCGGCAATATCAAGTTCAGGCAACAGCACGCGACCACCATGATCCAAAGTCAACGTCCACCGCCGCCCTTGCACCCAGTGCGCTGCCGTTAAACGATTGCGGATAACCGGATAATTATCGAGCAGATCTAGCAGCGAAGCGGCCTGATACTCGGCGCCAGCGCCGCGCATGATCGGCAGATGACGGAAGCCATCACTGGCGTCCGAGATAATCTTTTGCCCCCGTCGGTCGATTAAATTGGTTTCGCCGTCGCGCAATAAGCGTGCAAATGGCTCAAACTCAATCAATTCGACATGCAATAAATTGGGCAAGCGACGGACGATACGCGCCGTCTTCACCCAAGGCAAAAGCTCCAACCGCGCTTGCTTCTCGACCAGATCGATCGCCAAAATCGGCGCCCCTGGGGTAATTTCTAAAACCCGAATAATATCTTGTCGTTGCGTGCGGTAGCGCCCGACCAACGTGATATCGTCAACCGCAAAGCCCACCTTTGCCATGGCAATCAAAAGCTCATCGCGGTTCTGATTGCCGTAAATCACAACCCCCAAAAGGGCGACGAGCAAAGCGCCAGTAAAGCCGATGTGGCGGATTTGTGCCGCCAGCGCCAAGAAGCGCCCCAGCCCCTGCGTCAATGTCGCACTAGCCTTCGATGGCTTAGAGCGCGTTTTACTTTTCACCTTAGACATGAGGCATCCTCCACCAGCCATTTAACGAGATCTGTGAAACTAATATTTTGATGAGCCGCCATTTCCGGCACCAAAGAAACCGGCGTCATGCCGGGCTGTGTGTTAATTTCCAGCGCTACCAGCCCAAACCCATCGGCGTCATACCTAAAATCAGTCCGCGTAACGCCCCGACAACCGAGCGCGCGATGCGCCGTCAGGCTATAGGCTTGAACGGCTTGCGCGATGTCGGACGGAATATGTGCTGGCACTTCATGGGTCGAACCACCCGTTTCATATTTTGCCTGATAATCGTAGAACCCGCGTGCCGTGGTGATTTCTAGAACATCAAAGACAACATCGCCCATCACGCCGCAGGTCAGCTCGCGCCCTGGCACAAAAATCTCAGCCATCATCTCGTTGCCAAAGGGGCGGCAGGTCTCGACCACATGGTTCGGCACAGCCACACTCGTATCCGTAATAATTTCAATACCAACGCTCGAGCCTTGGTAAATCGGCTTAATCACATAAGCTTGATCGAAGGCATGGACTGTAAGATCATCCAAGCCAATACGTTTATCGGCAGCAACGGGAATACCCGCTTCGGCAAATATGATTTTGCACCGCCGTTTATCCATGGCGATAGCTGAAGCCGCAACACCGGAATGCGTATAGGGAAGCTGCATGATCTCTAACAGCCCCTGAATGAGACCGTCTTCCCCGCCACTTCCGTGCAGAGCGTTAAAGCAAATATCGGGCTTTAACGCCGCAAGATCTTGCGCCACTGTCCGCGTGACATCGAGCCGCGTTACCCGGTAGCCAGCCGCTTCCAGCGCCACGGCACATTGTTCACCCGACACCAGACTGACTTCGCGCTCGGGTGACCATCCGCCCATGAGAACTGCAACATGCGTCATGCCGGCACCCCCACGCGCTTAATTTCCCAAGCGAGTTCGACCCCCGATGTCGCCTTCACCGCGGCGCGCACGGCCTCGCCAAGCGCTTCGATATCGGCGGCGCTGGCGCCGCCATGATTGATCAAGAAATTACAGTGCTGTGTCGAAACTTCCGCATCGCCTTGGCGCAAGCCACGACATCCTGCCGCATCGATCAGCTTCCACGCCTTCGGACCTTCTGGATTTGCGCCACCTGGATTTTTAAATGTGCTGCCACCAGTGCGCGATTTAATCGGCTGACTGGTTTCGCGCTGCGCTGAAATCTCAGCCATATGTTGCTCGATGGTCGCGCGGTCGCCCGCCTCAGTAGAAAATGAGGCGCCTGTAAAAATGAGCTCTGCAGCGCGGCTATTCTGCCGATAAGACATTCCCAGCTCATCAGCGGTTAAGCGCAAACGCTGACCATTAAGGGTCACGGCTTCGGCATAAATCAAACTATCGCGGGTCTCAAAACCATAGGCGCCGGCGTTCATCGCCAGCGCTCCACCGACAGTGCCAGGGATGCCACGAAAAAAGGCCAGCCCAGCACGCGCGTGCTCGGCACAATAGCGCGCCACCGCCACATCAAGCGCGGCGGCACCCGCATAGACTGAGCCATCATCGCGCAGCTCGATAGCAGCAAAGGCCTTGCCCAGACGAATGGTCACGCCGGGCACACCGCCGTCGCGCACCAGCGTGTTCGAGCCAGCACCTAGAACGGTGAGTGGCAGGTCCGGGTCTCGGGCTTGCAAGAAATCAATCAAATCATCAAGATCGGCAGGCACGAAGATCGTCTCGGCTGCGCCGCCCACGCGGAACCAAGTCAGATCAGATAAAGCTTGGCCGAACATATAACGCCCCCGCACATGCGGAAGCTCTGCGCGATGGTTGGAGTGTGTCGCGGTCATGCAGCACCTCCCGTCGTATTGCTATCGAGGGCTGCAAGGTCATAGGCCATTTGCGAGATGCTGCCGGCGCCCATGCAAATAATCAGATCATCAGCTTGCACGACCTCGCCGAGCATTGTGGCTAATTGGTCAGCATTCTCCACCAGCGTCACGTTACGATGACCGTGGGTTTTAAGGCCGCGCGCCAGATCGCCTGCTTCAAATCCCGCGAGCGGGCTTTCACCAGCCGCATAAACGGGCAAAACCAGCACATGATCGGCTTCGTTAAAACAACTACAGAAGGTGGCAAATAAATCGCGCAAACGTGAGTAACGGTGTGGCTGGACAACAGCAATTACCCGCCCCTTACTCACCAATCTCGCGCTCGACAGAGCGGCTGTGATTTCAACGGGATGGTGCGCATAATCGTCTATCACGCGCGCGCCCGCAAAAGACCCAACGAGGGTAAAGCGGCGTTTGACACCCGCAAAACCGGCTAACCCCGCTTTGATCTGCTCTGTCGGAATCGCAAGCTCAAGACCAGCTGCAATAGCCGCCAAGGCATTGAGCATATTGTGGTGACCTGCCATAGGCAGCGACACATCGCGCATATACTCGACATTATCAGTTTTTTTATCGCGAATTTCGACATCGAAAACCTGTCCGATATCACTCGGGCGATGGTTCACCGCGCGCAGATCGGCCTGCTCGTTGATGCCGTAAGTCACGAGGCGGCGGTCGGAGATTTGTCCAACTAGCTCCTGCACAGTTGGATGATCGAGACAAACTATACCAACACCATAAAAGGGGAGGTTTTCAATGTAAGTGCGGAAGGCCTGCTTTAGGGCGTCGAAATCACCATAATGTTCTAAATGCTCTGGATCAATATTCGTCACGATTGCGATGGTCGAAGGCAAACGCACAAAAGTGCCGTCGCTCTCGTCAGCCTCAACCACCATCCATTGCCCTAATCCTGGACGCGCATTGGTACCATAGGCATTAATAATACCGCCATTAATAACTGTGGGATCGAGGGCGCCACCGTCGAGCACCGCTGCCACGAGCGAGGTCGTCGTTGTTTTGCCATGTGTACCGGCAATAGTGATACATGGCTTTAAGCGCATCAGCTCAGCCAGCATTTCGGCGCGCTTGACAACAGGTATAGACCGCTCGCGCGCCGCTACTACTTCCGGATTATCCGCCTTAACCGCCGATGAAATGGTTACGACATCAGCATCAATGACATTCTCGCCCTGCTGTCCGATAAAGATTTTAATACCCTTTTCGCGCAGTCGTTTAACATTGGCATTATCGGTCAAGTCACTGCCTTGCACACTATAGCCCAGCGCGCACATAGTTTCGGCGATACCGCTCATGCCAATGCCACCAATGCCGACAATATGCACCCGACCGATTGGACGTAGGTGCCCTGCCTGATGTTCGCTATGCGTTGAAGGCCCATTCATTGTGCTATCCTCGAGGCCGATGCATGGGCCTCTATCTCGACGGGTTGCCGGTTAGCCAGACACAGCACATAGCGACCAAGCTTGGTGACAGCGTCATGCGCGCCACAGCTACGCGCAGCTTGGGCAGCCACTCGCAATCTATCTGGGTCGGCCATCAGACGTGATAAATAAGCAGCCAGACGCGACGGTACAAATGCCTTCTGATGCATCACCCAAGCGCCGCCATGGTTCACCAAATCGCGCGTGTTGTGCAATTGATCGGCATCAAGCGAACCAGGTAAAGGAACCAATATGCTGGGGGCGCCGATGGCTGAAAGTTCGCTAACCGTCGAAGCGCCAGCGCGCGAAATCACCAAATGTGCACGGCGCATGCGGCGTGGCATATCGCTGAAAAAGTCTCGAATTTCGGCATAAACTTCAGCCGCGTTGTAATCATGCAGTAGCATCGTCATATCACTTGTTTGCGCTTGATGCGTTACCCGCAAACGACGGCGTTCCTCTACCGACAGCATGGCAATGGCTTGCGGCACGACACGGTTAAAGATCGATGCGCCTTGACTGCCACCGAATATCAACAAATCGAACGGACGCGACTGCGATAGAAAACGATAGCCGCCCTGCATCTCAGCCCGCACCAAGGGTCGAATGGGATTGCCCGTACGGCGTGTGCGCCGGCGCGCCGAGCGTGGCAGCAACAAGGTATCGCTAAAGCTGGTCGCAACAAAAGCCCCGAGCCTAGCCAATAAGCGGTTAGCGCGACCAAACACAGCATTTTGCTCATGGACCAGAACAGGAATGGCGAGAAACCGTGCCACAAAACAAGGTGCGAAAGATGGATAACCACCAAAGCCAACGACCGCGCGCGGACGAGCCCGCACCAATATAATAAAGGCAACAAAAATGCCGAATAGTAGTTTCATCATGCGCCATGGCAATTTGAAAAAGCCACCGCCATAGACGGTTGCGGCTGGCAAAATATGAAGTTTTTCCGTCCGAGACTCATCAAAATAACGCTGACCTCTTTGATCGGTCACAAAATGTACGGCGTAGTCTTTTGCCGCGAGCTCGTCAGCCAGTGACAGGGCTGGGAACACATGTCCACCCGTACCACCCGCAGCCAAAAGAATATAAGGGGCTGCTCTCATGACACCACCTCGCGGCTCGCAACAATCCGAATTTTAGAGAGATGCACGGATGCCTCACGCTCGGCACTGCCGCGGCGGCGCGACAAACCGATAATCATCCCGAGTGTGATCGATGTCGCAAGTAGAGAAGAACCACCATAAGACACAAATGGCAAAGTCATGCCCTTGGACGGCATCAGATTTAAATTGACCGCTAGATTAATGCATACCTGCAGGCCGAATAAGCAGGCCAAACCGGCAATCGCTAATTGCACCCAGTGGCGTCCCTCGCGGTAAACTGCTAGCGAACAGCGCCACAGCAAGCCAGCAAAAGTCGCGAGAATGGCAATTGCCAAAATAAATCCACCCTCTTCAACGGCAACGGCGAAAACATAATCTGTGTGCGCATCGGGCAAAATCGATTTGACTTGCCCATTACCAGGCCCAACACCCGTGATACCGCCGGCAGCGATAGCGTCCATCGCCTTATCGACTTGATAGGTATCGCCCGAGCTTGGATCAAGAAAGCGATCAACACGGCTTCTAACATGATCGACTTCGCTGTAGACCAAGAAGCCCAGAGCCAGACCAATACAGCCCAGCATCGCCAAGAAGCGCAAAGACGCTCCGGCGAGAAAATAGATACAAACCCACACCAATATCAGCAGTGTCATTTGACCGACGTCGGGTTGCAACAATAAGAGGCTCGCCAACCCAATTAAGAGGACGAAGGTATAAAGCGCCCCGCTGCTGTCAAATTGGGTATTTTGCCGCGCAAACAACCAAGCACTCAGAACAGCAAAGGCTGGCTTGACGAACTCTGATGGTTGCATAGAGACGCCCGCAACATATATCCAGCGCTGCGCACCTTTAACTTCAACACCCCATAAAAGCGTGCTCACGAGCCCGATCAGGCTGACCGCAAACAGAACAAGTGCGAAGCGACGAATATTTTGCGGTGACAGACATGAAATCGCAATCGCCAACCCCGTGCCCAGAAAAAAGAAGACCAACTGCTTATAGGCAAAATGATAAAGCGGTAAACCGTGATGCCGCGCGACTTCTGGGCTTGCCGCCAGAGCCATTAGTAAGCCGAAGGAAATCAGCGCGCCGCAAAGACCCAATTGCCAACGATCAACGCTGAGCCACCAATCAGCCAATATGTTTCGGTTTGCGCGCGAGACGTAACTCATCGGGCGTCCTCCCCGCGCAAAATTGGCATCACATAATCGCGGAAGGCGTGTCCTCGAGCCTCAAAGTTCGCAAACTGATCAAAGGACGCACAAGCCGGTGAAAACAGCACAACGGCATCGCCGCCATCACAGCGCGCATCATGAGCTGCCCGCTCGACAGCAACGCCCAATGTATGGCTAATTTCGTGCGGTACGTTCAGCGGCGTCAAAAACTCCGCAAAAGAGTTAGCCGCCTCGCCGATCAAATAGGCATGCGCAACACCCTTTAAGTCTTCTTCCAAACCCGACAAGCCACTCGATTTCGGCCGACCACCTGCAATCCAATAAATATTATCAAAAGCCCGCAATGCATGACCGCAAGCTTCCGCATTGGTCGCCTTACTATCATTAACGAAACGCACTCGGTTCAGCATGCCAATCGTCTGCAGGCGATGTTCGAGACCAGCAAAACAATCCAAGCCCTGCTGGATCTGTGCCGCCGTCAAACCGAGCGTTTGGCAAACTCCAATTGCCAACGCTGCATTTTGAGCATTATGTCGGCCTGGCAAATTGTCACGGAGCTGGAAGCACGCACCATCCAAGGTTTTAATTTCGGCGTCGTCGGCAAGAATTTCGGCGTTATGGCCTCGCGTGCTAACGCGTATGATTTTGCTGTCATGATGCGCCACCACAAGGGCACGTTCATATTTACCATCGACACCACTGATAATTGCACCGTCTGAAGCCAACAGCTCAAACAAGCGCGCCTTAGCCGCAACATAGCCCTCCATCGATCCGTGGCGATCAATATGGTCCGGCGTCAAATTGGTGAGCACGACAATGTCAGGGTGCAGACGATGCAACAGATCTATCTGGTAAGACGATAACTCTAGCACCAAAAGCGTTTCGGGCGTGACATCAAGATCCACGACTGGCACGCCAATATTGCCACCCATCGTGGCATTCAAGCCGGCATGGTGAAGAATATGAGTAACCAGGGCTGTGCAGGTCGATTTTCCATTAGTGCCCGTGATCGCGATCACCTTCTTAACTTGCCCACGGATAGCGTCGGCCAGTAAATCAATATCGCCCTCGATCGGAATATTGTGGGCCTGAACAGCGGCTACAACGGGGTGCGGCTCAGGATGCGTTAGGGCAATGCCGGGGCTCAAAATTAGGCGCTGGATGGCGCTGATATCCTCGATCGGATTTTGCAAGGCAAGACCATCGGCGCGCGCTTGGGCACGTGCCTCTGGAAGATCATCCCAGACCACAACATCATTGCCTGCCGTCACTAAGGCGTGTGCAACAGCGCGTCCCGACCGACCAAGGCCGTATACCGCTATGCGTCCGTCATAATGAGGCAGTTTGATCATGACCTACCTCAGCTTCAAGGTCGCGAGCCCGACCAAAGCAAGAATGACAGAAATAATCCAAAAACGGATCACCACCGTGGGTTCGGCCCAACCTCGCAATTCGAAGTGGTGGTGCAAGGGCGCCATGCGGAAAACCCGCTTGCCCGTGAGCTTGAAGGATGCAACTTGCACGATCACCGAGACTGCCTCGAGCACAAACAAGCCACCAACAATCGCCAACACAACTTCGTGTTTGGTGGCGACGGCAATCGCGCCGAGCGCTGCTCCCAGCGCCAGCGACCCTGTATCCCCCATAAAAACCATGGCGGGTGGCGCGTTGAACCACAAGAAGCCCAAGCCAGCGCCGATCAAGGCGGCCGTGAAGACGGCCAGCTCACCAGCTCCAGGGACATAATGGATTTGCAAGTAGTTAGCGAAAATAACATTACCCACCAGGTAGGCAATAAAGCCAAAACTAGCTGCCGCGATCAATGTTGGTACAATCGCCAATCCGTCCAAGCCATCCGTGAGGTTGACGGCATTAGACGCCCCGACAATCACGAACGATCCGACGAGCAAAAACAGCGGCATGCCCAACACGACCAAAGCATCTTTAAAAAATGGGAAGGCAAAACCAGTGGCCAGCTCCGTTGGCATTTGCTCGGTCAAGGCAAAGACGCTGATCACCGCTAAAATAAACTGAACGAGTAACTTCATGCGCCCAGAGACACCACGACTATTACCGTATTTAATTTTCATATAGTCATCGATAAAGCCCAGCAGACCGAAACTCAGTGTCGTCAAAACGACAACCCAAGTAATTATATTGGTCGGGTTACCCCACAGGAATGTGGCCAGTAAAACCGAGAGCAAGATCATCAAACCACCCATGGTCGGTGTGCCAGCCTTTGCAACAATATGAGATTGCGGCCCATCTTCTCGGATCGGCTGACCCTTGCCCTGCATGCGTTTAAGATAATTGATCAACCAAGGCCCCAAAACAAAGCTCAAGACCAGAGCCGTTAAGGTTGCCCCGCCAGCGCGAAAAGTGATGTAATTAAACAAATTCGCACCTGGAACTTCTGAGAAATAGGTCGTCATTAAATAATAAAACATTAAGCCCCCACCTGACGCGCCTGAGGCAAACTTGGGTATGCCGAAAAGTGATCGACAATTAACCCCATTTTGCTGGCATTCGAGCCCTTCACCATAACCACGTCATGCGTCCGAATTTCCCGCTCGAGAAGAGGAATCAGATCGTTTGGTTTAGTGACATGACCTGCTTGTTTGGCTGGCGTTACCCTGTCGTGAAGGACTTGCATGAAGCGGCCCGAGGTAAACGCCAAGTCAATATTTTGTTCATTAATAACATCAGCCAAATCGCGGTGAAGCGCTTCGCTCATCGCACCTAATTCAGCCATGTCGCCCAAAACGGCGATACGCCGTCCGCCTTTTTCCACTGGCATAGCAGCCAATGTCAGCAAAGCAGCCTGCATGGAGGCTGGATTCGCATTATAGCTTTCATCGACCAAGGTGAAGCGCGAACCATTTGGTAACGCCAGCACATGGCGTTGCCCACGGCCCGCTATGGCCTCGACTTGCGCCAGCTCAAGCCCCGCCAGCGCCAAATCAGCCCCCGCCAGTGACACCGCCGCCAAAACGGCAAGGCTGTTGATGACCTGGTGATCACCCGCCTGCGCGATTTTGTAGGTCATGGATTGACCTAGAATATCGGCTTGAATGCAACTGCAATCGGCATGCGCCCGTGATTTCAAAACATAAGCACCCGATCGCGCCGCCAGATCCGCCGTGCGGCCGAAGGGTATGATTGTGAGATTGTGCGCCAGCGCTTGGTCTTCGAGCACGTTAAACTGCTCATTGTCGGTTGGTAGAATTGCCGCACCACCCGCTGGCATGCCTTTGAAAATTTCAGCTTTGGCTCTCGCGATCGCTTCGAGTGACCCTAGCGCTTCGATATGCGCCGCGCTGATAGTTGTGATAATCGCGATTTCAGGCTGCACCAGACGCGACAGGGGATCAATTTCACCCGCCGCGCTCATGCCAATTTCAAAAACAGCGAAATCGGCATCTGCCGGCAAGCGCGCCAAAGTGAGCGGCACGCCAATATGATTATTGAAAGATTTTTCAGCCGCATGGGTTTTTCCCGAATAGGCCAAAACCGACCGCAAACTCTCTTTGACGCCAGTTTTGCCAGCACTACCTGTGACTGCAATAACTCGTGCCGTAGATCTCATGCGGGCCGTGCGCGCCAAGTCATACAGCGCTGTCATAACCCGAGGCACGCGAATAAGATTTGCTTCCGGATGTTGCGCCGCGAAAGCATCGAGATGCGGGTTACCGTCTTCAACCAAGAAGGCCGCCGCTCCTGACACCAGCGCATTCTCCAAAAATGTGTGACCATCGCGTTTATCGGACAAAGCAATAAACATGTCGCCTTGTGCAATCTGACGGGTGTCAATCGAGAGCCCGAAAATATCGCCCTCCCTGTCACAGAGCCCGCCGGTCGCTGCAACAATTTCGGATATTTTCCAGAGCGGCACTTGCTTCATGCGCGCCCCCCTTCTGCGAGAAAGGCCTGCGCAACATCAAGATCACTAAATGGTAAAACGTGACCATCGATAATCTGGCCCTGCTCGTGGCCTTTGCCAGCAATCAGAATAATATCGCCAGCGCCAGCGGCTTGCACAGCTGACCTGATGGCCTCGGCGCGATCCGCAATTTCCGTTGCACCATCGCAGGCACCTCGGATTTGAGCACGAATAGACGCTGGCACCTCGCCACGCGGGTTATCATCGGTAATGATAATGTGATCGGCCAACGCGCAAGCGATTGCACCCATCATCGGACGCTTAGCCGTATCACGGTCACCACCGCAACCAAACACAACATGCAGCTGCCCCACGCAATGGGCCCGAAGCGACACCAAGGCCCGTTCGAGCGCATCGGGCGTATGAGCATAGTCAACATAGAGATGCGCGCCAGCAGCACTGGCTCCGACATAATGCATCCGACCCGTCGGCGCACCTAGTTTACGCACGCTTGCCAAAGCCGCGTCTTTTTCAACACCCGTGGCCACGGCCATGGCCAGCGCAACGGCCAGGTTTTCGCACTGAAACGCACCCACCAAAGGCATAAAACTATCGTGGCGCTCGCCATCCCACAGAATTTGCACTGCTTGGCCCGTCGCCGTCATATCACCACCGACGACATGCAACGTCGCCTCTGGTGCTCCGACGGTGACGACGCGCCGACCCGCCTGTTGCAGTATCGACGCCAAGCTTTGGCCAACAGCCGAACCTACACTCACCACCGCCACGCCATCTGGGGTCAACACATCCATAAAAAGGCGAAACTTGGCTTCGCGATAGTCGTCAAATGAACCGTGATAATCCATATGGTCTTGCGTCAAATTCGTAAAACCCGCGCAGTCAACGCGCACGCCGTCGAGACGGTTTTGCGCGAGACCGTGGCTCGACGCCTCCATGCAACAATGGCTCACATCAAGAGCAACAAGATCACGTAGCGCCGCATGCAACCGAACCGGGTCCGGCGTAGTGTGCATTAAAGCAGCGTGGTAGCCGTCGGCCTCAACGCCCAATGTCCCAAGACTTGCCGCCTTGTGGCCAGCATGCGTCCAAATTTGGCGCAACAGGGTAGCCACAGATGTCTTACCATTGGTTCCGGTCACCGCCGCCATAGTCGCCGGCAAAAATTCAAAGAAATTGCGAGCACATAAGGCCAGCGCCTGACGCGGATTTTCGTGCGCCAGAACGGGAACAGACTTTTGCCCCTGCACGTCGCCCGCTATAATCGCTCGCGCGCCGCGGTCGATGGCTTGATCAATAAATGCACTGCCCTTTAATTTTACACCATCGAGCGCCGCAAACAGGAAACCAGGGAGAACCTCGCGGCTATCAGCCGTCAGCCCCAACACCTCCAGTTCGGGGCCTTGCAGGCCTGTATCTCTTAGAACATCATTGAGGCGCATCTTCGTGTCCTCGCGCCAGTCTCGGCATCGCCGCAGCTTGCGCATTGAGAGCAGCAAGCTCTGGAGATTGCGGCATGATGCCTAAAATCGGGGCGGCTCGTTCAATAATTCTGGCCGTCAAAGGCGCCGCGTTCCAACCAGAATAATTCAACCCATGGGTTTGTTCCGTGGCTTGAGGCTCATCGAGCATAACCATCACGGCGTAACGAGGCCGATCTTGCGGAAAAGCGGCTACGAAGCTCGCTATAATTTTATCTGCCGAATAACCGCCCGCTATTGATTTGTCGGCTGAGCCAGTTTTGCCAATGACGTAATACCCATCCGCCTCACCATTTTTACCGGTCCCTCGCTCAACCACCTGGCGTAACATGGCGCGCAAACTGCTGCTGGTTTCAGGTGAAACCACACGCTGTCCAATCGGTCGTTCAACAGGGAATAAACTCGGACGATGATACTCACCGCCATTCATAATCGCGGCGGCCGCCGACAGAAAATGCATCGGCGAGGTCGCAATGCCGTGGCCGTAAGACGTGGTAATTTGCTCCGCTTCACCGAACCGGGCAGGAAATTTTGTTGTCGTCCTCTCCAACAGCGGCAGGTCGAGGTTATCGTATAAGCCCAACCGTACCCAGAATTCATTAATCTGATCAGCTGTCGCCAATTTAGCAATTTTGGCAGATCCTATATTAGAGGAGTAAATCAAAATTTCCGCTGGCGTCAGTGGCCGCCGTTGCGGATGCACATCGTCGGTCTGAAATTTTCCAAAATGAAGCGGCTCCGAGGTGTCGAAGGTCATATCGGACGATATCAAACCAAATTCCAACCCCATGGCGACGGTGAAAATTTTAAAGACCGACCCCAGTTCAAACTGACCTTGGGTGGCATTGTTAAAATGCGGTTCTTGACCGGTTTGATCAGGATCATTCGGATCATAATCTGGGCCCGACACCATCCCGATCACTTCGCCGCTCGCGACATCCATCATAATCGCGGCGCCGCGCTTGGCCTGAAACATATGCAAACCGTTCAGCAGAACATCATGCATAATGGTTTGGACACGAAGATCAATCGTGGTGCGGACGGGCCGAGACCAATCCTGCAAATCATTGATGAAATACTCCAGACCAGCCAGCCCTTTTTGATCGACATCGACAAACCCCGTGATATGGGCAGTCGTTGCTCCGCTGGGATAAACGCGAACGACAACATCGTTGAACTGCAAATAAGGGTTACCCAAACGCAATACAGCTTGCTTTTGTGCCGGCGTCAGACGTGTTGCCAAGCGCACATTCACCCCGCGCTTCATGGTCGGCAAGAAACGCGCAAAATCGATGTCGGGAAGTGTGCGCTGCAACTCAGCCAAAACTTGATCTGGGTTTTCAATCTGCGCCGATAGGGCGACCAAATTCGACAGCACAATGTTGGTCGCCAAAACCCGACCGTTGCGATCAATAATATCCGGACGCGAAAAAGTTTCTTGCGGCAATCGAGCTGCTGCATGAGCTTGCGATTGGACGGAAAAAGTAAGGTCAACGAGCCGCGCTGCAAATACACCAAAGACCAGAGAGAATAAGAAAATGGCCAAGCGAGTCCGCCGACGGGTCCGCGCAACCGCGAGAGACTCGAGATTGGCAGCGTCTAGCCGCGCCAAGTCAGATCGATAGGCCGCCCAGTCGCCCCCTGGTTTAATAGTGGTGGGGCGGCGGGCCATTAGCGTAACTCCGCCGTTCCGAGGCGCAACAACTTGACGGTCTGCATGTTCTTCTCCTCGACAGCTGCGAGCAGTTGCGCGCCCGAAGCATACTCAAGCCCGAGATGCAGCTTCGACAAAGCTAACAAACGCGCAGGGTCTGACAG
Source organism: Alphaproteobacteria bacterium (assembly GCA_965660195.1). Classification (GTDB taxonomy): domain Bacteria; phylum Pseudomonadota; class Alphaproteobacteria; order RS24; family RS24; genus JAYODZ01. The sequence goes on from CBFHZM010000013.1 coordinate 17,707, forward strand.
TCCCGAATATTCGGCGCGCAAAATCTGCGCCTGTTGTTGCTCCTCCAAAATTTGTGCCTCAAGATCGCGCAAAGCCTTAGCTTCTGCCGCGGCGCTGTAGCGAACATGATACAGTACGGCGAGCAAACCAATTAAACACAAGACTGAGCAAATATTCAGCGTCCGGATCATTGCACCATCTCCTGAACAGCCGCTAGCGAGGCCGGTAGTACTTCGGTTGGCCAAGCGCTTTCCGCCGTGCGACTGGCAACCCGCAGCCGCGCCGAACGGGCCCGTGGATTAATGGCAATTTCAGACTCATTTGCAGCGATGGAGCGCGCACCGTGAAAACTCGCGGGACGGCTGGGCGCCTCGGGCATATAGCGTGACCCCCGTCCCGTCTGTCCGGCACGCTCAGCTAGAAATTTTTTGACAATACGGTCTTCCAGCGAATGAAAGCTAACAACCACCAAACGCCCGCCTGGCGCCAAGAGTTGCTCGGCCGCCTCTAACCCGCGCACCAGCTCGCCGATCTCGTCATTGACAAAAATACGAATGGCTTGGAATGTGCGGGTCGCTGGATGCGCCCCCTTACCACGGTGTGGCCCCAAAACCGTTGTGACAATATCTACGAGCTCTGCCGTCGTCTCGATCGCCCCTTTTTGCCGCGCCCGCTCGATCGCCTTGGCAATCGCCCGCGCCCGCCTCTCATCGCCATACACGGCAAGGATGCGCGACAAATCGTTAACAGCGAATTCATTTATGACATCGAATGCGCTTAAGCCATTGCGGCTCATCCGCATATCCAGCGGCCCATTATTACGAATGCTGAAGCCGCGATCGCCCTGATCCAACTGCATGGAAGAGACACCTAAATCCAAAACAACCCCATCAAGCGCATCGATATTTGCTGCGCGCAACAGATCAACAAGGTCGCCAAAAGCGCCCGCAATGAATTGAAAGCGCTCGCCATAATCTTGTTGTAAGCGCTGTACATGTGGCATGACGTCGGGATCACGATCGATCGCAATCACCGAGCAATCAGCGGACCGCAAAAACGCCTCGCTATAGCCGCCGGCGCCGAACGTGGCATCGATATAGGTCTCACCCGCTTTTGGCGCTAGCACCTCCAAAACCTGATCCAACATCACGGACAGATGAGGGCGCTGCGGCGACACGGGTGCTTCGCGCCGCCCCTTCATTACTGCCCCTCCCTCTGTCCAGCCGACAAGGACCGTAATAAATTACGGTTTTCCAGTGCCTTGCGGCGCGCATCAGCGCGGAAGGCAGTAAAGCGTTCGGGTTCCCAGATTTGGAACTTTTCACCCAGACCAACAAAACACATATGCGTCGTGATCATGGCGTGTTGCATTAAGGGCTCAGGCAAGCTGACACGCCCATCGGCATCAAAGGCCAAATGATAACTGTCACCAAATAAGGACGCTGCCAGCGCATCGCGCTCTTCGCTAAAAGGATCTAGCTGATCAACCATCGCGTTCAGATTTTGCATCAAGCCCCGGCCACCGCCTTCTAGGGCATCCAGTGTGAAGGACGGGTAGACAAAAATACCAGGCTGGCCACTCGCCTCAGGCGATTGTGAAGCAATAACCGCGCGCAAAGGCGCGGGCACCGAGACCCGCCCCTTGGCATCTATTTTCGCCGTCACCGTTGACATAAACATCGTCTTGAGCTCCCACAGCCTTGCCCCACACTGGCCAAACCATAATATGAGTACTTATGGGATAGCATGGGCATATATGGGTGTCAATGGGAATATGCTATCTAAATCTGGGAAAGGCGCAGAATCCTGCGGCCTTTGACGCCGCAGTTATATCCCCCGAAAACGAGGCCGATCAGGTTTGTAGATAATGTCAGAGGGTCGATAAGCCGGGTTCTGTCGCGCTAGGCGCGGGCGACCATTCATCTTGGCCAATCGTTACCGATTAGCTCCAGCGACCTACCCGAACAGCGATCCGAAAATAGATCATGCGCCGTTCCTATTTGGTCTTGCTCCCGGCGGGGTTTACCATGCCATCGACGTTACCGCCAATGCGGTGCGCTCTTACCGCACCCTTTCACCCTTACCCTGCAAGCAGGGCGGTTTACTTTCTGCGGCACTTTCCCTCGGATTGCTCCGGCCGGACGTTATCCGGCGCCGTATTTCCGTGGAGCCCGGACTTTCCTCACCTCCGAAGAAGCGCGATCGCCTGACCCTCTGACCTTTTCGTCCTAGGCTGTCGCGACCCGAAGGTCAAGCGTCACGCAATAAGGCTTGCAAAATAGCTTGCGTTTCGCTGTCGCCAATGCCGTCGACTTGGCTGGCGCGGAAATGGCGTTGAAACGCGATCACCACAGCCCGGGTTTCAGGCCCATATTGGCCATCGACCCGCAAGCCGTATCCATAGCGGCGCAGACTCTGCTGAAAGCGTCGCACTAACGAGCCGCTATCGCCGGTTGCGAGAGTACGAGCGTCTATTGCAGCGACAGCATTTGGCCAAGCCCCGATCCCAACTTCCGCAAAATGACGCCACGGAAACTTATTGCCCGGATCTTGCTTGCGCACCGGCGCGACATCTGAGTGCCCTACAATATTGCGGGCGGGGATCTTATGACGCGCCAGAATATCACGCATAAGATCGCCGAGGGACCGCATTTGAACATCGGAAAAATCAACAAATGCGCCTCGATCATCAGCCCCGATATTATCGAGCTCTATACCAATAGACCGCGAATTGACATCCTTGTAACGCCCCCATTGCGCTACCCCAGCATGCCAAGCGCGGTTGGCTTCATCGACCAGCTGATGAATCTCACCCGTCCGCGCAATTAGATAATGCGCTGAAACCTCGGCCGCGGGATCTACAAGCCGCGCGAGAGCGGCTTCAGCACTCTCCATGGCCGTATAATGAACCACCAGCATATTGATCGGACCAGCACTGCGACGGCCAAAATTTGGCGACGGCACTTTATGAATATCAACCATCAAATCACCTCAGTTCTTATTTTTATTACTCTTAGTATCTGTCGCAAGGCTCAGCGCTTATAAATTTGCATTCACGGCCGGCATTTCTTTACGACGCAAGGCAATCACCAAAACGCCAAACAAGGTCAGCACTGAACCGAGCCAAAACCGAATACCTGGCTCATCGCCCCACAATAAGACACCGAAGCTAATGCCGAAGACCGGTGCCAGTAGCGTCAAAGGCGAAACCAGCGAGACATCATAGCGTTGCACCAAGTAATACATGCCAGCATGTCCGACCAGACTGGCGCCAAGCGCCGTATAAAAAATGCCACCAATCGCCATCCAGCTCGCATTCATCAAACTGGTCATCTGGTTTTGCTCAAACATCACAGAGAAAATAAACAGAAGCGGCCAACTAAAGGTAGCAACCCAAGCTTGCATCTGAAACACGCCTGTATGGGTAATGCGCTTCATAATCACCATACCAATGGAACCCGCAAGCGCTGCTCCGACAACCATTAAGAGCCCCAAGCGCTCGTCAATGATCGCGGGATCAAAGCTGATCACGACCACCCCCAAAAACGAAATAGCGATGCCAAACCATCGGCGCCAGCCGACATATTCCCCAAGAAAAAAGATCGACAAAATTGTGCTGAAGGGCACCGCCAATTGCGTCGCCACCGCCACCGCAGAAACATTGGATGCCAGCGACATGCCGCCATAAAATAGCGAGAAATGGACCGATCCCATCAATAGAGAAATCAGAAAAATGTGGCGCATATAGCCGCGCACCGGCTTTAAAAATGGCGCCAAAACAAGCGAAAGACACAAGAACCTTAGGCCCGTGAAAAAAATTGGCGGCAACTCAACAACACTTGCTTTGCCAGCGACGAAGGTAAATCCCCAGACGAGGCAAATGAAAACAACGAAGATAAGATGCTGCAAAGCCATAGTGAATTCCGTGTAGCACGCAAGGACAGGCTAAGCTACAACTATGCGAAACTTTGATTCAGATGGAAAGCCTCATGCACCCCAGCGCCCTTTTATTCGACCTCGACGGCACACTCGCCGATACCCATGGCGACCTGCATGCGACCATGAATGTCATCCTGGCGCGTTACGGTTGCCCCAATGTCGCGACGGATCGGGTGCGCCATATGATCGGCGGCGGTGCACGGGCAATCTTGCAACGCGGCTTCGCGGTTCACGACTTTGCGATCAGCGATACCCAACTCGATGAAGCCACGGAGCAATTCGTCGATTATTATGATCAACATATTGACGATTATACCACCGTGTTTGATGGCGTTCGCGAAATCTTAGAAAATGCCAAAGCGCAGAATATGCGCCTCGCAGTCATCACCAATAAGCGCGAGAGCTTAGCTGCAAAACTTTTGTTTCGTCTCGATCTGCATCAGTTTTTTGACCTGTTGATTGGCGGCGACACGCTGGTCGCGCGCAAGCCCGACCCCTTACCGATTACCACAGCGCTGGAGCGCCTCGGCGTCGATCCGGCCCGCGCCATCATGCTCGGCGACAGCGAAGCCGACACAGAAAGCGCGCGCGCCGCGAATGTCGCCTGCATCTGCGTGAGTTTCGGATATCGCCGCGTCTCGCTCGAGGAGCTCGGCGCTGATGCCATTATCGATGCCTATAGCGAACTCCCCGCTGTCCTTGAAGCCCTGAAAGGGGATTTGCTCCCCTCGCTCCGCTCCTAGGAAGCGTCGGCCACTTCAAGCGTGTCGCGTAATTCACGCTTCAAGAACTTTCCACTGGCATTGCGCGGCAGTGGCTCAGAGCGCAACCAAATATAACGTGGAATTTTAAATTTCGCGATCAAGCTGGCGCAATGGGCGCGCAAGTCATCGGCGGTTAGACTTTCTCCCGGAGCAACCACGACAGCGGCACCCACTTCCTCACCAAGACGGTCATCGAGCACACCGAAAACAGTGCATTCGGCAACGGCAGGATGTTTGAAAATCGCAGACTCCACCTCGGCGCAATAGACGTTTTCGCCGCCGCGCAGCACCATATCTTTGGCCCGGTCGACGATATAGATAAACCCGTCCTCGTCAATGCGCGCAATATCTCCCGTGCGCAACCAACCATTTTGAATGGTCTCGGCCGTCGCTTCAGGACGATTGAGATAGCCTTTAATGACATTGCCGCCTTTAACGCAGAGCTCGCCAATTTCGCCTTGCGCGACCTCTTTCCCGCTGCTGTCGATACATTTGGCTTCGAGCGTTGGAACGGCCGGCCCCGCACTGAAAGGACGGTCGATAAAGTAATCTTGCGACACAGCCGAAATAATGCCACAGGTTTCGGTCATACCATACCCTGTTGCGGCCTTTCCATTTTTCAGTGCCTCGCCAATTTTTCCGACGAGGTCAGGCTGCAACTGCGCACCACCGCCTCCGAGGGCCGTTAGGCTCGATGTGTCATATTTATGGAAATCGGGGTGGCCGATAATCTCACGCGACATGACCGGTACGCCGCTCAAGCCCGTGACTTTGTGTTTATCGATAATTTTGAGTGCTTCGCCAGCATCCCATTTATACATATGGATCACTTTACCGCCCGTCAGCGTCGCCGGTTGCATCACGCAATTATTCGCCGTCACATGGAACAAGGGTGTCGTTACTAGCGTCACCGTTATGGGCCCCGCTCCTGGAGCAGGTAAGCTGTCCTCGGTGCCATTTTTACGCGCTAGGGCGCGTGTTACCACCAAGTTCATGAACGCAATATTCATCACATTAAGAACGCAACCGCGCTGCGTAAGCTGCGCCCCTTTCGGACGACCTGTGGTGCCCGATGTATAAAAGATGCAGGCATCGCTATCGGGGTCAATCGCCACCTCGGGCATGGCACCCCCCACAGCCTTAATATCACTATGCGCTGTCACACCCTCTACAGGTTTTGAGAAACGCACGCCGACAAGCTTGATGTCCGCATATTTTTCCCGAAGCGGTTCAAAGACAGCTAACCGTTCCTCGTCAACGACCAGCAGTTTCGGCGCCGAGTCATGGAGGCCATAATCAAGCTCATCGGTTACCCACCACGCATTGACTCCCACGACGGTGACGCCGATCGAAACCATAGCCCAATACCATAGGCTCCACTCTGGATAGTTCCGCATGGACAGCGCCACGCGATCGCCGGATACAATACCTTGAGACTGTACCCAGTTAGCAATCGACGCCGCTTCTGCATGCGCATCTGCATAAGTCCAAACTTCTTCTTCATAAACCAGATATTCGCGGTCAGCGAACCCCGCTGCCAGCATCCAAATATCGCGGAGACTATTGGGCGCCATTGCATAGGTTTTCAGAGTTTCACCGCGAACTTCGGTTTCGGTAATCGCGAAGAGACTGTCAGGGCCCGTCATTTCCGCCCAAACTTGTCTTAATTCTTCATACATGTGCAACGCTCCCGTAACTATGATTATGGTATTCTGCAAGTAATGCCGATCAAACGAGATTAGTCAAAGCGTTTTGCGACACAAGCCATCTTCTTTCCCTGCGACGAAATTGCCTTAGCAGGCTTTTGACATTTTGCGCCGAGGGAATAGACTTTGGTAATGTCTGAGTTTCACATTAACGTTTTAGATCAATCACCGATCGCGTCTGGCATGTCACCAACCGAAGCGATTCATGAAACCGCCGCGCTGGCGCAGTTTTGCGAGCAGCAAGGGTATCATCGTTTTTGGGTTGCCGAACATCACAGCACGTCAGCATTTGCAGGTGCCGCCCCCGAGATTCTAATGGCGCATTTAGCGGCGCGCACGTCGAAGATTAAAATTGGCTCTGGCGGCATCATGATCAGCCATTACAGCCCCATGAAAATCGCTGAGCAATTTCGTATGCTGGCGACCCTAGCGCCTGGCCGCATCGACTTGGGCATCGGGCGCGCACCGGGTGGTGATGCGCGCACCAGCGCCGCGTTGCAAGCTGGCCCGCAGGCTTGGCCACCCGACGTGTTTCCACAACAGCTTGAAATGCTGCGGCAATTTCTCGACGACGCCGAAGGTCTCGCGGGTGAGGCGGGCGGCTGGCCCGATAATCACCCCTATCGAACATTGCACGCTCAACCGACAGGAAGTGCCGCGCCGTTGATTTGGGTCCTCGGATCGGGCGGCGACAGTGCTATCTATGCCGCGCAGTTTGGTCTGCCCTATGTTTATGCGCATTTTATTGGCGGCGAAGACGGACAGCACGCCATTGATATCTATCGCCAGCACTTCAAACCCTCGCGAAACTGCCCTCGCCCGCTTGTTGGCTTTGCCCTCTCAGCGTTGGCGGCGGACACCGAGGAAGCGGCGTCTGATTATGCCGCCTCGCGCAATCTCTGGGCGGTTCGTTTTCTGCAAGGACAAAGCGGCATTTTCCCAACGCTCGAAGAGGCCGCCGCGCATTCTTATAGCGAGCGAGAGAAGCTCATACTCGATCAGGTTCGCGCGCGCAGCCTATCGGGGACGCCAAGCCAAGTTGCCGCGCATCTGATCGAACGGCAGAAGTTACATGATGTTGACGAGTTTTTCTTGGTCACCATCACACCAGACGCTGAAGCCCGTCGCACATCCTATGCGCTAATTGCTCAAGAGCTGCATAGGCGTGAGTTGCTCACCAACCCCAGCTTGCGACACATCGCCTAAACGCCAAATTACCAACAGTAAATCGTCTCACTTCGACTTGACCAAGCCCGATGCCTATGTAGAAATCTGCGCTAACGCAGGAGGACAAAATGTCATTAGATTTCACAGGTAAAGTTGCAATCGTAACCGGTGCTGGCGGTGGTTTAGGCCGCTCGCACGCTCTCGAATTTGCTCGGCGCGGCGCCAAAGTTGTCGTCAACGACTTAGGTGGCTCGTTGGACGGCTCTGGCGGCTCTTCAGATGCCGCCAATAAAGTGGTTGAAGAAATTAAAGCCGCAGGTGGCGAGGCCATTGCCAATGGCTCCTCAGTCACCGATGACGCTGGCGTCGCAAATATGGTGAAGCAAGCCATGGACGCCTTTGGCCGCATCGATATTCTGGTCAATAATGCAGGCGTTTTGCGCGATAAGAGCTTCTCGAAAATGGAAATCGGCGATTTTGAGTTCGTCGTTGGGGTTCACCTCATGGGTTCGGTCAAGCCAACCAAAGCGGTCTGGCCGATCATGAAAGAGCAAGGCTATGGCCGCATCCTAGTCACATCTTCCTCGTCAGGCCTGTATGGTAATTTTGGCCAGTCAAACTACGGGGCGGCAAAACTTGGCGTTGTCGGTTTCATCAACACGCTGAAACTCGAAGGCCAAAAGGACAATATTCACGCCAACGCCTTGGCGCCTGTCGCTTGGACCCGGATGACGGCAGACCTGATGCCGCCAGAGGCCGAACAAATGCTTACGCCAGAGAGCGTCACCCCGGCTGTCATCTATATGTGTTCCGAAGATGCCCCGACGGGTCGCATTATTTGCGCCGGCGCTGGGTCCTTCGCAGCAGCCTATATTGTTGAAACACATGGCAAATATCTGGGGCAGAACCCAACCGCTGAAGATGTCGCCGCACATTGGGAAGAAATTTCCAAAATGGACGACCGGACGCGCGTGCCTGTCATGGGTAGTGACCAAACGGGTCATTTCTTTAAGTTGAGCACTGGTCAATAGTCGACCAAGATAAGCCGCGCGCGTGGCGCGAATTGTCTAGAACAAGTTGAGAGTGAGGGACAGATGAAAGCCATAACCGTTTCGACACTATTGCTGTATGCATTGTGGCTACTGTTATCGGGACATTACACTCCGCTTCTTCTGATACTTGGATTCCTGAGCGCACTGGGGGCATCTCTGATCGCTTCGCGGATGGGTATTCTTGACGAAGAAGGCTTGCCACTATCAATTTTGCTCCGCTTGCCGATGGTAACGATTTGGTTGATTGGTGAAATCCTAAAATCCAACCTTGATGTGATTAAAGTCATTTTGGATCCAGCCACGGCGACGCCGACGCGAGTTGTTGTCCAGACCTCACAACAAACGGGGGCTGGTTTGGTGACCCACGCCAATTTTATTACCCTCACGCCTGGCACCGTTGCCATCGCTGTTAATGGCAATCGGAAAACCATTACGGTCCACGGGCTAACATCTGATTTGGCGCAGGGTTGTCTCGAGGGCACCATGGACCGGCAAGTTACCTATCTCGAAGGTGGGGAGGCCTCGGCGTGATCGAACATATGCTTCTCTCTGTGGTGCTGGTGGCGCTGGTCATTGCGGTCGGTTTGGCCTGCATTCGTGCGATGTTAGGACCAACGGCATTTGACCGCGTCTTAGCGGTCAACTCGATTGGCACCGTTGCCGTACTGGCAATTGCCGTGCATGGATTTTGGGCTGGACGTCCAGAATTTCTCGATATTGCTATTCTCTATGCCTTGCTCAATTTCGTTGGCACAATCGCTGTTTTGAAGTTTTTCCGCTTTGGAAGCCTCAGCGAACACGCACCACGATTTGACGAGCAGGAGGACTAAGATGGATTTGTTCGATCTTCTCATTAAAACTCTTGCGGTAATCTCGCTCGGGCTTGGTGCTCTGGCAATTATTCTCGGTGCGCTCGGCCTCGTGCGACTTGGCGATGTGTACCAGCGTATGCATGGCGCTGGCATTGTTGATACAGGCGGTGCAGGCCTCGTATTATTCGGGCTACTGCTGCTTTCCCCAGATTGGACGGTCGCTGTCCGCGTAATTTTGATCGGCGCCTTGCTGGTATTCACGAGCCCCACTGCCACCCATGCCATTGCGCGAGCAGCTGGGCTGGCGGGCGTGAAACCTGTCTTGAAGCGGGCACCGCGCAAAGCCAGCCAAGGAGAGACGGCGGAGGAAAAATCATGAGTGAATTCATCGTAAATGCCTGCCTCATGGGCCTGCTCGCCTTTATTGGCATTATGGTTATCCAACAGCATAGATTATTTGCCGTCATTATTTTGTCTGGGGCCTATTCGCTCTCGGCAGCGGCATGGTTTGTTGTTGCCGATGCTGTTGACGTTGCCTTTACCGAGGCTGCTGTTGGCGCCGGCGTTTCAACGGTGCTGGCCTTGGCCACGTTGAGCCATGTGGCGCGCGAAGAGAAAGCACGACCTGTGCAACCGATGGCCCTGACCATTTCCTTAGGAGCTGGCTTGTTGTTACTACTTGCCGTTCTCGACATGCCGCATTATGGATCCGACGCCGCGCCCGTTCACAATCATGTTGCGCCCCACTATATCGAACAAAGCGGCAGCGAAATTGGCGTGCCGAACATCGTAACCTCGGTCTTGGCCTCCTATCGCGGCTTCGACACTTTGGGTGAAACAGCAGTTATTTTTACAGCGGCCATTGCGGTCTTTCTGATTCTAACGGGCTGGACCCGGAAGAAGAATTAATACGAGTGAGTTAAAAAATGCATGATGATCCCGTCATTCGCGTTGTCTCGAAGGTCTTGATCCCGTCGATCATGCTTTACGGGCTATACGTTCAATTCCATGGCGATTATGGACCCGGTGGTGGCTTTCAGGCCGGCGTTATTTTTGCCGTCGGTTTTATTTTAAACGCGATCGTCTTTGGCGTTAATCGCGGCCGCCACGTTTGGTCAGCCAAATTAAATCTGCAATGCATCGCACTCGGCCTATTAATATACGGTGGGACAGGCGTCGCGAGCTTGTTTCTTGACGGCAATTATCTCGATTACAATGTCCTTTCAAGCGACCCCGTGGCGGGACAACATCTCGGCATTCTCCTCGTTGAGCTGGGGGTAGGTCTGACCGTCGCGTCGGTGATGGTGGGGTTGTTCTTCGCCTTCGCCATGCGCGCCGAGCATGCACGCCTTCTGACCTTTGACGGCAAAGAGGCTTCCTCAGAAGCCACCGCAAAACCAAGGGCAAGCCGCGCCCGCAAGCCAGCAGCCAAAGGGGCAAAATCATGAATATTGATCTGCTTCTGACACAATGGAACTACGTGTTGGTCATCATTTTGATGATGGTTGGATTTTACACGGTGATCGCGCGCGGCAACTTGATCAAAAAAATGGTTGGGTTGAATATTTTTCAAACTTCTGTGTTCATGCTCTACATCTCGATGGGTAAACTCACCGATGGCACGGCGCCAATTTTGACGGGCGACGCGAACACTGCCTACTCAAACCCATTACCGCATGTTCTTATCCTTACAGCAATTGTGGTGGGGGTTGCCACGACGGCGGTCGGCTACGCCTTGATTATCCGCATACGCGAAGCCTTCAATACCATCGAAGAGGATGACATCATCGATGCCGTAAATGCTGATACGCAAGCGGAGGCAAGCTCATGATTGAACATGCACCGATTTTGCAAATTATCATTCCGCTTTTATCAGCCCCGTTAGCTGTGCTATCGGGCAGACGCGATGTCGCGTGGCTAATCGCCATGCTGGCGACAATAACGTCTTTTTTTCTGTCGGTTCACCTGTTCTCGATTGTCCATATGCTGGGCGTATCAATCACCTATGAACTGGGCAGCTGGCCAGCGCCGATTGGGATTGTCTATGTCATTGATGCGGCCAATGCCTATGTAATGCCGGTAATTTCCGGCATCGCCGTGGTTGTCACCTATGCTGCGCGCTCAATGGTGGAAAGAGAAATTGATCCACGCGACCAGACCCTATTCTATACGGCATGGTTATTGACCATTGCTGGCATGATGGGCCAAGTCGCAACGGGAGACGCCTTCAACATTTTCGTCTTTCTGGAAATTTCGTCGCTATCAGCTTATGCGCTTGTGGCGATGGGCGCTGGGCGCGATCGCAGAGCCCTGCCCGCAGCCTTTAACTACTTGATCATGGGTACACTGGGCGCAACGTTTTATGTCATAGGGCTCGGCTTGCTGTATATGCTGACGGGTACTTTGAACCTTGCCGATTTGGCATCGCGCTTACCAATGATCGGCGACACGCATACGGGCTTTGCCGCGCTGTGCTTTATCGCCCTTGGGCTGTTCCTAAAAATGGCACTCTTCCCGTTCCACTTCTGGCTAGTTCCAGCCTATTCGACGGCGCCATCTGCGGTTTCGGCATTGATGGCGGCGACAGCGACCAAGGTTTCGGTTTATGTGTTGATCCGGCTGTTGTTCGGCGTCTTTGGCGTCGACTTCCCTGGTATGCTTGATGTCATTGCCCTTGTACTCCTCGGGCTCGGCATCATCGGTGCATTCGCAGGGACCATTGCGGCCATTACTGAGACTGATTTGAAGCGCATGTTCGCCCACTCCTCAATCGCCCAGCTCGGCTATATGGCCATTGGCCTTGGACTTGGGACCAAAGCAGGCGTCACGGCAGCGATGATCCATTTGTTTAATCATGCTTTGATGAAGGGCGCGCTGTTTCTCGCTATCGGGGCTTTAGCGGCGCAACTCGGCAAGGTCACGCTAACCAGCATTCGTGGGGTAGGCCGACAAGCGCCGATCACTTCGGCAGCGTTTTTATTTGGTGGATTGGCCCTTCTGGGCGTGCCCATGACGGCAGGCTTCATATCCAAAGTCTATCTGATCAGTGCGCAAGTTGATGCGGGGGCTTATATCGTCGCCGGGTTGACAGTTGTGAGCTCGGCTCTGGCCTTAGTTTATATTTGGAAAATGGTTGAAGCCCTGTACATGCACGAACGCCCCGCGCGCGCCGTTAAGGTCACAGAAAGCCCTGCCCAATGGCTGGGTGCTTGGATCTTAGTCGCGGCCACAATCTACTTTGGCGTGCAGGCAGAAACAATTGTCGCCGCGGCCTCGCAAGCGGCCGATGCCCTTATCAGCGGAGTGCAGTAATGGATTTAGACAGTCTGATTATCGGCCTTTTGACGCTGCCGCTCGTGGCGGCCGCGGGCACGCTTCTGCTTGGCCATTACGAAAACTTACGCGACGGTTTTTCGATTGTAACTGGGGTCGTGACCGCGTGGATGGCGTTCCAATTATTTACTGCCGTACAAGATGGCATGGCCACCACATTGGTGGTTGCACAGTTAACACCCTCGCTCTCGCTCGGGTTTTCGCCCGAACCTCTGGGCGCTCTCTTTGCTTTGGTAGCGGGTAGCCTGTGGCCGCTCGCCACGCTTTATTCTGTCGGTTATATGCGGGGTGCGCATGAGAAGAACCACACGCGATTCTTCTTTTTTTACGCCATCGCCATTCATGCCGCTATGGGTATCGCGCTTGCCGATGGCCTATTAACTCTTTTCGTCTTTTATGAAATTCTGACCTTCTCGACCTACCCCTTGGTCACACATAAGGGCAACGCCGACTCAATTCGCTCGGGCCGCATCTATCTTGGCATTTTGGTGTCGACCTCAATCGCCTTTTTATTCTTGGCAATTTTCGCGACCTGGACCCTAACCGGCTCGCAGAGCTTTGTACTAGGTGGGTTTCTGGCTGACCATCTTGAGCCGCGCTACGCACCGCTGCTGTTGGGACTGTTTGCCTTTGGGATTGGTAAGGCAGCCTTGATGCCGATCCACCGCTGGTTACCAGCCGCCATGGTAGCCCCCACACCCGTGAGTGCCCTACTACACGCCGTTGCAGTGGTAAAAGCCGGCGTGTTCTCGATTGTCAAAGTCGTGATCTATGTTTTCGGCACGGACTATCTTTTGGAAACAGACGCTAGTTCATGGTTAATCTGGGTTGCCTGCTTCACGATTTTGGTTGGATCTTTCGTCGCCATGAGTAAAACCAACCTCAAAGCGCGCCTAGCCTATTCGACCATTAGCCAGCTATCTTACATTGTTCTCGGCGCCGCGATAGCAACGCCGCTGGCGATACAGGGAGCCTCGGTTCATATTCTGATGCATGCCGCTGGCAAAATAACCCTGTTCTTCTGTGCTGGCGCTATTTATGTCGCCCATCATCTGAACGACATCAGAGATATGGACGGCTTGGGACGGCGCATGCCGATTACCTTCACCTGTTTCGCACTCGGGGCCTTGTCGATTATTGGTATCCCACCGCTTGGTGGAAGCTGGACTAAGTTAATGCTGATGCTGGGCGCTCTCGACGCTGATCTTGTCGCGGTCGTGTTTGTTCTTATGCTGTCATCTCTGCTCAGCTTATATTATCTCGGACAGCCTGTTTTGCGCGGCTTTTTTGCTAAAGCGAAGAGCGATGACGAGAGCTATGCCGAAGCACCCATGGCGATGGTATTACCGCTGGCCGTGACAGCACTAGCGTCGGTCGCATTATTTTTCTACGTCGATTATTTCATTCCTTCGTTTGACATTCCCGCACTTGACGGAGTTCTGCCATGAGCAAAAAAGATACTGAACTCGCCGTAATGGGGCGTAAGGCAAGTCGCGTCATACTTGCAATTTGCGTCCTGCTGACGATCGGCGAGTTTGTTATTCATCGGCATAGTTACAGCGAGGCCGAAGCCTTCCCTCTTTTCTATGGCCTATTTGGATTCATCGCTTTTATCAGCATCGTCCTAGCAGGCATTTTACTCCGCGAGTTTGTTATGCGTGACAAGGATTATTATGATGCTGACTAATATTCCCCCAGGGCTAATCATGATACTCGGAGCCGCTCTGGTTCCGCTTCTAACGCATA